>NZ_JBEZXS010000003.1:0-379280 GCF_040638185.1 Streptomyces sp. NPDC026672
AGTACGAGGGCGATCCTCCGCCTTGCGATTGCACGCACCAGACGCCGCGGGCCCCGCCCTCCGGGCGGACGGCGCTACTTTCGAAACACGCCCTAACGGTCCCAGAAGCCGTCGCCGACCAGGACCCGGCCGCCGGGGGCCAGGTGTTCGCGGACCGCCGCGAGCGTGGGGAGGAGGCCGCCGAAGGCATGGGTGGCCCCGACGCAGAGCACCAGGTCGAAGGCGTGGGAGGCGGGGAAGCCGGCGGCGTCCTGGTGGTGGAGGACCAGACGGTCCTGGACGCCGAGCCGGCGCGCGCCCCGCCGCGCGTGGTCGAGCGAGCGCCCGGAGACGTCGACGCCTTCGGCCCGCAGCCGTGGACGCGCGGTCAGGGCGCGCAGCAGCCACTCCCCGCCACCGCAGCCGAGGTCGAGGACACGCTCGTCGCCACGCGGCAGACCGTGCTCCAGCAGTCGGCGCACCGAGTCGTCGTCGAGCGGGGCCGCGATCGGATGATCCGCATGGGCAAGTCGGGAGAGCTGTTCACGGTCCACCGGCGGAGCCTGGCACGACCGGATGTCCGGACGCACCTGATTTCAGCGGGCCGTCATGTGGGCCAGCGTGCCGGTCGCCGCCGCGCCGGTGAACAGGAGGCACGCGTATACGGCGTGGCGGCGGAGGAGGGAGTGTCGTAGGGCCCGGTAGCGGGCCTCGTACTCGCCGCGCAGCCGCTGGGCGCGGTCGGCGGTGACCTGGAGGGCCTGCCGTGTCAGCCCGAGGCGCTGCTCGGTGTAGTGGAGGGTGAGGTCCTCCGCCTGCGCGGTGGTGAGCCAGGACAGTCGGGCGCACAGGGTTTCTGCCTCGTGCCGGGCCTGTTCCCGTTCGGCGTGCAGCAGGAGGTAGCCCTCGACCTCGTTGGCGACCGAGCCGCGCTGCCCGGCCGCCCGGGCGTCCGGGCGGTTCGGAGTGGTCACCGCTCGCCGCCCTCGGGCTCGATCGCGTCGCGTCGGCCGAGGTTCGCGGCGTGTTCGAGGCCGGCCACCTCGGGGTGGTGCAGGTCGAACGCCGGGGATTCACTGCGGATGCGCGGCAGGGTGAGGAAGTTGTGGCGGGGCGGCGGGCAGGAGGTGGCCCACTCCAGGGAGCGGCCGTAGCCCCAGGGGTCGTCGACGCCCACCGGTTTGCCGTACTTGGCCGTCTTCCAGACGTTGTAGAGGAACGGCAGGATCGACAGACCGAGCAGGAAGGAACTGATCGTCGAGATCGTGTTGAGGGCGGTGAAGCCGTCGACGGCGAGGTAGTCCGCGTACCGGCGGGGCATGCCCTCGGCGCCCAGCCAGTGCTGGACCAGGAAGGTGCCGTGGAAGCCGATGAACAGCGTCCAGAAGGTGATCTTGCCGAGGCGCTCGTCGAGCATCTTGCCCGTCATCTTCGGCCACCAGAAGTGGAACCCGGCGAACATCGCGAAGACGACCGTGCCGAACACGACGTAGTGGAAGTGCGCCACCACGAAGTACGAGTCGGAGACGTGGAAGTCCATCGGCGGCGAGGCCAGGATGACACCGGTCAGACCACCGAAGAGGAACGTCACGAGGAAGCCGGCGGCCCAGAGCATCGGCGTCTCGAACGTCAGCGAGCCCTTCCACATGGTGCCGATCCAGTTGAAGAACTTCACCCCGGTCGGCACCGCGATCAGGAAGGTCATGAAGGAGAAGAACGGCAGCAGGACCCCGCCGGTGACGTACATGTGGTGGGCCCAGACGGTCACGGACAGACCGGCGATCGCGATGGTCGCGGCGACCAGGCCCATGTAACCGAAGATCGGCTTGCGCGCGAACACGGGGAGGATCTCGGTCACGATGCCGAAGAACGGCAGCGCGATGATGTAGACCTCCGGGTGGCCGAAGAACCAGAACAGGTGCTGCCACAGCAGCGCCCCGCCGTTGGCCGGGTCGTACACGAGGGCGCCGAACTTGCGGTCCACCTCCAGCGCGAACAGCGCGGCGGCGAGGACCGGGAAGGCGAGCAGAACGAGGACGGCGGTCAGCAGCACGTTCCACACGAAGATCGGCATGCGGAACATGGTCATGCCGGGGGCGCGCATGCAGATGATCGTGGTGACGAAGTTGACGGCGCCCAGGATGGTGCCGAAGCCGGAGAAGGCCAGACCCATGATCCACATGTCGGCGCCGACGTTGGGGCTGCGGATCGCGTCCGACAGCGGGGTGTACGCGAACCAGCCGAAGTCGGCCGCGCCGTCGGGGGTGAAGAAGGCGCCCACCGCGATCGACGAGCCGAACAGATAGAGCCAGTAGGCGAACATGTTCAGCCGGGGGAAGGCGACGTCGGGCGCGCCGATCTGGAGCGGCATGATCCAGTTGGTGAAGCCGGCGAACAGCGGTGTCGCGAACATCAGCAGCATCACCGTGCCGTGCATGGTGAACGCCTGGTTGTACTGCTCGTTCGAGATGAGCTGCACGCCGGGACGGGCCAGTTCGGCGCGCATCACCAGGGCCATGACGCCGCCGATGAGGAAGAACGCGAACGACGTCGCCAGATACAGGGTGCCGATGGTCTTGTGGTCGGTGGTCGTCAGCCACTTCACCACGACGCTGCCGGGCGTCCTGCGCCTGACCTGCAGTTCGTTCTCGTACGAGTCCTCGGCCGCCACCGCGCCCCGAGGTTCATTGACAATGCTCACAAGTCGTCCGTCTTCCGATGCGCACGCCGTCGGTCACGGGCCATCCTGTCGGGACGCGGACGAACCGGCCGCGCCGAGCGGCCGACACACCGCCGAACGTGTGACGGTCGTACCCCCACGGAGCAATAGGCGTATCTGACGACGACTCGGTGCGGACGTCAGCGGGTCGGGTGGTGGCCCAGTCCCTCGACGACCTCGGTGACGTTGGCGTACCTGCCCTCGGGCGGCAGGGCGCGCACCTCGTCGATCACGGAGTCCGGGGCGTGGTGGGCCTCCAGGGTTCCCAGGACCCGCCGCCGGTCGGCCGGGAAGGCGGTGCGGTCCATGTGGCGGGCCAGTTCGAGGCGCAGGGAGTCCGCCTCCGTCGTGGCCCAGGCCCGGTCGCGCTCGGCGCCGGGCGGGGGCACGGGGCCGCCCGCGTGCACCCGGATGTCATCGTCCGCCGGGGGTTCCGGGTCGTTCCCCTCCTCGTGCGGGGACGGGGCGGCGCGCAGAAGCCCTTGCAGCTCGTGCTTCATCTCGTCGTCCTTGTGCCGGCTGATCGGGTTGCTGCCTCGCTCCATGTGCTTCACACCTCGTTCTCTCGTCGGGCCGCGGTCATGCCCGGGTGCCCTCGCGACGACGAACGACACGCGGTCGCACCAGGCGCGCGGAGAGCGTGCGGGCGCGCGACACGCCGCGGTGCGGGGCGCCACCTCCTTTGCGCACCGTGCGCGAGAAGTCGTAGCCGTGTCCCGGGCCGTCAGCGGGCGCCCGGGAGTGTCGCGGTCGGCGGGGGCGACCCCGCGGGGCGCCGGGTGCGCAGGAGGAAGGCGTGGCCGGCCTGGTCGGACATGAGCCGCGTCTCCCGTGCCGTCCCGACGTCCGTCACCTCCATCGGCAGGGCCCCGAGGTTCACCGCCTCGCGCTCCGCCGCGTCCATGTCGTCCGGCCCGACGAGGAGCACCAGGTGCACCTGCTGGGCACCCTCCGAGCGCGGCCAGCTCGGCGGGATGAACGTGGGATCGCGCCGGAACGCCAGGACCGAACCGTCCTGCCCGGCGACCTCGATCAAGTCCGGGTCGCCCGTCGGGCGGATGTCGCCGTGCAGCAACCCCGCGTAGAACTCGGCCAATTGCTCGGGTTCGGCGCAGTCCAGCACCGCAACCACCGTCTTGGGAACCGCCATCGCCCCTCCAGGTCCGCCGCCACAGGCCGATCGGATACCCCCGCCCGCCCCATGCATGCCCCCGGCCGCGCCGGGGCGCACCCGGCGCCGGCGTCAGGGGCGCAGCGGGATCACCTTGGCGTCGCCGGTCCCGGCAGGGTCCTCGGAGCACTCCGGTGCGTCGCCGTCGGCGGTCCCGACGGGGTCGCTCAGGGTGGTGAAGAGGGAGAGGGACCCGGTCAGCGTGAGCGTCCGGCACACGGCGGGGCCGACGGCGCCGATGGTGACGGTCTTGGACCTTCGGTGCGCCTCGCGCCTGATCGTCAGCAGGGTGTTGAGCCCGGAGCAGTCGCAGAACCCGACGGCCGCCAGGTCGAGGTCGATGCCCCGCACCGATGTCCTCAGGGCCGTGCTCAGGACGTGGTACAGCTCCCGTTCCACGTCGAGGTCGAGTTCGCCGCGGAGGGTGACGACCGTGCGCTCGCCGTCCACGCGGACGTCGGACGAGAGCGCCGCTGCCGGGGGGACGTCCGTGATCCTGGCGGGTGCGGGGAACGGGCCGGGAGACCCCGACCGGGCGATGTGCGACTGCTGTGGCATGGCTGCCTCTCCCCTGAAGATTCCGCCTGCTCCCTCCACGCTCCTCCCTACGGCGACGCACGTCAAGAGATACATGAAATGTTCTTCGTGTTTTTGTATACGTGAATCATCCGCCGTAGGATTCAGCCATGGACGGACTTCCAGAACACCGGACCACGTGGACCTTTCTGACCAACCACGCGCGTGTTCTGGCGGCCATCGCCGACAACCCCCACGTGCGCATCCGCGACCTCGCCGCCCACTGCCGGCTCACGGAGCGCGCCGTCCAGAAGATCATTTCCGATCTGGAGCAGGACGGCTATCTGTCGCACACGAGGACCGGCCGCAGCAACACGTACCGGATCCAGCCGGACAAGGTCCTGCGGCATCCGGCCGAGGCGGGCATGGGGCTCACGGTCGCCGCGCTCCTGTCCGTCCTCCTCGCCTACGACGACGCCCAGCGCACCGCCCGGCTCGACACCGACACGGACGCCGACGGCTCCTGAGCCCGTGCGACGGATGGCGCGGACGGATCAGTCCTCGCCGCGCACCACGTTGTTCTCCCGGTCCGGGTCCGCGGGGACCGGAGTCTTCGGGTCGTCGACGGCCGGGACCCACGTGCGCGGGCCCCTCTCGGCGCTGCGGTGGGCCCTGGCCCAGCCGGTGTCGAGCGGTTCCTCGCCCACGGTCTCTCTGACGTGCGACGTCACTGATGTCATCTTCCTTCTGCTTCTTCCTTCTGCTTCTTCCATCTTCTGCTTCCGTGCTTCCTTGCCGTGTGTGCCACGGCCGGATGCCCGGGTTTCCGCCGTTCGGGCGCCCAAACACTCACGGACGGTGACGGCCCCCTGAGCCTCAGCCCCGCAGGGCCTTGTGTCCGGAGGCATCCCGGGCGCGGGCCCATGCCTCGGGGAGCTGCCGCTCGCGTACGGCCGCCGCGGCCCGCTCCTCGCCGTACAGCAGTCCCCAGGTGAAGCCGGACTCGCCCGCCGCGTGCGCGGCGACGGCCAGCCGGCGCAGGACACCGCGGGCCACGACACCGTCGTGCTGGGCGCCGCTCACCTGCTGGACCTCCTTGGCCCGCTTGCCGAGGCGGCGGACGGGGCCGCCGAGGGCGGCGCGGGCGGCCTCCGCGGCGTAGCGGAGCCGTTTGGCGCCCTTGCGCGCGTGGTGGATCGCGGCGTCGCGCTCGGGCCCGGAGGGCATGCCGAGCGCCCGGTCCATCCGCGCGGCCAGCCTGCCGTACTCCTTCCGGACCGCCTTGACCAGCACCTTCTCCGGCCTGCCCGCCGCCTTGGGACGCAGCGGCGGGGTATCGGTCAGCGTGTTGAGCCGTTCCAGGAGGTCCAGGTAGCGGGGTGCCGCGAGGGCGGCGAGGGTGCGTCGGCGGCCTTCGGCGCCCTGGGCCGCGTCCCATGCCTGGAGGCGTGCGGCGACGGGCCCGAGGACCAGTTCGCCGGGCAGCTCCCGCACTCCGGAGGCCAGCCGCTCGACCAGTACCTCGTGGTCGCGTTCGTCGCCGAGTTCCCCGGCGAGCCACTTGAGGTCCCGGCGGAGCGGGTCGGTGGTCCCCCGGTCGAGGACGGACCGGTAGGAGCGCAGACAGCCGCGCAGCCGCCGGGTCGTGGTGCGCATCCGGTGCACGGCGTCGGGTGCGCCGCGCCGCACGGCCGGGTCCAGTTCGATCAGCGCGCCGACGAGGTGGTCCACGTAGGCGAGGACGTGGTCGCCCGCCGTGCCGGCCGCGGTGTTCTCGTCGGGCGTCCCCACCAGGGCGGCAGTGGTCGCCGCGGGTGCGGGGGTCGTCTCCGACAGGGCGCGGACCACCTTGGACGGGCTCTGCGCGCGGTCGACGCCGTTCTCGTGCAGCACCTTCTCGATGTCGTCGAGGAGGTCGGGGGTGCCGTCGTCGCCGAGTTCGACCTCCAGTTCCGTCCACATCGCGTGTCCGCCGTCGTCGAGCAGCGAGTCGGCGCGGACCGCGTCCATGCTCAGCTCGGCCAGGACGTCGCCCTCGGCGTCGAGGAGGTGCCGCAGGCTGCGGGTGGAGCGGATGCGCACGACCGGGCGCAGGGGGGCGCCGCGGGTGCGGGAGAGGGCGAGTTCCCGGAGTTCCCCGGGGACGTCCGCCGAGGTCGGTGGGGCCTGGATCTCCTCGCGGCTGTCGCCGGGCAGGGGCAGCTTCAGGTGCCAGCCGGCGTCCGTGCCGCCGGTCCTGCGCCGCAGGGAGGCGTGGGTGCGGGTCAGCCTCAGGTCGTCGGTGTCGTAGTAGACGGCGTCCAGTTCCTGGATGCCGCGGTCCGCGAGCGAGGTGGCCGGGCCCACGTGTGCCATGTCGGGCAGCCACGGGATGTCGTCGGCCGCGGGTGCCGCGTACTTGCGTTCTGTCTCTCGTTTCGACTGGGCCATACCTTCCCGGTTGACCGGAACGCGCGCCTCAAACCCGCGAGGGCGCGGTGCCCGGCCGTCGGGCCCGAAGAATCTTGGAAACGACCCCTTGTCCGGCTCGACGGGCCGGTTGTAGCTTCATTGCACCGCAACACTTCGGGTACCGCACAGTACGGGGACCTAATCAATGACGGAGAACCCCTTTTCGGAGGCCGGCGACACCCTCGGAGATGTGCTCCTCGCACTGGGTGGACGTCTCACTCGACTGCAGACGGAGATCCTCGCCGCGCTGCCCCAACCGCTCACGATCCGGCAGTACCGCATTCTCGCGAGGGTCAACGGCGGACACACCTCGCTCACGGCCCTGTCGAAACTCGCGCGCAGGAATCTCTCCACCATGTCGGAGAGCGTCGACAAACTCGTCACCCAGGGACTTCTGACCCGAGGCCCCTCGGAGACCAGCCGCCGCACCATGCGTCTGGCCCTCACCCCGGCCGGCGCCGTGGCGCTCGACGCGGCCGACCGCGCGCTGACGAAGTTCACTTCGGAACTCACCACAGCCATGCCGCAGGAACTCATCGACCAAGTCCTGCCGGCGCTTCAGCAGTTGTACGCGGACGTCCAGCGGAATCTGGACGACGGATAAGCGGGGGGCGTACGCCACAAGGAGGTGGCATCGTTCGTGACGAACGACAAACGCACGGCCCAGACGAATCCGACGACTTCCGACACGGGCACCGACCAGATCGGTGAAATCCCGGACGCGGGGAATTCCCACGACCCCGGTGATCTCCTGGCCGCACTCGACCATTCGGAGTTCACGCGCCGGCACGGCGTCATCTACGGCACGGCACTGGCCGGCCATTTCCTCAACGGTTTTGCCATCAACACCACCGGTGTCGTCCTGCCGGGGGTGATCGCCGCCTTCCACCTCACCGGAAATCAGGCCGCCCATCTCACGTCGGCGCTGTTCCTCGGCATGCTCGTCGGCGCCGCGGTGGTCGGCATCGTCTCCGACCGGCTCGGCCGCAAGTTCCCGCTGGCGCTGTGCCTGCTGGTCTTCGCCGGGTTCTCGATCCTGGCGGCGCTGTCCTGGAGTTACGAGTCACTGATGACGGCCCGGTTCTGCCAGGGCATCGGACTCGGCGCCGAGATCGCGGTGGTGCTGCCGTACATCACCGAGTTCGTACCGTCCCGGCACCGTGCTCCGCTGGTGACGGCGGCCACGGCCGCCTGGCTGGTCGGACTGCCCGCCGTGGCGCTCGTGGGCGCGGCGGTGGTGCCCGCGGTCGGCTGGCGGACGATGTTCTACATAGGCATCGCGCCGGTCCTGGTCAGCGCCGTGATGGTGATGGTGCTGCCGGAGTCCGTGCGCTACCTGGTGCGCAAGGGACGCCACGCCGAGGCGCGGGCGGTCGTCGCCTCCCTCAGCACGCACCACGGCACACCCGGGCGTACCGTCCCGGCCGCTCCCCCGTCGCCTCCGCCGCTCGCGCCCGCCTCGGGCGTGCCCCGGCAGGGAGGCGGTTCCGTCTGGGCCCTGCTCTCCGGCCGCTATCTGCGCTTCACGCTCTCCCTCTGGTTCATGGAGGTGTGCGCGGGCGCGTTCCTCTACGGCCTGTCCACGTATCTGCCGTCCGTGCTGAAGGAGAAGGGCATCGGCCTGCTCGGCAGTCTCACCTATACGGCGATCATCACGGCCAGCGGTGTGGCGGGCGCCCTGCTCGCCGGCCAGACGGCGAAGCGGGTGGGGCGCAGGTTCACCATCGGGGTCTCCTTCGTCCTCAGCGGCGCGTTCTGCCTGTGGTGGGGAGCGGCGGACAGTACGGCGCCCGTCGTCGTCCTGGGCTGCGTCGCCACGTTCTTCGGCAGCGGCTTCGCGGGCAGCACGCTGTTCGTCTACGCCAGTGAGCTGTACCCGACGGTCAACCGGGCGACCGGCCTGGGCTGGGCCGCCGCGTGGCAGAAGGTCGGCGGGCTCGTCATCCCCAGCGTCATCACCTGGGTCCTCGCACTGCGCTCGGGAAGCTACGTCTTCTTCGTCCTGTTCGCGGTGATCTCGCTGCTGGCCGGGGTCTCCGGACTGCTCGCCACGCTGGAGACCCGGGGCAGGACCATCGAGCAGATCGCCCAGCTGATGCAGACGCGCTCGCCGGAGGCGCCCCGCGGGCGCACGGCCACCGCCTCACCACCGGTCGCCCCCTGACGTCGTCGCCCGACCACGCCCACAGAAGAGGCAACAGAACAGGCAGGCGAAACATGACCACGGTCCCCACCGCAGGAACCACCCCCTCGGCCCCCGCGCCGCCCGACGACACGGCGGAACGGGCGCTGCGCCACCGCAAGGTGCGCGCGGCGATGGCCGAGGAAGGACTCGACGCCCTCCTCGCGTACGGCCCCGGCTGGCGCAGGGAGAACGTCCGCTACTTCACCGACGCCCGGCTGTCCGGCAGTTCGTCGTTCGTGCTGTTCCCCGCCGAGGGCGGGAGCGCCGCGTTCACCACCCGCCGCGCCGACCTGCCCGAACTCGCCCGGAGCGGCTGGGTGGAGCACTCCGCCGTGCTCGACGCCTTCGACCCGGCGCCGCTCGTCGGCCGGCTGCGCGAGCTGCGGCCCCGACGGGTCGGCGTCGCCCATCTCGAACTGCTCCCCGGCATGCTGGCCCACGCGCTGCGCACGGCCCTGCCCGGCACCGAGTTCGTCTCGGCGACCGCGCTGATGGACCGTGTGCGGCTGGTCAAGAGCGACTGGGAACTCGCCAGGATGCGGCGCAGCGCCCAGGTGTGCGCGGCGGGCTGGCAGGCGTTCGTCGACGTGCTGGAGCCGGGGCTGCCGGAGTACCGGATCGTCGCCGAGGTCGAGGCCCGCATCAAGGAGTTGGGCGCCGAGGACAACTTCATGCTGATCGCCTCCGGCAAGGACGAGGTGCGTGGCATGACGGCGCCCTCGCCCCGGGTGCTGGCGGCCGGTGACATGGTGCGCACCGAGCTGACACCGCAGATGGACGGTTACTGGCTGCAGATCTGCCGGTCCGCCGTGGTGGGTGAGCCGAACGCGGGACAGCGGCGGTCGTTCGAGCTGTTCGACGAGGCCGTGGCGGCGGGCGTGGCGGCCGTACGGCCGGGTGTCACCGCGCACGACGTGGCCAAGGCGCAGAACGACGTGTTCCGGGCGTGGGGTTACGGCGAGTACTGCACGTCCCAGTACACCCGGGTGCGCGGTCACGGGCACGGGCTGCACCTGGACGAGACCCCGATCATCGAGGGCAACGAGACCGTGCTGCCCGAGAACGCGGTCTTCATCATCCACCCCAACACCTATACGCCCCTGGCCGGTTACCACGTGCTGGGCGATCCGGTGCGGGTGACGGCGAACGGCTGCGAGGTGCTGATCCCCACCGAACGCAGGCTGTTCCACTCCACCAAGGGCCTGAAGGGAGCCGCGGCGTGAAACGCGGACTGGTCGTGCTGGACCCGGCCGAGGTGCCGGAGGACGAATGGCGGGCCCGTACCGAGGGGGTGCGGCGGCGCATGGCCGAGGAGGGCGTGGACGTCGCCCTGGTCTACGGGGACGTGTTCGCCTCCGACGACATCGCCTACCTCACCAATCTGTGCGTCTACTGGAACGAGGGCGTGCTCGCGGTGCCCGCCGAGGGGCCGCCCGTGTTCCTGACGAAGCTGTCGCCGCGGGTCCACCCGTGGATGCGGCGGACGTCGGTGGTGGAGCGCATCGAGAGCGGCCGGAGCTTCGGTGCGCTGGTCACCCGGGTCCTCGGTGAACTGCCGTCGGGCACGGTGGGGTTGGTGGACGCGGAGCGCTGGCCGGCCGCGGTCGCCGACGAGGTGCGCGAGGCACTGCCCGGCCTGCGGGTCAGGGAGCTGCCGGGTCTGGTCCGGGCGGGCCGCGCGGTGGTGTCCGCGCACGAACTCGCCCTGCTGCGGGAGGGCGGCGCGGTGGTCGCGCGGGCCGCCGACGCGGCGGGCACCGACGGACTCGGGGTGCGTGCCCGTACGGCGACGGTGGAGCGGGTGGTCCGGGGGGCGGGCTTCCTCGATGTGCAGGTGAACGTCCCCGCGGCGCCCGACGGTGTGGTGACGGTGCAGGTCACCGGGCAGTACCGCACCGGCTGGCTGCACGTCTCGCGGCTCGTGGGCGGGGCGCCGTGGACGGGCGCGCTGCGCGGGGCGCTGGAGGCCGCGGTGGCCGCGGTCCGGCCGGGGGTGCGCGTCACGGACCTGAACGAGGCCGCCGCGCCCGCGCTGAAGCGGCTGCCGGAGGGCACGGACGCGCGGGTGAGCCTGGTGAACCAGACGGATCTGGCGTCCGGGGGCGAACACCTCGGGCCTCGGGCGGCCGAGCCGCCGGCGGCCGGGGCGGTGGTCGCGCTCACCGTCGACGTCCTCTTCGGGACGGACGGTTACGCGGCGGTGGCGGAGACGGTGCTCGTCACCGCGGGGGGCTGCGAGGTGCTGACCGGCGCCTCCGTACGGAACGACGTGGAGGCGGCACGGTGAGGATCCTGTCCAACGACGACATCCAGCAGGTGCTGACGGCGCGGGAGTGCCTCGACACACTCGGCACCGCCTATCGGGAGCTGGTGCGCGGCCAGGGCGCCAACCGGCCCCGCAACCACACGTACTTCCCCGTGAAGGACGACCGCTGGCCCGGTTTCGGCTTCCGCTTCAAGTCGCAGGAGGGCGGCAACGTCTCCAGCGGGGTGTGGGCGCTGCGCATCACGTCCGACATGGCGGGGGTGGAGACCCTGCCGAGCGGGGTGCGGCGCCGGCGGCTGATCCCGGCGGCGCCCGGCGACCGGTACGTGGGGCTGGTCACCCTCTACAGCCTCACCACCCTGGAGCCGCTGGCGATCCTGCACGACAGCTTCGTGCAGAAGATGCGGGTGGGCGCGACCTCCGCGCTCGGCATCGAGGCGCTGTCCAACGAGGACGCCACGGTGGCGGGCATGTTCGGCTCCGGCTGGCAGGCGGAGGCGCACCTGGAGACGCTGCTGCTGGTCCGGCCGAAGATCGAGGAGGTACGGGTGTACAGCCCGACCCCCGAGCACCGGGAGGCGTTCGCCGAGACGTGGAGCGAGCGCACCGGCCGCCGGGTCGTGGCGGTGTCGGAGCGGCGGGACGCGGTCGCCGGCTGCCAGATCGTGACCTGTGCGACGGCCGCCATGGAGCCCTGCTTCGACGGGGCCTGGCTGGAGCCCGGCACGCACGTCACGTCGATCACCTCGCCCGACGGCACGGCGACCCGGCGGGAGTTGGACGACACGACGTTCGACCGGGCCGCGCGGATCGTGGTGCTCTCGCGCGAACAGGTCCATCACGACAAGCAGTTCGACATCCTCGGCCCGGTCGAGCGCGGGCGGCTGGCCTGGGACGACATCCGCGAGCTGGGTGAGCTGCTGCTCGGCGAGGCGCCCGGTCGCACCTCCCGGGACGACATCACGGTGTTCGCCAACAACACCGGCATGGGGGTGCAGTTCGCGGCGGTGTGCGCGCGGGCACTGCGGCTGGCCGAGGAACGGGGGCTGGGGCACGAGGTGCCCACGGACTGGTTCCTGGAGGAGACCAGCCCGTGAGCCGGGAGCGCCCCGACCGCACCCGGACGACAGCAGGAGAGGACATCCCCATGACCGGTCCCCAGGCACCAGGCGCACCCCATCGGGTCGGCGGTCCCGCCATCCCCTTCGGGGAGAGCGTGAACACCGACGTGATCATTCCCGGCCGTTACCTCGTCAGCATCGATCCCGCGGAGCTGGCCGAGCACGCCTTCGAACCGCTCGGCCCCGAGACGCAGCGCCGGCTGCGGCGGAGCAGGATCGTCGTGGCGGGACGCAACTTCGGCTGCGGCAGCGCCCGGGAGCAGGCCGCGACCTGTCTCATCGGCGCGGGCGTCCAGGCCGTCGTCGCCGCCTCGTTCTCGCGGGTCTTCTTCCGCAACGCCATCAACACCGGCCTCGTCGCGGTCGAGTCGCCCGAGGCCGTCGCGGCGTTCACGGCGGCGGGCGGCGAGGGCGACGTGTGGGTCGACTACGACGAGGGCACCGTCGAGGCCGCCGGGCGGACCTTCGGCTTCGCGCCGTATCCGCAGGGTCTGAAGGACATCCTGGCCGACGGCGGGCTGATCCCCCATCTCATGCGCGGCTCCGCGCAGGTGAAGGAGAGCACGGCACGATGAGCACCGCACCCCGGACCTTCGCGCAGAAGGCGATAGAGCGGGCCTCGGGCGAACGGGACCTGGCCCCCGGCCGGATCGTCGACGCCTACCCCGACCTGTACATGAGCCACACGGCGAGCTGGCGCTGCATCCGCACCCTGGAGCGCATGGGCACCGACCGGCTCTACCACCCCGACCGGGTCGCCATGGTCATGGACCACATCTCACCGGCCATGAACGCCAAGACGGCCGCCGACCACCGGCTGTGCCGGGAGTTCGCCGACCGCATGGGCATCAAGAACTTCTACGACGTCAACGCGGGCATCGCGCACATCGTGCTGATGGAGAACGGCCTCATCCGTCCGGGACAGTTCGTCATCGGCACGGACTCCCACTCCACCATCTACGGCGCGCTGGGCGCCTTCGGCACGGGGGTCGGCTTCAGCGAGATCACGGCGGCCTGGGTGACGGGCAAGCTGTGGGTGAAGGTGCCCGAGTCGGTCCGTGTCGAGATCGACGGCGAGCTCCCGGTGGGCAGTTACGCCAAGGACGTGATGCTGAAGCTGATCGGCGACCTCGGCGCGGACGGACTCACCTACTGCTCGGCCGAGTTCGGCGGGTCCTACGTGACGTCGCGTTCGGTCTCCGAGCGGATGACGCTGTGCAACCTCGCCATGGAGATGGGCGCGAAGAACGCGTACGTGGCGCCGGACGACATCACCCGCCGGTATCTCGAAGAGGAGGCGGGGGTCGGCGCGGACGGCTACGAGGTGCTGCTGCCCGACGAGGGCGCCGTCTACCGCGACACCGTCCGGCTGGACGGCTCCGCGCTGATCCCGCAGATCGCCGTGCCGCACACCGTGGACAACGTCGTCGGGGTGGACCAGGTCAGCGGGACCAGGCTGGACCAGGTGTTCATCGGGTCCTGCGCCAACGCCAAGTACGACGACCTGGTCATCGCGGCCGAGGTGCTGGCGGGGCACAAGGTCGCCCACGGGGTACGGCTGGTGGTGACGCCCGCGTCCGCCGCGGTGATGGCGAAGGCGTCGGCCAGCGGTGTGCTCACCACGCTGATCGAGGCCGGCGCGATGATCACCAACGCGGGCTGCGGGGCGTGCGCGGGCAGCGGCGGCGCGATGGCCGACGGCGAGGCCACGCTGTCCACGGCCAACCGCAACTTCCAGGGGCGGATGGGGAGTTACGAGTCGAGCATCTATCTCGGGAGCCCGGCGACGGCCGCCGCGTCCGCGATCCGGGGTGTCATCACCGACCCGCGGGAGGTGCTGGGATGAACCTCGTCGAGAAGATCCTCGCGAAGGCCGCGGGACGGTCGTCGGTGGAGCCGGGCGAGATCGTGATCGCGACGGTGGACCGGCTGCTGATGCACGACCTGAGCGGCTATCTGACCTCACGGGTCTACGACGAACAGGTGGACCTGCCCATTCCGCACCCGGAACGGACGCTGCTGGTCTTCGACCACCACTTCTCGCCGCCGACCGAGCGGCAGGCCGCGGTGCTCCAGCACAACCGCGCCTGGGCGCGGCGCCGCGGGGTCACACTGCTGGACTGCGGCAGCGGCAACCTGCACCACGCGGCGGTGCGCGGCGGCTTCGTCAAGCCCGGCATGATCGTCGTCGGCTCCGACAGCCACACCCCGGTGCACGGGGCGCTGGGCGCGCTCGCCGTGGCCCTCGGCAACGACTCGCACGCGGGGACGGTCCTGCCGTACGGCAAGGCGTGGTTCCGGGTGCCGGAGACGGTGCGGATCGAGTTGCACGGTGTCCCGCGGCCGGGCACCACACCGCGGGACGTCGCGCTCTGGCTGACGGCGCGGATCGGGGAGGGCGCGATGAACTACCGGGCCCTGGAGTTCGCCGGGCCGTATGTGAAGCAACTTGGCTTCTGGGACCGCTGGTTGTTCCCGCTGCTCTGTGTGGACCTGGGCGCGAAGTGCAGTTACGTCGAGCCGGACGAGGTCACCGAGGCGTTCGTACGGACGCTGCCGGGCGGGTTGCCCGAGGACTTCCCCCGCAGCGACGGCGCCGGCGCGGAGGCGCACGGCACCCTCGGCTTCGACGTGAGCGAGGTGGTGCCACAGGTGGCCTGTCCGCCGACGGTCGGCAACATCCGCGACGTCGGTGAGGTGGCCGGACGCCCGGTGCAGTACGCGGAGTTGGGCGGGCACGGGGGCGGGCGGATCGAGGACATCAGGATCGCCGCCCGGATCCTGCGCGGGCGCGGTGTGCATCCAAAGACGCGGTTCAACATCGTGCCGTCGAGCCGTGAGGTGTTCGCCGAGGCCGTGCGGGAGGGTCTTGTGCTGGAGCTGCACGAGGCGGGGGCGACGTGGTTCCCGCCGAGCACCGGCTCCAACCAGGCCATCAACATGGGCGCGATGGCGCCGGGCGAGGCGATGGTCTCCACGCACGCCCGCAACTTCCCCGGCCGCAACGGCAGCAGTGAGGCCGAGATGTATCTGGCGTCGGCGGCCACCGTGGCGGCGTCGGCCGTGGCGGGCACGCTCGCGGAAGGGAGCCTCGTGTGAACTTCGAGGGCCGCTGCTGGACGTTCGGCGACAACATTCCGACGGACCGGCTGGTCAAGCCGCAGTATGTGTTCGAGCCGCTGGAGGTGATGGCGCGGCACGTCCTGGAGGACCTGGATCCCGAGTTCCCCGTGCGGGTGCGGCCCGGTGACATCGTGGTCGCCGGGAAGCACTTCGGGCAGTCGTCGGGGCGCGCGATCGCCACGAAGGCGCTGCGGGCCACGGGGATCGGGTGTGTGGTGGCGGAGTCCTTCGCGCGCACGTTCCACCGCAACTGCTTCGAGGTCGGTCTGCCCGCCCTCGAGGTGTCGGGGATCACGGAACTGGCGGCGCGGGGCGACGAGTTGCGGGTGGACCTCATGGCGGGCGAGGTCACCCACGTCCCCACGGGCCGCCGTCTTTCGGGCCGTCCCGTGGACCCATTCCTGGTCCGCATGCTCGACGCGGGCGGGCTGATCCCGCTGGCCTCGGCCCACCCGGAACTCTTCGCCTGACGCGGACGGCACGGAGTCCGGACCGTTGCGCGGGCCGGCGTGCCGCCCACCGCGGCGGCGCACCGGCCCGCGCGGGTGTCACTCGCCGGGCGGGAAGTCCGCGCCGCGGGACATCGCCTCGTGGGCGCGCAGTTCGCCGAGCGCGTCCTCCAGTGTTCCCACCACCGCGTCGTAGCCCGCGCTCCCGAGGAGGAGCCGGTGCGGCGGGTTGTCGCTGTCGAGGGCGTCGATGACGGCACGCACCCCGCGCTCGGGGTCCCCGGCCTGGCGGCCGTCCTGCCCGGCCATGGCGGCGCGCACCGACTCGACCATGGGCAGATAGGCGTCGACGGTCTCCTGTGAGCGTTCCTCGGCGAAGCCGGCGTAGGCGCGGGTGCGGAACGCCCCCGGTTCCACGGCGAGGACCTTGACACCGAACGGGGCCACCTCCTCGCGCAGCACCTCGGTCAGGCCCTCGACGGCGAACTTGACGGCGCTGTAGTAGCCGAAGGCCGTGACACCGCGCAGTCCCGCGACCGAGGACATGTTGACGATCCAGCCGCTGCCGCGCGCCCGCATGCCGGGCAGCACGGCGCGCAGCACGTCGGCCACGGCGAAGAAGTTCAGGTCGAAGGTGCGCCTGATGTCGGCGTCGGGCATGCCCTCGACCGAGCCGTACCAGCCCCGGCCGGCGTTGTTCACCAGCACGTCGATGCCGCCGAAGTGCTTCTCGGCCGCCTGGACGGCTTCGCCGATCTGCTGCTTGTCGGTGACGTCGAGCGGCAGCACGAGCACTCGGTCGCCGTGTTCCCGTGCCCATGTGTCCAGCAGTTCGGGGCGGCGGGCGGTGAGCACCACACGGTCACCGCGTTCCAGTGCCCCGTCGGCGAAGGCCATGCCGAAGCCGCCGGGTGTGCCGCCGGTGATGAACCAGGTCCTCATCGTCTTCCTCCTGAACAGTGGTCCGGTCGAGTAACTTCTATATGAGAAGCTACTGACTTCTACTTTAGCAGTAACTGGCCGGACCGCTCCGCGGGACAGCACCGGGCACGGAGATACGGCCAGGCCAGGGGCGGGAGGGGTGACGTCAGGCGGCGCGGTCCGGGAGGTCGTCCGCTTCCTTCGCCGACCGCGCCCTGCCCAGCTCCTCGTAGCGGGAGCGCATCGCGGGGCTCGCGGCCGGGCCCGCGGCGTAGACGAAGGCGTCGCTGTCGTCCAGGCGGCGGCCGGTGCCGGCGTCGACGACCACCGGCTCCACCTCCGCACCGGTCACGGAATCCACGAGGATCATGCTGCGGTCCTCGGGCGCCAGCCGGGAGTTGCCCCACGCGGCGAGCGCGACGACGACGGGGCGCAGGGAGCGGCCGAGGTCGGTGAGGACGTAGGAGTAGCGGGTCGGCTGGGTCTGGTACGGCCTGCGCTCCAGCAGTCCCTCGGCGACCAGGGTCTTCAGCCGGGTGGTGAGCATGCTGGAGGAGATCCCCAGATTCTCCTGGAACTGGTCGAACCGGGTGTAACCGTCGAAGGCGTCGTGCAGGATGAGCAGGGTCCACCACTCGCCGACGACACCCACCGTCGTCGACAGCGGGCACTCCCGGTCCTCGAGCCTGATCCTGGCCGCCACGGCTGTTCCTTCCGGAGACGGTGACTTCTAAAGTAGAAGCCAACCCCCTCAACCGTATCACGGCCGGGTGATGTCACTCGCGCCCGCAGTCGGCGTCACAGTCGGGCTCACAGTCGGGGCCGCAGGACGAGTGCGCGGGATCGTGCGGCGCGTCCGGGCCGAACAGGGGCTGGATGGCGTCGAGCAGCGCACGGGTCTGCTCGGGTGTCAGCCGGTCGAAGAGCAGTTCGCGGACGCGGGTCACGTGTCCGGGCGCGGCCTCGACGACCTTGCGCCAGCCGGCGTCGGTCAGCGTGGCGACGGTCGAGCGCCGCTGGCCGGGCGCGTAGTCGCGGGTGATCCAGCCGTTGGCCTCCAGTTTGGCCGCGGCGTGGGACAGCCGGGACAGCGAGCCGTTCGTGACGGCCGCGAGGTCGGCCATCAGACGGGACCGCGTGGGGGCCTCGGACAGCACGGCGAGCACGTAGTACTCGTACCGGGTCAGACCCGCGTCCTTGCGCAACTGGGCCTCCACCGCGGGCGGCAGGCACTCGCTGAGCGCCTGCAGACGCATCCACAGGGCCCGCTCCTCGTCGTCCAGCCAGCGTGTCGCCATGCGCGCATCATGCCCGAGCCCACTCCGCCCGGCCAAACACTTGCCTGTTCAACTGTTGAGGTGGAGAGTGTGACGTGTGCGGTGAGTGCACCGACGGACACGGAGAGAGGGCTGTGATGGCTGACGACGTCGCCGACATGAACGCGCGGATCATCGAGACGTTCCGCGCCAACGCGGGTGTCGTGGGAGGGCCGTTCGAGGGCAAGCGGCTCCTGCTGCTGCACCACGTGGGGCGCAGGAGCGGCGTCGAGTACGTCAATCCGCTGGTCGCCGCGGTCGACGGCGACGCGTATCTGGTGTGCGGGTCCGCGGGCGGCGCCCCGGCCGACCCGGCCTGGGTCGCCAACGTCGAGCAGGGCCCGGGGGTCACGACGGTGGAGATCGGGGACCGGGAACTCCGGGTCACCACCACCGTCGTACGGTCGGACTCGCCGGAGTGGGAGCGCCTGTACGGCATCTGGTCGCAGTACTGGCCCGACTCCAAGGAGTACGAGAAGCGCGGCCCCCGCAAGTTCCCCGTCATCCGGCTCGACCCCCGGCCCTGAGCCCCGCCGCCCCGGTCGTACGGAGCGGAGCGCACGGGGCGTCGCCGTCACTCGTGGTTGTGGCTGGAGGAGGTGTCGGCGGGCGGCTGGGTCCGGCCGCCGTCGGCACCGCTGACGAGCACACCGACCAGCGCGACGAGCACCCCGGCCACGGCCAGGCGACCGCCCAGCCGCAGTGCCCAGCCCAGCGGCGAGCCCGGGTGCGCACGGGGGCCGCGCAGCGCCTCGGAGCGGCGCGCCGGGCGTACCAGCCGCGCCAGCAGGAGGGCGGCCAGGGGGAGTTGGAGCAGCCAGACCGTGGTGCGGAACCAGCCGTCGTACCAGACGTTCGTGCCGTAGAGGAGCGTGTGCCACACGCTCAGGACGTAGACGGCGATCACGAAGCGGTGCAGGACCCGCCAGGTCTTCGGGCCGATGCGGTGGCGGACGTAGAAGAGCAGGCCGAGGGGGACGGCCAGGTAGAGGGCCGCCTGGCCGAGGGGGATGGCGAGCCTGCCGGTGCCCGAGTCGTAGCCGCCGGGCACGAACGTCTCGACGAAGGCCGTGGCGGTCGCGGAGTGCCAGCGGGCGGTGTCCTGGTAGACGAGTTCGGCGGCGAACAGCAGCGCGTGGGCGACGATGAGCGCGATGGTGTTGAGGCTGGTCGTGCGGTGCAGACGCTCCAGGCGCGGCACGGACAGCGGCAGCCGCGCGGGGCGGGGCCCGGAGAGCAGCAGGCCGAGGACGACGGTGATCCAGGCCCACAGCAGGGCCGACCAGCCGAACGCCTGGCTGAGGAAGTACATCCAGAACTCGCCGGTGTCCGCCATGAACGGCATCACGGTCACGGTCGAGGACGTCCCGGCCCGGATGCGCTGGTACAGCAGGGCGAACACGGCCCCGGTGACGACCAGCGCGACCACACCGTCAGGGACGGACGCCCGCAGGTCCGAGCGCAGGGTGGGCCGTCGCTGCCGCCCGCCCTCGCCGTCGCCGGGGGCGACGGGGTCGTCGGCCTCTCCCGAGGGGGACTGCACGGGTGATGACGTCATGGGCGGCCTCTTCGTCGCTTCGGCTGAGGGGCACGGGGGCGCGCACGGTCCCCCGGTGAAGGAGTCGGAGCGGCCCCCGGGAAAGTTCCCGCCGGTCGCGCACCCCTACGGCGGCGGCGCGCGGCGGCGGCCAGCAGCACGGGCAGGACGAGTCCCTGCGCGGACACGGCGAGCCAGAACAGCCGTGCCGAGCCCAGGGCTTCCGCGCCCGCGTACAACTGGCCGCCGACCACCGCGCTCGCGAACGCGCCGAGGCCGGCCGCCAGCCGCTGTCTGCCGAAGACCACGGCCGGGGCGGCGGACGAACGGGCCAGCGCCTCCAGGTCGTTCTTCAGGAACAGCACCACCTCACCGAGGCACATGAACGCCGCTCCCGCGCCGATCGCCAGGTGTCCGCCCTGCGCGACGACCGCCGTGCCGGCCGCCATGCTCCCGAAACCGATCCGCATGGCGTCCCGGTGGGTGAGCCCGGCGACCCACCCCGCGAGCATCGGCTGGGCGACGACGAGGAGACCGGCGTAACCCGCCAGCACCGCGCCGTAGTGGACGGCCGAGGTGCGTGGGACGGCGTACAGCGCCAGATAGTGCTGGAAGAACATGAAGACGTACACGCTCAGCACGGTCACGGCGAACGGCGACGGACCGGTGTCCTGCCGCGGGGGCCCGCCCGCGGCCGGCGGTTCGGCCCGCGCCGCCGGCCGGTCGGGGGCCTGCGGCAGCAGGGCGTGACCGGCGGCGACGAGGGCGAACAGCGCGGCGACACACGTGAACAGGAGCGTGGGCGCACCCACCACGAGGGGCGCCGCGGCCGGCGGTCCGAGGGCGATGCCGGCGTTGAACGCGGACCCGCTCGCCGACAGCAGCCGGGGCCGGTCGGCCTCGGCCGCCCCCTCCACCAGGTACGCCTTGTTCGCGGGGAGGTACAGGGCGCCGCCGCAGGAGACCAGGAACAGGGCGCAGACCGCGAGCACCGGGCTGGTCGTGCCGGGCACGAAGACGGCGAACCCGGCCGTGCGCACGGCGAGCGCCGTCAGCATGGTCGCCCGCAGTCCGACGCGCCCGGCGACGGCCCCCGTGACCACCCCGCCGGAGAACTGCACCAGCGAGGCCACCGCCAGTACGGCACCGACCGTGCCGAGTCCCAGGCCGAGCCCGTGCAGCAGCATCGACATGTACGGCAGGACGGCGAAGCTCCCCAGGGTGATCAGGAACGAGCCCGCCAGCAGGAACCTCTGCGGGCCCGTGAACCGCCGTGCGCCGGGTCGCGGGCCGCTGTCGTCGGTCCCCGGGCCACGGTCGTCGGGCCGCGGGCTACGGTCCATCGCCGGCGACGACGGGACACACCTGGACGGC
The DNA here is from genome assembly GCF_040638185.1 of Streptomyces sp. NPDC026672. NCBI lineage: Bacteria > Bacillati > Actinomycetota > Actinomycetes > Kitasatosporales > Streptomycetaceae > Streptomyces > Streptomyces sp. NPDC026672. The sequence continues at coordinate 21,129 of NZ_JBEZXS010000003.1, forward strand.
CGCGCTCCACGCCCGGTGCTGCGCCAGTTCCGCCGTGGCGGCCTCGGCGAGCACGATGCCGGTGCAGCCGCGCTGGTCGCCGACGTGCGCCAGGACGTCGCCCGGCGCCCGCGTCGGGTACCAGCGCACGTCACCGGGGAAGGCGGCGAGGGTGTCGAGGCCGTGCCAGCCCTTGAGGACACCCGGCCGGTCCGCGTAGACGAGCACGAACGCGTGGGCGGGGCCGCCGGCCGCTGTCGGTGCGTCCATGAGCCGGGGCCTGGTGCCCAGCGCGTCCTCCATCATGGCGCGGTACACGTTCGTGCCGAGCGAGCGGCACAGCACCTCCCCCACCAGTGCTCCCCCGATCCTGCGGTTGATCTCGACCAGTTCGGGGCCGTCGGCGGTGAGCACGAACTCCACGTGGGCGAAGCCGCGGTGGTGTCCCGCCGTGTGCAGGACGTCCCCGACCCACCGCTCGATCGCGGCCGAGTCCGCGGGCGGCAGCGCGACGGGGAAGGCGGCGGCCTCCTCCCTGACCGCGGGCTGCCGGGACGTCTGCCGGCTGAGGACGCCGAGCAGCCGGGTCGTGCCGCCGCTGCTCAGCGTCTCCGCGCTGTAGAGCGGCCCGGCGAGGAAGACCTCCGCGAACAACCGTCCCGACAGCTGTCGTCGGCCCGCCTCCTGGAGCGCGCGGCGCAGGGCCTCCTCGCCGTGGGCGATCCAGACGTCGCGGGACGAGGTGCCCGCACTGTCCTTGAGGACCACGGCCGGACCGAGCGCACGCAGCACCTCGCCCGCACGGTCGGGATCGGGGACGACGCGCAGCGCGGGGCTCGCGCTCAGTCCCCGGCGGTGCAGCAGGTCGCGCACCCGGTACTTGTCGCGCAGCAGCCGCACCGACCGGGGGTCGGGGCCGGGCAGCCCGAACTCGGCCGCGAGGTCGGCGGCCGGCACGCTCCAGGTGTCGGTGGTGTTGAGCAGTCCGGCGAGGCCGGGCAGCGCGGCCAGCGCGCGCCGCGCGGCCGCCGTGTCGGAGGTGTCGACGTCGATGACGGTGAGGGCGTCGCCGGGGACGGTGTCGAGTTCGTGGCGGTACACCGAGCGGTCGGCCGTGAGCAGGCACAGTTCGTGTCCGGCCGCCGCCGCGGCCTCGGCCATGCGGCCCAGGCCGAAGGAGAGGGATTCCAGGGCCGCGATGGTCATGGCGTCACCTCCACGGGGGCCACGTCCGCGGCGCCGTCCCGGTCCGGGCCGGAGTGTGCGGGGTCGGGCCGCCGCGCCCACTCCAGGACCGACCAGGGCGGCCGCAGTTCGTCGAGGTCGCCGATGCGGCGCGGGCGCAGGGTGCGCGCGTCCGCCGCCTCGGTGTGCCGGGCGAAGACGCGTTCCGCGTAGCGGTGGCCGGTGTCCGCGCCCAGGACGAGGTGGAGTCGGCCGGGGTCGCGGTCCGCCTCCCACGAGGCGACCAGGTGGGCCGCCCCGGTGGACAGCCCGGCGAAGACGGCGTGCTGCCGCAGCAGGCCGACGGCGCCGGCCATGGCGTGGCGGAAGTCGAGCCAGTGGAGGGTGTCGTACAGCTCGTGCCGTACGTTCCCGAAGGGGATGGCGCTGCCGATGCCCGCGATGATCGCCTCGGGGTCGCTGAAGCGTTCGCTGCCGAACGTCACGCTGCCGAAGGGCTGGATGCCCACCAGGCGCACGGGCCTGCCCGTCTCGCGCAGGGCCCGCACCAGTCCGCCGGTGGAGGCGCCGGTGCCGACCGCGCCGACGACGGTCAGGGGCACCTCGGGCAGGGTGCCGGTGACGAGGTCGGCGAACTCCCGGTACCCGGCGTAGTGGACGGAGTCGTGGTACTGCCGCATCCAGTGGAAGTCGGGGCGGGCGGCGAGGAGTTCGCGCACGTGGCGTACCCGGCGCTCCTGGTCGAGCCTGAGGTCCTGGGACGGCGGCATCTGGTCGACCGTCGCGCCCAGCACCTCCAACTGGGCGCGCATGACGGCGTCGACGGTGGTGGACGCCACGATGTGGCACCGCAGGCCGTAGCGGTGGCAGGCCATCGCGAGCGCCAGGGCGTAGATGCCGCTGGAGCTGTCGACGAGGGTCTGCCCCGGGGTGATGCGGCCGCGGCGCAGCAGTGCGCGGACGGCGCCGAGCGCGGCGTAGACCTTCATGGTCTCGAAGCGGGCGAGCACGACGTCGCGGCCGAGCCGGATCAGGGCCGGCGCCTTGATCGCCTCGGTGATGTGTTCGTGGACGGGTGCCGCCGCGACGGCGCTCGGGGTGGCCGCGGGCCACGGGGGGTGCGCGGGCGGCCGGGGTGCCGTGGCGACGTCGTGGGGCGAGTCCGGGTTCTCGTGGGGCGCGGGCATGTCGTACCGGTCCTCCAAGAGGCTGCGGGGCGGGCGGGCCGGATCACTTCTTCCAGCCGCGGACGATCAGTCGCCGGGAGCGGTGGTCGTACGGGGAGCCGTCGAAGCCGCCGAAGCACTCCACCCCGGTGAATCCGGCGGTCACGAACAGGTCGTGGAGTTCGGCGGCGCTGTAGAGGTGGGACGTCAGGGACGCCGTGCGGGCCGAGGTGCCGCGCACCAGCGTCCAGTCGGTGCGCAGCCGGCGCCAGCTGTCGAGGACGTGGTCGCGCTGGACGACGTACGAGCCGTCGGGCAGGTCGACGGCCTGGGGGCGTCCGATCCAGCCGGCCAGCACCTCCTTGCCCATGACGTCGACGAGGAGCCGTCCGCCGGGGGCGAGGCTCTCGTGGGCGTTGCGGAGGACCGTCAGGTTGTCGTCCGGGTCGTCGAAGTACCCGAAGGACGTGTACACGTTGAGGACGACGTCGAACGACTCGGGCGCGGTGTACGCGAGCATGTCCGCGCGCACCAGCCGCACGTCGGCCCGTGCCAGCGCGCACGCCTCCCCGGCCCGCTCCAGCATCGTCCCGCTGAGGTCGACGCCGGTGACGTCGAAGCCCCGGGCGGCGAGCGGCACGAGGAACAGGCCGGGGCCGCAGCACAGGTCGAGCACCCGGGACGCGGGCGGGAAGTCCAGCAGGGGCGAACCGGCGACCAGGTCGGCGGCGGCCTCCGCGCGGGCCGGGGAGAACATGGTGGGCGCGAAGTCGGACCACAGGGAGTCGTCCTCGTACCACTTCATGACGCTCGGCCTCCTCCTGGACCCCGTGGGACCCGGTCGTGAACTCCCGTCGCTCACCGTCCTCGGAGTAGTCGGGCGTCCCCGCCGTGTGGTTCCCGGCTGTTGACGACGACGCAGGACCCGGTCCAGCATGGGCAGTCGGTTTTGGCGGCCTCACCTCAAGTTCCTTGTTAGTACGGCGAGTTGACCGATGGAGTGGTTTTCGGCCGCCGACCGATCCGACCCGGCCGGAGCTCCGTGACGCGAGAGGCACCGATGCGAGGATGAGCTCGCCATGACGACCGGGTGGTGCTTGCGCGCGTCGCGGGCCGCGGTGTTCGCGGCCGTGTGCGCGCTGCTCGCGGCCACCGGCCACGGCATGGTGTCGGGGTGTGTCGTGCCCTGGTGGGCCATCGGCACCGCGGTGGTGGGGGCCGGCGGCGGGGCGTGGTTCCTGACCGGGCGGGAGCGCGGGTTCGCGCTGGTCGTCTCCGTCACGATGGCCGCCCAGACCGTCCTGCACTGCTGGTACCTGCTCGTCCCGGTGGTGCGGCCCCACGGACCGTACCCGGCGCACCCCGCCGCGCACGCCGCACACCACCACGCCGTGGCGGCCGGCGCGACACCGGACCCGATGGCCGGCCTCGGCCACTCGGGCCACGACATGGCGGGCATGTCATCGACCGGCATGCTCGCCGCCCACGCGCTGGCCGCGCTGCTGTGCGGGCTGTGGCTCGCGTGCGGCGAACGCGCCGCCTTCCGCATCCTGCGGGCGCTCGCCGGCTGGCTCGTCGCGCCGCTGCGCCTGCCGCTCCCGCCGCGCGCCGCCTCCCGCCGGCCACGCGTCGGCGCCCGACGCGGACGGTCCGTCCGGGTGCCGCGCCGTCCCGTCCTCGTCCACGTCATCACGTCCCGGGGGCCGCCCGCGGGGACCGCTGTCGTCTGACAGCCGGTTTCCCGATGCCGCGCCGGGGCCTGCCCGGTCCCGCGCGGTGTCGGGCGTCGGCCGTACGCCCTCGTGCGGTCGCGCATCCCTCTCCCGCGCGTCGCCGCACGCCGTCACCGGACCCGCCGCCGTCCGCCGCCGGTCCGGACTCCCCAGAAGGACGCCCGATGATCGCTCCTGCCCCGCCCACCCGGCCCGACGATCCCGCCACGGCCTACGCGCTCGCCGCCCGCGCCGGTGACACCGAGGCCGTCGACCTCCTCGTCCGTGCCCTGCACCGGGACGTGCGCCGGTTCGTGACCAGCCTCGGCGCCGATCCCCAGTCCGCCGACGACCTGACCCAGGACACCTTCCTGCGGGCGCTCGGCAGCCTGCACCGCTTCGAGGGCCGCTCGTCGGCCCGCACCTGGCTGCTGACGATCGCCCGGCGCGCGGTGATCGACAGCCTCCGGTACTCAGCCGCCCGGCCGCGCCTGAGCGACACCGACGACTGGCAGTCGGCGGCCGAACGGGCCCAGCCGCGCGGTCTGCCGGGCTTCGACGACGGGATCGCGCTCGCCGCCCTGCTGGCCGGTCTGCCCGACGAACGCCGCGAGGCCTTCGTCCTCACCCAGGTGCTCGGGCTGTCCTACGCGGAGGCGGCACGGATCGGCGACTGCCCGGTGGGAACGGTGCGTTCACGGGTGGCCCGGGCCCGTGCCTCGCTGATCGAACGGCTCCAGGACGCCGAGCGGCAGCCGTCCCCGTCCGCCGCGGCCTGATCCGCCCCCGCACCGCGAAGGGCCCGCACGCCGAGGCGTCGGGCCCTTCGCCGCAATGCCGCCCCGGTGCACGGCCCGCGTCTCACGTCGGACGGGTCGCGGTCGCGTCCACGTCGAGGTCGACGACGCTGCGCCGCCAGGCCAGGACGACGGGGACCAGGAGGGCCGCGTAGCAGACGGCGGGGAGCGCGGTCCAGGCGGAGAGGTGCCGGGCGGCCTTGACGAGCATCAGGACGATGTACGCGACGTGGACGAGGCCGGCGCCCGCGTAGGCGATCAGGACGACGGCCCGCTGCCACCGGGTGGCGGTGTGGATGTTGGAGGCCCGCTCGCCCGCGGTGGCTCCGACGACGGCGCGGTCCAGGCGGGGGCCAGCCTCGGCTTCGACGGCGTCGAGCAGCGCCCGTTCGAGGGTGAGGATGGAACGGGCCCGGACGGCGGCGAGGTTGACCAGATGGGCCTGGAAGGCCAGCACGCACACCAGCGGGAACGGCAGCAGGCCGATCGCCCAGCCCAGCAGGTCGAGCTTGTCGTAGAACGCGATCGTGCCCACGACGTAGGTGACGGCGAGGCCCATGGTGGCGAGGGCCACGGTGAGGGTGCTGGACCGGTCGGCGCGGTCCGACTGGTAGACGGCGGTGAGCACCTGAAGGCGGTCGGACAACTGCGCTCCTCGGGGATCGGTGCGTGCTGGGGGTGCCGGAAGCGCTGGGGGCGTACCGGGCGGTCCGCCGTCATGCGGCGGGGTGCGGCGCGTCCGGTTCCATCAGGGCCGCCAGCCGGGTGAACGCCTCCCGGTCCTGCTCGGTGGCCGCGGCGGTGGCCAGCGTGCGGAGGTGGACGGCGTAGGCGCGGCGCCGCAGGTGCGGGGATTCCTCGGCCAGTCGGCGGCCCGTGTCCAGGCCGGCGTCCGGGAGGCCGTGCGCGACGAGCAGAACGGCGGCGGTCAGTTCGCCGATGCCGGGCCGGGTGAGCAGGTCCGGGACGGCGGAGGCGAGGTGGGTGAGCAGGTCGAGGTCGCCGTCGTCGAAGGCCCGGCGTGCCGCGGTGTCGGGATCGGCCAGGGCGTCGCGCAGTCCGTCCGTCGTGAGCCGTTCGGTCAGCCGCAGCACGGCCAGCCGGGCCTCGTGGTCCGGGTCGGCGGCGAGCAGGTCGAGGACCGCTCCCGTGGTCAGTTCGTCGGCGTGCGCCTCCAGGTGGTCCACGACGGCGTCCGGTGCGGTCACCGCCAGCCACGCGGACACCGCCCGCGCGGCGGCGGCCTGTTCCGCCAGTGAGGCCACGGCGGCGTCGAATCCGGTACGGGCGATGTCGCCGGCCCAGACACGGACGGCCTCCGCCGTGCTGTCGCCGGGGAACAGCGCGGCCAGCGCGGTGGCGGCGGCCGGGGCGGCGGGATCGGTGAGCAGGGTGCGGTGCCGTACGAGCACGGTGTGGGCGGCGTCCCAGCCGTCGGCCTCCGCGAGGGCGGTGACCAGTGTGCTCAGTTCGGGGGTGACGGCGGTCGTGGCCCAGTGGGGGAGTCCGGCCCCGCGCATGCCCAGGTGATCGACCGTGCCGCGCACGGTGCGCCGTACCCGGCCGAGGAGGTGGGGTGCGGTGTCGGGGGCGGCGGCCTCGGCCTCGGCGGCGGCCCGTCGCGCGCTGTGCACGGCGGCGGCCCTCGCGCCCTGCCGGTGCTGCCAGACCGCCTGGGAGGCGCGGACCTCGGCGCGGTGCGGGGCGACCGGGGTCGCGGTCAGCGCCTGGCGCCAGGCACGGGCCGCGCGGTCGCGGCGGCCCGCGGCGAGCAGGGCCCGGCACAGTGCCAGGGTCGCCCTCACCAGGCCCGGTGCGCGGGTCGCCGCGTCCTGCCGGGTGAGCGCGCGGTGGATCGTGGCGGCCTCGGAGAGCAGGGCGACGGCGCCGGTGACGTCACCCTGCTCCAGCCGCCACAGCCCGCTGTTGTTGAGGGCCGCCGCGAGGTCCGCCCGGTGGGCGCCGGTCCGGCCGGCTTCCCGGTGGGCCGCCACCGCGGCGTCGGCGGCCGTCAGAGCTCCGGACCGGTCCCCCGCGGTCCAGCGCAGCCCGGCCACGGTGTTCAGACACATGGCGGTCTCCGGCAGGTACCGGGAGGGCTCGTGCCGCCGCAGGTCCTCGTAGCCCCGCAGCGCCTCCTCGGCGGGGCCGAGCGCGTCCGCGTCGCCGCCGGCCCAGCGGTGCGCGGCCCACGAGTGCAACGCGCCGTACAGGGCGGCCCGGTGGGCCTCGGGGTCCTCCTCCGCGAGGGCGCGCAGCCGGTCGACGGCCTCACCGGCCGCGGCGACCGCCTCGTCCGTGCGGTCCGCGTCCGCCAGCCGGTTCGACAAACCGGTCAGGGCGTCGGCCAGTCCGCGGCCGAACCGGTCGGGCTCGGCGGCGGCGAGCGCGCGCAGGGTGTCCACCGCGTCGGCCACCGCCCGCAGCGCTCCGATCTCGTCGCCCGCCTCGGCGCGGGCCAGCGCCAGGACGTGCTGCGCGTCGGCCAGGTTCCGGCGGTGCCGGGTCGCGCCGTCGGCCGCCGCGTCCCGGAAGAGCGCGGCCGACTCGGTCGCGGCGGCCAGTGCCGCCCAGACGTCGCCGCGGGCGTGTTCGGCGCGGAAGAGGGTGTGCAGGGCGACGGCCAGGTCCTCGGAGAAGGCCGCGGGGTCGGCGGCGGCCGGTCCTCGGCGGATCGCCACCGCGTCCGCCGCGCTGACGGCCGCCTCGTCGGGCCGTCCGAGGTCCAGTTGGACGGTCGCCGCGTTCACCAGCGCGGCGGCGGACTCCTCCGACAGCGCGCCGGGGCCCGCCCGTTCCGCCGCCTCCCGGACGATCCGCGCGGCCTCGGAGGCGGTGGCCGAGGCGTCCTGCGGGGCACCGGACTCCCCGAGGGCGACGGCGAGGTTCATCAGGATCGCCGCGAGGTCGGTGTCGAAGCTGCCGGGGTGCTGGGCATACGCCCGCCGGCCGAGGTCGGCGGCCTCGGTGATCGCGGCCAGCGCGGCGGCCCGCTCGCCCCGGTCGTGATGGGCGGCGAAGAGGGTGTTGAGCGTGATGGCGAGGTCGGCGAGGTACGCCGGGTGCTCCGCGGCGAGTGCGCGGCCGAGCCCGACCGCCTCCCGGGCCGAGGCCAGTGCCGCGTCGGTGTCGCCCTGTTCGGCCAGCCGGTTGCTGTGCCCGTTGAGGGCCAGCATGAGTTCGTGCCGGATCCCGGGCGCGGAGGTGCCGGAGGTCTCCGACGTCCCGGAGGTGCCGGAGGAGTCGGAGTTCTCGGGGCTGCCCGGGGTCGCGGACAGTTCGCGCAGCAGGGCCAGTCCCTCGGCGGCGAGTCCGGTGGCCCTCAGGTCGTCGCCCGCGTCGGCCAGCCGGTTGGCCAACTGGCCCAGGGAGCGGGCGAGTTCGGGCCGGAAGTAGTCGGGGTTGACGCGGGCCAGCTCCCGGTGGACACGCACCACCTCCTCGGCGGCCCGCACCCCGCCCGCCGGGTCGCCGTTGTCGGCGCGGGCGGAACCGAGGTTGTTCAACGCGCTCGCCAGCAGGGGACGGTAGGCGTGCGGGTCGGCGTCCGCCAGCTCCCGGTACCGGTCCTCCGCCTCCTCGGCGGCGGCCAGCGCGCCGGCTCTGTCGCCGGTCGCCCGCCGGGCGAGGGTCAGGTTCACCAGGGCGAGGGCCAGCGTCGGCCCGTGGGTCTCGGGGTCGCCCGCCGTCAACTCGCGCAGTATCAGCGTGGCTTGCTCGGCGGCGGCGAGCGCGCGGTCGAACTCGGCGGCCTCCTCGGCCCGGCTCGACAGATTGATCAGGGCCCCGGCGTGGTCCGCCCGGTGTGCCTCGGGGTCGGCGGCGGCCAACTCGGCGTAGCGGCGCACCGCTTCGGTGATCGCCTCCAGCGCGCCGGCGGGATCGCCCGCGGCGGCGCGGAACGTCGAGACGTGGTTGAGGGCGAGGGCCAGCCGGGGGCCGTAGTGTGCCGGATCGTGGGCCAGCAGCCGCCGGAACAGGGCCGTGGCCTGGCGCGCGGCGCGCAGCGCGCCCGCCCGGTCCCCCGCGTCGGAGCGGCGGTGGCCGACCCGCAGCAGCAGGTCGGCGAGCCGGTGCGGTTCGGCGCCGCCGGAGCGGGCCTCGGTCAGCTGCCGCTCGTCGGCCAGCAGCGCCAGCCGCCACAGCCCGCCGGGCTGGAACGGCAGTGCCTCGGCCAGTTCCGCCGGCGGGAAGGGGCAGTCGGGGGCGGTGACGCACTCCTCCAGGACACGGCGCACGGGTCCGCCGCCGGCCGCCGCGACTGCCAGCGCGAGCGGCCACACACCGGGGCTGGCCCGCAGCAGGGCCTCGATGTGGACGGCGGCGGTGTCCTCGGCGTCCGCGTCGTTCTGTCCGGCGCGTGCCAGCACGGTCAGCGCCCGCTGGACGGGTTCGCCTCCGGCGCCCGTCTCGACCGGGTCGAGTTCGGGGTCGAGGGCGGGGGTCGACGCGAGGTCGAGGCAGCGCCGTACGAGGTCGGGCCGGTTCCGCAGCCAGGTCAGCAGATGGTGGTCGCCGACCGGGTCGGGGCGGATGGCGACCGCCTCGCCGGGGCCGGGCGCGAGGCAGGCGGTCATGGTCCCGGCGACGGCGGCGCGCAGGTCGTCGGTCCGCTCCAGCCGGGTCACCGCCCGCAGCGCGGTGTCCACCAGGTCGGTCGGCGGGGACAGCAGGGTGAGACAGGCCGCGGCCTCGTCGAGCAGGTTGTCGTAGCCGCGCCGCCGGCCGCGGGTGCGGGCGAACACCGCGCGCCAGTACCGGCTTTCGTGCTGGAGCACCTGGTCGTAGAGGGCGTGGGGGGTGTCCGGCAGCCGGCGTGCCCCGGTGCCGGCGAGCCAGCCCAGGAGCACCAGGTCGAGTGTGGTCCACACGGTGGCCCAGGCGGGGGCGGGCACGGGCGGCGCCGAGGCGGCCGGCCGTCCGGACACGGTGGCGAACGTACGGCGGTACACCTCGCCGGACGCCGGGTGCGCCTGTGGCAGTTCGATCCCGGTGAGCGTGTACGGGTGTCCGTCGCCGGTCAGCGAGCCGGTGATGTGCCCGTGCCAGTCGCCCCGGGTGGTGCGCGCGGCCAGCACGACGGCGGTCGGGGCGGTGCGGTGCCGCAGGGCCCGCAGCAGCGCCGTCGTCTGGTCCACGCGCGCGTCGGCGTAGTCGACGACGACCAGGAGGGGGGCGCCGCCCGCGGCGAGTGACCCCAGCGCGAGCGGGTCGTCGATGCGCTCCCTGAGGACGCCGGCCCGCCAGCCCTTGCGGGTGAGCCGGTCGGCGAGTTCGAGTGCCAGCCGGGTCTTGCCGGCCCCGCCGCGACCGCTGAGCACGGTGAGGCCCGTGGGGTCGCCGGGGGCGAGTCCGGCGCACAGGTCGTCGAGCACGACCAGTTCGTCACGGGGCAGGAAGGGGGTGAGCCGGTATTCGGCGCGCATGAGGCGCAGCGCCGACTCGGAGGTCTCCGGGGCCCGGAAGGGGGCGCGCAGCGGTGCGACGGCCGGGGTGGCCGGGGGCCGGTGGGCGTCGGCCCGGCGACGGCACTCCGCGACCGTCGTGACCCGCCACCGCCCGTCCAGCAGATGCCGCCGGCCGGTGGCGAGGGCCTCCTCGACGTCGGCGCCGGTGCCCAGGGCGCGGCTGCTGTCCGACGGGCGGGTCAGGCCGACCGGGTCGAGGACCGCCAGCGGCCGGGGCGGTCCGGTCAGGGCCGCGCGCACGGCCGCCGCGACCGTCTCCGGCGGGCCCGTCCAGAAGCCCGGAGCGCGGTCCGGCCGGTCGCTGCCGAGGGCCACGGCCACGAGGGCGTGCCGTGGCCGCCCCGGTCCGGTGGGTTCGACGACGAGCACGCTCGCGGGCAGACCGCCGTACACGCAGGCCGCCGCCAGGACGAGGGCGAGGTCCAGGCAGGTGGCGCTGCGGACGGTGTCGAGCACTTCCGCGGGCGTGCGGACGAGTTGTGCCCGGTCCTGTCCGGGGGGTTCGACGGTGTAGCCGACGCCGACCGCGCGCAGCGCGTCCCAGACGCCGCGCAGCCGGGTCCGCGTGGACTGTGCCGGGTCGGCGGGCAGGGCGGCGTGCGCGGCCACCTCGTCGGGCAGGGCGTACCGTGCGAGGGAGTCGCCGTCGCCGTCCCGCCAGGGCGGCCACTCAACCGTCGCCGTCGGCATCGACGACCTCCAGCACGTCCTCGGTCTCCACGTCTCCGGCGTCGGGCACTTCCTCCATGGCGAGCCGCACCCGGTAGAGGCCCGGTCCGAGGGCGGGCAACTCCCCGTGGAACGCGCCCGTCGCGCCGTCGCGGTCCAGGGCAACCTCGTGGTGCACGGCCGGGCCCGTGGGAGCGTCGATCCCGGTGACGACGGCCCAGCACTCCCCGTCCGGCGCCGCCGTCGCCCCACGCAGTCGTGCCGAGACCGGCACGGTGTGTCCCGCGGCGGCCACCTCGTCGAGGTCGGCGCCGAGGACGACCGGGCGCTCCTCGCCGCGCACCGGGATCCAGGCGGGCCGTCGTTCGTAGCTCTCCACGAGGGCGGCGACCCCGGACAGGCCACCGATCGGGCCGTGCCGCAGCGGGGTGCGCATGCCGTCCGGGCTGTGCCGCTCCATCTCCAGCGGCAGTGCGCTGTACGCGGGCACGGTGCCGTCCCCCAGGTCCGGGGCCCAGTCCCCGACGTCGAGGCCGGGGACCGCGTCCTTGGTGACGGTCAGCGCCGTGCCGTCCCAGCGTGCCGAGCGGAGCGTGCTGTGGCCGTATCCGATGCGGGGGATCGTCTCCGGGCCGTCGCCGCGCGGCATCCGGTCCCAGTGGTGCTCGATGTGCCGGTGCACGGCGAACGCGGCGGCGGCGGGGCCGGTCAGCCAGGGCAGCGGCACCTCGTGCGGGCGCAGCAGGACACCGGGCCGCGCGGTGTCGGCCACGACCGGGTGGCGGGGCAGCAGTTCGTGGAAGGCGGGCCAGCCGCGCAGGACGTCGAGCAGCGCGCCGTTGCGCCCGGTGAGTCTGCCGACCTTCACGTCGATGCCGTGGGTGAGCACGTCGAGCGCCTTCGGAGCGCCCCGGTGCGGGGTGCCCAGCGTGAGCAACGCGCGGGTGCGCGCGGCGGCTTCGGGCGAGGTGAGCCAGTAGCGGGCGACCAGGCCGCCCATCGAGTGCGCGACGACGATCACCCTCGGCCGGCGCGGATCGTCGCCGGGCCACAGGCGTGCGAGCCGTGCGGTGATCTCGTCGTCGAGGCGCCGGGCGGCGTCGGCGGCCCCGAGCCGGAAGTCGTAGGGGAAGGCGACGACCGTGGCGTCCGGGTCGCGGCCCGCCGGTGTCCCGTCGTCGACCACCGCGCCGGGCAGCCCTGCCAGCATCCGCATCAGCCGGTCGTAGCCGTGCACCGCGGTCCAGACGCCGAACGGCGTGAGGTCGCGGACCAGTCCGACCGGCAGCAGCCGCGGCCGGGCACCGACCGACAGCCGTTCCGGCCGTGCCAGCAGGCCCGCGCTGCGCGGGCCGCCCGTCCACACCGGCCGGTCCGGGCGGTCGGGCGGGGCCAGGACGCTTCCGCCGATTCCGGGCAGCACGACGACGAGGTGATCACGCTCGGGCATCAGGACCTTCCTCCCCCTCCAGGAAGCGCCCCCCGCTCCTGGCTTCCGATCCGCCGTCCACTCGTCTACCACAGACGGGAGTTGACCCGCCGTACCTCATACCCATTCACGCGGGACTCGTGCGGGACCCGGTCGTCCCGGCTATGGTGCGCGGACGACCCGGCTCCGGGACGGCGCGGGCGGGTGTGTTCAGCGTGGGGTGCCGGGCAGCGGGAACCAGCGCAGGGCCTCGGCGTCGGGCGGCAGGGCGGGGGACGTGCCGGACGGGGTCCGCGGGCCGGACAGGAGGACGCGGCGGGCGCGTTCGCGGTGCGCGGCGAGGATCTCCTCCCCCGCGCGTTCGCCGCGGTGCGGGGGTGTCGTGGCGGTGACGGCCGCCATCAGGTCGGGGACGGGTCCGGCCGGCTCGGCGCGGTGGCGCCAGATCCCCGTGCGGGCGTCGAAGCGGTAGTCGGGCAGCAGCCGGTGGCCGGCGTCGGCGATCAGTTCGACGGCCTCGACGATGTGCTCGCGGACGGCGTCCGACATGAAGTACGGGAAACTCACCCGCGTCCAGCCCGGTTTCACCCCCTCGTAGCCGTGTTCCGCGATCACGTCGTGGTACGCGCGGGAGCGCGCCGTGCCGATGCCGAGGAGGCGGTGGCCGTAGGGCCCGGCGCAGGAGCAGCCGCCGCGTGCCTGGATGCCGAACAGGTCGTCGAGCAGGGCCGTGACGAAGTGGTGGTGGAGGTGTTCCTCCCCGTGCCGGATCAGGAAGGAGACCACGGGCAGCCGGGGCACGTCGGTGTCGCCGAGGACGTGGATGCCGGGGTGGCGTAGCCAGCGGTCCCTGACGTGGTGCCAGGCCCGCTCCTCGCGGGCCCGGACGGTGCCGGGTCCGACGGACTCCTTGAGGGCGAAGACGAGTCCGGCGCGCACGGACTCGACGATCGCGGGGGTGCCGCCCTCCTCGCGGGCCACGGGGTCGGAGGTGTAGCGGTGGCCCTCGGGTCCCACGTAGGTCACCGTTCCGCCGCCGGGCACGACCGGCACCGTACCGGCGAACAGGCTCTCGTGCGCGACGAGGACGCCCGGGGTCTGGGGGCCGCCGACGAACTTGTGCGGCGAGAGGAAGACGGCGTCCTTGTGGTCGCCGCGTCCGGGCGCCGACTCGCCGACCCGGATGGGCAGATAGGGTCCCGCGGTCGCGAAGTCCCAGAAGGACAGGGCCCCGTGGCGGTGGAGCAGGGCGGCGACCGCGTCGGTGTCGGTCAGGATGCCGGTGACGTTGGACGCCGCGGACATGCAGCCGATCCGCAACGGCCGGTGCGCGTACGTCTCCAGCGCGGCCCGCAGGTCGTCCAGGTCGAGGCGCCCGGTGTCGTCCTCGCGGATCACCACGACGTCGGCGAGGGACTCCCGCCAGGCGAGTTCGTTGGAGTGGTGCTCGTACGGCCCGACGAACACCACCGGCCGTTCCCGCTCGGGCAGTCGGGCGCCGGCGGCGGTCAGCCGGGGCGACGGGCGCAGGCCGAGGAGCCCGACGACCTTGTCGATGGCCGCCGTGCTGCCGGAGCCGCAGAAGACGACGTGATGGGTGGAGCCGGCGCCGACGGCGTCCGCGATCACCCGCCGGGCCTCCTCCCGCAGCCGGCCGGTACGGCGGCCGTTGCCCGAGCTCTCGGCGTGGGTGTTGGCGTACCGCGGCAGCACCGCGTCCCGCAGGTGGTCCTCGACGAAGTCCAGCGAACAGCCCGAGGCGGTCCAGTCCGCGTAGGTGACACGGCGGGGGCCGTAGGGCCCGTCGACGAGCTCGCCCTCGCCGATGATTCCGCGGCGGATGCGCTCCAGGGGGTCGGGTTCCGGGGGGTGGGGATCCAGCGCGTCGGGTCCCGGGAGGCGGGGATCCAGCGCGTCGGGTTCCGGCGGAACGGTCTCCGGGGGGCCGGGTGCGGACGTCCGTCCGCCCGGGGCCTCCCGGGTACACCCGGGGCCGGGGTCCGCGTCCTTCGGCTGTGTCGGCTGCTGCACGTCCATGCGGTGAACACGGAACCGGCGGCCGTCGAGTTCATGCCGGACTTGTGCGAATCCGTCCGGCCGACGGTCCGTGGCCACCGAAGTCGGCGGCAGGCGGGCGCCCGTGGACCCATGGGCGCCCGCCCCCGGGCCGGGCCGGCCCCGGACTTCTCAGGTACCGCTACGGCTGTCGGCCTCCGCGCGGGCTATCGACTCCGCCTCGCTCTCGGCCAGGGCGATCGTGACGCCGAACGCCTGCGTGATGTGGCTCGCCGCCGACATCACGCGTGCCGTGCCCACGACGGGCGCTATGGCGACGAGCAGGTCCTGCAACTGCTCGACCGTGAAGTCGGCCTTGATGGCGGGGTCGATGTGGGCCAGGTAGGAGATGGCGGGCGCGTCCATGGCCACGAGTGCGGCGATGCGGGTGAGGATGATCGACCGGTCGTCCATGTGACAGCGCTCGATCGAGTCGATGGTCATGGCGGTGATGGTGTCGAGGACGGGGGCTTCGGATGCAGTGGCCACGATGGACCGCCTTCCGGTGCGGAGGGGAGCCGAACCGCCACCCGCTGGACGCGGGTACCCCCCTGCGAGCCCGGCGGTCGTGACTCCAGCGTAGGCATCCTCGGCCGACCGCGCGTGCCGAGCCGGACGGCCGGTGGGGCGACGACGGGACGACGATCCGCCGCATCGGGTCGGACTTCTCAACTCCCTTGGCTCATAAGCCTGTTGATATGTCAGCTCACCCCTCGTGCCCTCTTCCCCAGGCCGCCCGCGACGGAATAGGTTCCCGTCGACCGGTACACCCATTCAAGTCGAGGGAATCCTTTGACACTTCATCCGTCCGGAAGACGGCGGCGCCTGCTCGTGCTCGCGGCCGCCCTCCTGGTCACCGCGGCCACCCCGCACGTGACCGCCTCCGCGGACACCGCACCGACCACCGGCCAGGCCGGTGCCCACTCCGCCGACAACGTTGCCACGTCCGTCGTCACCCTGGTCACCGGTGACCGGGTCACCGTCACACCCGACGCGGGCGGCGGCCCCGGCACCCTCACGGTCCAGGGGCCCGACGGGGAGCCCACCGGCGCCCGCGTGCTCACCGTCGGCGGTGACACCTACGTCTATCCCGACTCCGCGCGGGCCTATCTGGCCTCGGGCGTCCTGGACGACCGGCTGTTCGACGTCACCCGTCTCGTGGCCGACGGCTACACCGACACGGCGCTGAAGCGGCTGCCCCTCATCGTCACCTACGGCGGCAAGGACGCGTCCGCCGCCACGCTGCGCGGGCGGGCCGTCGCCATGCCGGGCGCGGGCCCGGACGCACGCCCCCTGACCAGCGTCAACGGGGTGGCCGTCGCCGTGGACCGCGGGGACAGCGACGATCTGTGGCAGAGGCTCACCGGCGCCGCCCCGGACACGGCACGAGCGGTCGACGGCGTGGCGGGCGAAGGCGACGGCGCGGCCTTCCGCGGCGGTGTCGCCAAGGTGTGGCTCGACGGCAGGGCCGAGGCCACCCTCGGCGACTCGGTCGCCCAGATCGGCGCACCCGAGGTCTGGGCGGGCGGCAACACCGGCGAAGGCGTCGACGTGGCCGTCCTCGACAGCGGCTACGACCAGGGCCACCCCGACCTGAAGGACGTCGTCGGGGACAGCCGCAGCTTCGTGCCCGGCGAGGACGTCACGGACCGCCACGGGCACGGCACGCACGTCGCCTCGACCATCGCGGGCAGCGGCGCCGCCTCCGACGGCAAGGAGAAGGGCGTCGCGCCCGGCGTCGACCTGCACGTCGGGAAGGTCCTCTCCGACGACGGCTACGGCTTGGACTCCTGGATCGTGGCCGGCATGGAGTGGGCCACCCGCGACGCCCACGCGCGGGTCGTCAGCATGAGCCTCGGCAACACCGAGAACTCCGACGGCGAGACGGTGCTCGCCCAGGCCGTGGACGAACTCAGCGCGGAGACCGGCGCCCTGTTCACCATCGCCGCGGGCAACGACGGGCCCGGCCCCCAGACCGTCCGCTCGCCCGGCACCGCCGACGCGGCGCTGACCGTCGGCGCGGTGGACTCCTCGGACGCCCTCGCGGACTTCTCCAGCCGCGGCCCCCGCTACGGCGACGACGCGCTCAAGCCCGAGATCACCGCGCCCGGTGTCGACATCCTCGCCGCCCGGTCCCAGTACACCGACGGGGGTTCCGGCTACTACATCAGCGCCAGCGGGACGTCCATGGCGACCCCGCACGTGGCCGGCGTCGCGGCGCTCGTCGCCGCGGCCCACCCCGACTGGCCGGGCAGCCGCATCAAGGACGCGCTGATCTCCACCTCCAGGGCGACCCCCGGCATCGGCGCGGACGACGGCGGCAACGGCCGTGTCGACGCCGCCACGGCGACCGCGTCCCTGACCGCCACCGGCACGATCGACGCGGGCATCCACTCCGCGGGCACCGACCACGGCACCGTGCGCTCCACGGCGTCCTTCACCAACACCGGGGACCGCCCCGTCACCGTGGACCTCGCCGTCGACGCGCCCGGCGTCCCCGCCGGTGTCTTCACCGTCGCCCCGGGCCGGGTGGAGGTCCCCGCGCACGGGACGGCGAACGCCACCGTCACCACCGACCTGGACAGGGCCGGTCCCGCACACCGCTGGACCGGACGCCTGACGGCCGCCGCGGACGGGACCACGCTGACCCGCACCCTGCTCGGCGTCAGCACCCGCCAGCAGCTCTTCCACGTCCGCACCGAGGTCACGGGCCGCTCCGGCGAGCCCACCGACGGCACCCTCACCTTCTTCCGCGAGGGCGACGAGTACGCGGGCACCTTCCTCTACGGCGACGGCAGGTCCGACGAGATCCTGCCGCCCGGCCGCTACACCGTGTACGCGGACTTCCGGGTGGAGGGCGTCCACGGCGCCGCCTCGGCCGGATACGCCCGCCTGGTCCTCCCGCAGGTCCAGGTGACCGGCGCCACCGACCTCGTCCTGGACGGCACCAAGCTGCGCCGGATCACCCCGGTCACCCCCCGCAGGTCGGAGACCTTCACCCAGCGCCTGGACTACCACCGGGCGTTCCGGGACGGCTCCTCGGTCACCGACAGCGCGCTGATCGGCGACGGGTACGACAGCCTCTGGACGGCGCCCGCGGCACCCGGCGGCGACGGCGAGCAGTACCTCACCGCCCGCTGGCGCAATCAGGAGCCGCTGCTGTCCCTGACCTCGGGCGGACAGGACTTCGACGACCTGTGGATCATGCCCGGCTCGGCGAAGCTCCCCGAGGACGACTACGCCCTCGACCTGATCCACCCAGGTGACGGCCTCGCCGAGGACTACGAGGGCGTCGACGCCGCGGGCAGGGCGGCCGTGGTCCGCTGGGACTCCGACGACGAGGACACCGCGGACGACCAGATCAGGGCCGCACAGGCCGCGGGCGTGAAACTGCTGCTGTTCGTCAACGACCTCGACGGACGGCTGCGCCAGCCCATCATCAGGTCGACCATCGAGGTGGCCGGGCTGTCGCGCACCGAGGGCGAGAAGCTCCTCTCCCGGGTGGACGCCTCCGCCACGGGGAGCGTCCCGCTGCGCGCCGCCTCCCGCCCGGACACGGACTACCTGTACGACCTCGTCCGCACCTGGAAGGGCCGCATACCCGCCGACCTGGTGTACGCGCCGACCACGGGCCAACTCGCCCGGGTCGAGACCTCGTTCCACAACCCCACCGGCCGCGAGGTCTACGAGAACCGCTACGACGTCCACCCCTGGACCGCGTACCGGGTCGAGTCGAACCGGCTCAGCACGGCCGGAGCGCACCGCACCGACTACGTCAGCACGGACGGCACCTTCTCGTGGACCGAGGAGGGCGAGCTCCAGGCCCTGGCCTACAGCGCGTCGGGACCGGTCACCTACCCGGCGGGCAGGACCACGGACGTGGAGTGGTTCGGGCCCGTGGTGCGGCCCCGCATCAACGGCAGTGTGCCGCCGCCGGTGCGCACCGGCGACCGCATCGACGTCACCCTGCCCGCCTGGGGCGACTCGGGCGGCGACCACACCAACTACGTCGCCTTCGGCAGCGCGGACACCACCGAGCAGACCTCGCTGTACGAGGGCGGCACCCTGCTCGCCGAGGGCGGCGCCGGGGTGACGGCCGAGGTACCCGGCGGCAGGCACGCCTACCGTCTGGTGCACACGGCGACCCGGACCGCCACGGCCGCGTTCCCGTACTCGACCGCCACCCGGACCGAGTGGACGTTCGCCTCGGCCGCGCCGAAGGGTTCCGGCGACAGTGCGCAACTGCCGCTCGTGCAGGTCGACTACTCCCTGCCGACGTCCGACGACGGCCGGGCCGACGCCGACGCGTCGCTGCTCGTCACCCCGCTGCACCTGGCGGGCGGCTCCACCGCGGCGCTGCACACCAGCGGGGTGGAACTGTCCTACGACGACGGCGCCACCTGGACGACGGCACGCACGAGCGGCAGGGGCGAGGGCAGGGTGAGCGTGGCGCTGCACGCCCCCGCCTCGGCCCGGTACGTGTCCCTGCGGGTGCGGGCCGGTGACAGCCGCGGCAACACCGTGACGCAGACCGTCGTACGCGCCGCGGGCATCACCGGGTGACCCGGAGGTGACACGGGCCGTCCGGCGGTGCCGACACACCGCCGGACGGCCCGGCCGCTCCCGCGGGGACGTCCGGGCCGGTCAGCCGGTGCCGGTCGGCAGGTCGAGGCCGGCGTACACCTGGTTCAGGACGGTCGGCAGCAGGGCGTTGGCGGTGGTCCTGCCGTCGGGCGACAGGGTCAGGTTCGCCCAGATCACGAGCGTGACGTCGTGGTCCGGGTCATGGCCGACGAAGGAGTTGAAGCCGGGGATCTCACCGCCGTGGTAGTACATCGCGGCCCGCGGTCCGAACCGCTGGTGGGCGATGCCGTACCCGTAGCACCGGGACTACGCCGAGGCCGCCGTGCTGCGGGTCCACCAGATCAGGGGGATGCTGGACTCCGGGCTGCCGACCCGGATCATCCAGCGCGTCCTGCCCCGACCGGACCTCGGCCCCGACCGGCAGATGCGGCCCACGGACGTACCGCCCGACCTCGCCGATCTCCTCCGGGACGAACTCGACCGCATGCGACGGCGCGTCGACGAACTCACCCGCTACCGCGACGCCCTCGACACCTACGTCGCGGCGATCCCTCCCGACCGCACCGCCAGGGGTCCCGACGGCACGGGACCGGGCGGGGAGGCGGGCCGGTGAGCGATCCGGGGCCCGCCGTCCCCGTCCCCCGGCCGGCGCGGTGGCCGTGGTGTGTGGCCCCGCCCGGGGCGGGGAACCTGGTGCGCGCAGGTGCCGACTCCACGGCCGGGGAAAGGAGCCCTCGTGACAGCGTCGACGTCAGCGGCAGGCGGCCAGGACGCGGGCGCCGAGGACACGGGGTACGAGCCGGACCCGCGCAGGTGGCGGGCCCTGTGGGTCACGCTGGTGGCCGGCTTCATGAGCCTGCTGGACGTCACGATCGTGGCGGTCGCCCTGCCCACCGTCCAGCGCGAGCTGCACGCCTCCCCCGCGCAGGTGCAGTGGGTGGTGTCCGGATACGCCCTCACCTTCGCCCTCGCCCTGGTCACCGCGGGCCGCCTCGGCGACGCCCTCGACCGGCGCCGTATCTTCCTGCTCGCCCTCAGCGGGTTCGTGGTCTTCAGCGCGGCGTGCGGTGCCGCACCCGACATCACGCTCCTGGTGGTGGCCCGCCTCGCCCAGGGGCTCGCGGCAGGTTTCATGGCGCCGCAGAACTCCGCGCTCATCCAGCAGCTGTTCCGCGGCGCCGAACGCGGGCGGGCCTTCGGTCTCTTCGGCGCGACCGTCGGCGTCTCCTCCGCCGTGGGCCCCCTCACCGGCGGCGCCATCCTGGCCCTCGCCTCCGGCGCCCAGGGCTGGCGGTGGATCTTCTACGTCAACGTGCCCATCGGCATCGTCGCCGTACTCCTCGGGCGCCGTCTGCTGCCCCGGGTACGGCGGTCCGGCCGGGGGCACGTCGACGTGCCGGGTGTCCTGCTGCTCGGCCTCGGTGTCCTCGCCCTCATGTTCCCGCTGGTCCAGGCCGACTCCGGCGGTCTCGGACGGCTGTGGTGGCTGTTCCCCGCGGGCGCCGTGATCCTCGTCGGCTTCGCGCGGTGGCAGCGCCGCCTCGTCCACCGCGGCACGCCGCCGCTGCTCGATCCGCGCCTGTTCACGACGGTGCGCGGGTACGCCGTCGGGGCCGGTGTCGGCACGCTCTACTTCATCGGCTTCAGCGGGGTGTGGCTCGTCTTCGCGCTCTACTACCAGCACGGTCTCGGCTTCACCCCGTTCCGGTCCGGTCTCGCGGTCACCCCCTTCGCCCTCGGCTCCGCGAGCGCGGCCGTCGTCGCGGGCCGGCTCGTCGACCGGCTCGGGCGGCTGCTCACGGTGTGCGGTCTGACCGCCGTGATCGTCGGCCTGGGCGGCACCGCGCTCCTGCTGCACCACGCCTCCCCCGGCGCCGGCCCCTGGCTGGCGGCCCCGCTGCTCCTCCTCGGCGGCATCGGCAGCGGTTTTGTGGTGTCGCCCAACATCACCATGACCCTGCGGGACGTACCCGTGCACATGGCGGGCGCGGCCGGCGGCGCCCTCCAGACCGGGCAGCGGCTGGGCGCCGCCGTGGGCACGGCGGCGCTGCCCGGCCTCTTCTACGTGGTGCTCGCCAGGAGCGACGACTATCCGACGGCCCTCCTCACCGCGCTCGGGGCCGCGCTGGCCGGCATGGCGGCGGCGCTCGCCCTGGCGACGTTCGACTGGCAGCACGACCGGCGCGCCCGCAAGCCGCACCGCAGGTGCCCGGAGGAGGTCGCCAACAGTCCGGTCCACTCCCGCCAGTCCTGACGTCCCGGGGGCACCGGCTCGCTCCGGCTCCCCGTCCGAGCTCACGGGCGGGGGTTACCATGACCTTGTGAGTCAGAAAAGCGAATCGACCAATCTCGGAGCCCCCCGGGTCTGCTCCATCGCCGACGCGCTCGACGTCGTCGGAGAACGCTGGAGCCTGCTCGTCCTGCGGGAACTGGGTTTCGGCGTCCACCGCTTCAAGGACATCCAGGTCAACACGGGTGCCCCGCGGGAGACGCTGGCGCTGCGGCTGCGCAAGCTGGAGGAGACCGGGGTCGTCGAGCGCCGCCGCTACTGCGAACGGCCGCCCCGCGACGAGTACGTCCTCACGGCCATGGGCCAGGACCTCACCCCCGTGCTCGGCGCGCTGCGCACATGGGGCGAACGGCACGTCACCCCCGCCCTGCGGACGGACACCGGGACGGCGGCGCAGCACTGACGACGTGTCAGCACCGGTCGGTCGGCGGTTCCTTTCGCGGGCCCTACACGTCCGGTGGCACAGTGGCGCCTGCCACGGGACACGGCGGACGGTCCGTGTCCACGTCGGCCTCGTACGAATGAGCAGGTCAGGAAAGGCTGTCATGAGCAATCACCCCTTCCGTTTCGGTGTCAGTCTGCTGAACGTCGGCTCCCGGTCCGCCTGGCGCGACCGGGTGCGCCAGGCGGAGGACCTGGGGTACGACGTGCTCCAGGTCCCCGACCACCTGGGTATGACGTCGCCGTTCCCGGCGCTGGTGGCCGCGGCGGACGTGACGGGCATGCGGCTGGGCACGTTCGTGCTCAACACCGGCATCCTCAGCCCGGCGTATCTGGCCCGGGACGCCGCAGACGCGCAGCGGCTCACCGACGGGCGCCTGGAGCTGGGGCTCGGCGCCGGGTACGTCCCGGCCGAGTTCGAGGCCGCGGGGGTGCCGTTCGGCAGTGGCGGGGAGCGGCTGCGGAAGCTGGAGGCCACCCTGGCCGCGACACGTGCGCTGCTCGCGGAGCAGACGGACGTGCCCGCGCCGCCGATCATGCTGGGAGGTGCCGGGGACCGCATGCTGGCGCTGGCCGGGCGGGAGGCCGACATCTTCAGCTTCTCGGTCATGGCCGGGGTGACGCCGGGCCTCGCTCCCGAGGAGGCGTTCGGCCGGCGTGTGCGGGTGCTGCGGGAGGCCGCGGGAGACCGCGCCGACGACATCGAACTGAACCTGTTCGTCGCGGCGGTGGGAGAGAGCCTGGAGAAGCTCGACCTCACGATCATCCGCCAGGCCAGCGGGATGGACGACGAGCAACTGGGCCGGCTGCCCGGTGTGCTGGCCGGTTCGCCGCGGGAGATCGCCGACCGGCTCCGGCGCTACCGCGAGGAGTTCGGCACCAGCTACATCAGCGTCCTGGAGCCCCATATGACCGCCTTCGCGGAGGTCGTCCGGCACCTGCGCTGACACTCCGCCCCTCGGCCGCCCCCGGCGGGGCGCATCGCGCGGCGCCGCCGAAGGCACGGTCGGACCAGGGTGCTCAGGCGGCGGCCGGGAGGGGCTCGCGGCCGTCGATCTCCGGGTCGTACCTCCAGGCCAGGAGGGCGAACCAGACCACGGTCAGCAGGGCCTGCGGGGACAGCCAGAGGTTGGACAGGACGGCGCCGAAGAAGGTGTAGAGCGCGAGCCAGAGTCCGCTGACCGTGCCGACGACGCGGATGGGGGCGTAGCGGCACGGCAGGGACACCGCGACGGTCCACACCCCGGCGAGTATGTGTCCGCCGAGCCGCACCGGCCACGCGATGTCGTAGGGCACGTCGTTGATCAGCATGGCGCCGGTGGTGATGTCGAGCGCGAGCCAGCAGAACCCTGCGGCCTTGGCCCAGTCCGGCCCGTTCATCCGGCTCACCACGAACAGGATCGACAGGTGGAACAGCACCCCGACGGCCTCGCCGGCCGGTGAGCCCTCGGTGGCCAGCCCCAGGACGAGCGTCGGGACGAACAGGACGATCGGCACGACGGCGAGCGTACGGAAGCGGGGGGTCTCGCGAAGTTGGGTCAGCATGGCCTTGTCCAGTCGTAGTGGATAACACTTATCCACTTAGGTCGGCGAAGCTAGCACGACCGGATGCGCCTCATCCACTTCTGGTTATGCTGCTGACGTGACCCCGCCTCCGCACCCAGGCCGTGACCTGCGCGACTCCGAACAGCCCGACCGGGAAAGGCCGTTGCGGCGCGACGCGGAGCGCAACCGGCAGCGGATCATCGAGGCGGCGCGCGAGGTGTTCGCCGCCCACGGGGTGAGCGCGGGGCTCAACGACATCGCCCGCCACGCCGGAGTGGGCGTCGGTACCGTCTACCGCCGCTTCCCCGACAAGGAGGAACTGGTCAGGGTCGCCCTGGAGGAGCACCTCACGAGCCTGGTGGCCCTGGTCGACGAAGGGCTCGCCGCGGCCGACCCCTGGGAGGGATTCAGCCATGTCGTGCGCCGGGCCGTGGAGATGAACGTCGCCGACCGCGGTCTGCGCGACGTCGCCTTCAGTTCGGCCCCCGGCCGGCGGCAGGTGGACGCCCTGCGCGAGGGCATCGTGCCCGGCATGGGCGAACTCCTGCGGCGCGCCCAGCGGGACGGCAGCGCGCGGCCCGACGTCACCGTCACCGACCTCATCATGCTGATGCTCATGATCACGGAGTTCGCGCAGCGCAGCGCCCCGGTGCGCCCCGAGGCGTTCCGGCGCTACCTGGAGCTGGTGATCGGTTCCCTGCGCGCCCTGCCCGAGGGCCGTGCGGACGACCTGCCGGTGACGGTCGGAGCGGAGGACGCCAGGGCGATCGCGGAACACTGGAGCCACCGCCCCCGCTGACCCGGCGGCCCGCTGACCCGGCGGCCCGCTGACCGCGTGCCCACCGGCCCGCACCCGCCACCCCGCCCGGCCGGTCTCACCGCGACCGCCCATCCGACCGCGACCGCCGGCACCGGTCGCCGGCCTCACCGCGACCGCCGATCCCCGCGCCGACGGTCACCACGGCCCGTCGGCCCCGCCCCCGGTCAGCCACCAACCACCAACCGTCCGAGGTCACTTCGTCCTGCCGCCCCCACCCCCGCCGAAGGAGCCGCTGGAGCCCGGTTCCCAGCGCGGGCGGCTCTGGTCGCCGCCGGTCCTGCTGGGGGAGTTCCCGAGGTGGTGCGGCCTGAGCCGCGCGCTCTCGTCCGCGGCCCGGGGCACCTCGTTCGGCTCGCGCATCTCCCGCTCCTCGAACACCGGACCCGAGTCGGGCAGCCGGGGCTGCTCGTCGGGCCGGGGCGGCGCGGGCTCGTCGCGCCGCACCCGGATGCCCAGGCGTACGGCCCACACCAGCGCGGCCGTCACGAGCAGACCGAAGACGACGATGACCACGGCACCCGCCACGGATCCCGCGGCGGCCAGCTGCTCAGCTGTCGTATTCATGGTCCCCGGGTACCCCTCCCCCGCCCCCGAATGCGCCGGACCACGGGACACCCGCGCACCGGACGGGAGGCCGCCCCGTCCCGTCCTGCGGTCAGCCGCCGTGCGGACCGGTCGCGCGCCGTCCCGCCGGACGCGCCGCCCCGGTGTCCTCCGCGGGCGTCCTGCCGGCGGTGCGGGCGTGGTCGGCGGCCCACGTGGACAGCACCGTCAGGGCCTCGTCCGACGGCGACCCCGGATCGGCGAGGAAGGTGTAGAGGGTCTGCCCGGGGTCGCCGGGAAAGGTCAGCGCCTCGCTGCGCAGCGTGAGGTCGCCCACGATCGGATGGTGGAGGACCTTCGTGCCGTAGCTGTGGACGACGACCTTCTGCACGGCCCACCAGCGGCGGAACAGGTCGCTCTTCATGGACAGTTCGCCCACGAGTTCGGCGGTGCGGGCGTCGTCGGGATGGCGGGCGGCGTCCATGCGCAGGGTGCCCACGAACTCGGAGGCGACCCGCTCCCAGGTGTCCCCGAACAGCGACCGGGCGGCCTCGTCGAGCATCACCCAGCGGGCGGCGTTGCGCTCCCGCACGGGCATCGCGTCGAAGTCGGCGAGCACCACCCGGGCCATGCGGTTGGACGCCAGGATGTCGGTGCGGCGCCCGAGGACGAAGGCCGGGGTGTCGCCGAGACGGGCGAGCAGCGCGTGCACCCCGGGCCGCACCTTCTGCGCGGTACGGCCCGCGCGGCGGCGGGCGGGGGCGGGCCGGCGGGCCACCGCGTGCAGATAGCTGCGCTCGGCCGGGTCGAGCCGGAGCGCGTCGGCGAGCGCGTCGAGGACGGCTTCCGACGGGGTGATGGGCCTGCCCTGTTCCAGGCGCGTGTAGTAGTCCACGCTCACGCCCGCCAGCGCGGCCAGTTCCTCCCTGCGCAGCCCCGGGACCCGGCGGGGTGCCGGGTCGTGGATGCCGAGCAGCCGCGGGTCGATCGCCGCGCGCCGGGCGCGCAGGAAGTCGCCGAGCCCTTCGTTCCGTTCCATGGGGCCCATCGTCGCGCGCCCGGACCCGTGGCGCAGCGGCGAAGGTGGCCCTCCGGTTCCCAGGAAGCGGGGGGCCGGTTCCGCGGTCCTCACGGGCGTCCCGCGGCGGTTGGCTGGAGAGCGGGACGCACCCGGTCGGGGTGCTCCCCCTCACCTCGCCGTGCACGGACGCACGGCCGATCCCCAGGAGTTCTCCCATGTCTTCCACCTGGCTCATCACCGGCGCGACCTCGGGCTTCGGCCGGCTCGTCGCCGAACGCGCGCTGGCCGCCGGCGCCCATGTGATCGCCGTGGGCCGGCGCGGCGACCGGCTCGCCGAGCTGGCCGACCGCGCCCCGCGCGGGCAGGTCGACCCCCTCACGCTGGACATCACCTCGCCCGGGACGGAGGAGGCGCTGGCCGCCGCCGTACGGTCCGCGGGCGGCCTCGACGTCCTGGTGAACAACGCGGGGTACGGGCTGTTCGGGTCCGTCGAGCAGATCGGCGCCGACGAGGTGCGCGCGATCTTCGACACCAATGTGCTGGCCAATCTCGCCGTGCTGCGCGCCACGCTTCCCGCGCTGCGGGCCTCCGGCGGCCGGATCGTCCAACTCTCCTCGCTCATCGGCCAGTTCGCCTGGCCCTCATCGGGCCTCTACTCGGCGACCAAGGGCGCCGTCGAGCTGTTCAGCGAGGCCCTGGCCCATGAACTGGCGCCCACCGGGGCCAAGGTGACCATCGTCGAACCGGGCACCTTCGCCACGGAGTTCTCCACCAGCCTGCACGTCGTCGCCCCGGACGACGTCTACGCGCCGACCGTCGGGAAGTTCCTCTCCGACTTCGCGGCGCTGCCGGCCGAGGCGTTCGGCGACCCCGAGGCCGTCGCGGACGCGATCATGGCGGTCACGGAGATGGCGGAGCCTCCGCTGCGACTGGCCGTGGGCGCCGACGCCGTCGAGGGCATCCGGGCCTCGCTCCGCTCCCGCCTGGCCGAACTGGACCGCTGGGAGTCCTTCTCGCGCACTCCGGTCCGCGAGGGCGTCTGACCGTTCCCGCCGCGAGCACCGGGAGACGGCCGCCGCCGGGAGACACGCCCGTTCTCCGCGAGACCCGCCCGCTTCCCGGGGCAGGCGGCCCGCTTCCCCGGGGGCCGACCGTCCGCCGTGCGGGGCCACCCCCGGAAAGCGGGCGGCCCCGGGAAAACAGACGCCGCGGGAGAACGGGACCCTCCGCCGACCGGCCCCCTATGCCCTAGCGCGGATCGGCCACCACGTCGGCCGCGGCGTCATCCGTGGTGCCTGCACCGACACCGGCCCCGGCCGTGCCCTCGGCGGCCGGGGCGACTTCGCGCGCCAGTCGTGCGACGGTGTGCTCGATGTCCACGTCGTGTCCGTTCAGGCACCGGACGGCCGGGACGAGCAGGGCGCCGCAGTCGTCGTGCACCAGATCGACACCGCGCGGCGTGCCGTCCGCCGTCTGCCCCCACCGCATCAGCGAGACGAACAGCGGGAACAGGGCGCGGCCCCGCTCGGTCAGCACGTACTCGTGGCGGGTGCGCGTGCCCGGCTCGCGGTAGGGCCGGCGCTCCAGCAGACCGTCGGCGACCAGTTGCCGCAGCCGTTTGGACGCCACGGTCTCGGCGAGCCCGGTGCGGCGGACGAGGTCGTCGAAGCGGCGCCCGCCGTAGAACGCCTCGCGCACCAGCATCATCGCGGACCGGGTGCCGATCAGCTCCAGCGACCGCTCGACCGCGCACCATCCGGTCGCGGTCCAGGCGTCGCGGTCGGTGAACGCTCCCGCGCGGGTGAACACCATGCCGTCGCCACTCAGATCATCGCTGTTCATGAGACCCATCCTAGCCTGACTAGCTTTTCAAGCAGTCAGATGGCTAAGCTCCCTGGCTATGCAAAACGACAGTCAGCGCGGGGTGGGCATGGTGACCGGTCGCCCCGACGCTCCACCCGCCCCGGGCACCACCGGCCCCTCGTCCGCCCCGGCCGGCTCCTCCCCCAGCCCCTGGCCGGGCGTCATCGTCGTGTGTCTCGGCGTGATGATGGCGTTCGTCAACGTCTCCTCCACCATCTCGGCGCTGGCCTCGATCCAGCGGGACCTGCACCCGTCGACCAGCGCCCTGGTGTGGGTGACGAGCGCGTACTCGCTGGTCGTCGTCAGCCTGGTGATGTCCGCGGGCACCCTCGCCGACCTGGTCGGCCGACGCGCGGTCTTCCTCGGCGGAGCGGTCGTCTTCACCGCCGGCAGCCTCATGGCCTACGCCTCGGACAGCTCCGGCCTGCTGATCACGGCGCAGGCCGTGATGGGCGTCGGCGGCGCGGCCGTGCTCCCGTCCAGCCTGTCGATCGTCAGCCACTCGTTCACCGACCCGCACGAGCGCACCCGGGCCATCAGCGTGTGGGCCAGCTGCTCCGGCCTCGGCCTGGCCGTCGGACCGCTCGGCGTGGGCGTGCTCCTCAACAGCTTCTCCTGGCACTCGGCATACCTGATCAACGTCGTGATCGGTGCCGTGGCCGTCGTGCTGACGCCGCTGCTGGTGAACGAGTCCAAGCACCCCACGCGCCGCCTCGACCTGGTCGGCGTCCCGCTGTGCACCGTCGCGATAGCCTCGGCGACCTACGCGATCATCGAGGGCGGTTCGGTGGGCTACACCTCCGGCCGGATCGTCACGATGTACGCCGTCTTCGCCGTGTCGCTCGTCCTGTTCCTGATCGCCGAGACCCGGCACCACGACCCGATGCTGGACCTGCGGCTGTTCCGCAGCCGGTCCTTCTCCGCCGTCATGGGCGTCGCGACGTCGACCATGTTCGGCTTCGTCGGCACCTCGCTGCTCGCCGTGCTGTACATGGAGCGGGTGCAGCAGCTGTCGGCGCTCGCCACCGCCGTACGGCTGCTGGCGATGTTCGCCACCTATGTCGTCGCCAGCGCGTTCGCCGGGCGGTTCGTCCAGCGGCTCGGCTTCACCCTGACCCTGACCGCGGGCCTCGCGACCCTCGGCGTCGGGGCGCTCGCGCTGCTGGCCACCGGCCCCTTCAGCGGCTACGACACGCTGTGGCCGGGCCTGTTCGTCGCGGGCGTCGGCTCCGCGCTGCTGATGGCGCCCTCCACGGCCGCCGCGGTGAACAGCGTGCCGCGGCTCCAGGCGGGCATGGCCAGCGCCTCCGTCAACATGTTCCGCCAGCTCGGCGCGGTGCTGGGCCCGAGTGTCCTGGGCACCATCGTGACGACCCGCTTCCCGCACTACCTGGAGGACCGGCTGACCTCCTCCGGCGTCCCCGCGCCCGAGGCCGCGAAGATCACCGACGGCGCGGTCCACGGCGGCACGGGCACGGGGCTGCCGCCCGAGCTCGCCCGCACCGTGGCGGACTCCGCGGCCCGCGCCTTCACCGACGCCGTCCACCTCGGACTGCTCATCGGCGGCATCGTCCTGCTCGTCATGGCGGTCCCCACGGCCCTGTTCGTACGCCACCGCAACGAGCCGGCCGGCTGAGGACCACCGCACGCGCGAAGGGCCCGGTTGCCGCCGGGCCCTTCGCGCGTGCGCGACGGCACCACGGACTCGCGCACCGTCCCCTTCCGCTTCCTCATCCGGCCGCGGCGGACGTGGCCGGGAGCGTCACACGTCCGCCCTGACGGCGACCAGCCGCTCGCTGAGGTCCCACAGTCGGCGCGCCGCCTCCGGGTCGACGGCGTGCGGGGCGACGCCCACCGGCCACTCCCCGCGCAGGCCCTTCTCCAGGTCGTCCGGGGAGGCCATCGGCGAGACCTCGTTGTTCTCGCAGAACACACCGCCGAGGCCGGCCAGCTTCGGGCTGGTCGCGCACCACACGCTGGTGGACGCGCCCTGCTCCGCCGTCTTCGCGCCCCGCTCGGGGTCGATGACCGGCTTCCCGTCCTCGTCGACGAGGTTCATCGCGCGGCGGTCCGCCTCGGTCGCCCACGGGGACAGGTCGGTGGTGATGATGGAGCCCGGGTGCAGCGAGAAGCCCCGGATGCCGTCCGCCGCACCGCGCCGGTCGAGTTCGAGCGCGAACAGGATGTTCGCCGACTTGGACTGGGCGTAGCCCATCCAGTCGTCGTAGGGCCGGTGCTCGAAGTTCGGGTCGTCGAGGTGCACGGGCGACAGGCGGTGGGCCCACGCCGACACGGCGACGACCCGGGCGCCCCGGGCGCGGCGCAGCGCCGGCCACAGCCCGGTGGTGAGCTGGAAGTGCCCGAGGTGGTTGGTGGCGAAGTGGGCCTCGTAGCCGCGCGCGTCGCGGGTGAGCGGCACCCGCATGATGCCCGCGCTGTTGACGAGCATGTGCAGCGGGCGGCCGGAGTCGAGGAACGACGTGACGAACGCGTCCACGGACGCCGGGTCCTGGAGGTCCAGGGAGGCGATCTCGACCCGGTCGACGCCGGCCAGTCGCGCCCGTGCCTTGTCGGGGTGGCGGACCGGGACCACGACCGCCGCCCCGGCGGCGCTCAGCGCCCGCGTGGTCTCCAGGCCGACGCCGGAGTGGCCGCCGGTGACGACGGCGACACGTCCGGAGAGGTCGATCCCGGCGACGACGTCCAGCGCGGTCGAGGCGGCGGTGAAGCCGGAGCCGATGGGGTGTTGCGGGCTGGGCATGGTTCTCCTCGGTCGAATGGGCTTCATGCGCCCGCCGGAAGCGGGCACCTCACCAGTCTCGACAGCCCCTCCTGGACTTTGAATGCTTGAGCGTCCATGTTCCTTGTGCGAGAGTACGAGCATGGTGGCTGATCCCCTCTCCGACGCCCTGGCCGTCGTCCACGCCCGCTGCACGATCACCGGGGGTTTCACCGCGGCCGGCGACTGGGCGATGCGCTTTCGGCCCACCGCTCCGCTCAAGCTGGACGCGGTGGTGCGCGGCGGCTGCTGGTTCCTCGCCGAGGACCGGCCGCCGATGCTCCTGGAGGCCGGGGACGTCCTGGTCCTCAACCGGACCGAGACGGTCGTCCTCGCCTCCGACCCCGGGATCGAGCCGGTCGAGGCGGCGGACACGATCCCGGAGGGCGCGGCGGGCGACACCGGGCTGCCCCATGTGGGCACGGCGCCGCCCACCGGCGCGGAGACGGTCCTCATCGGCGGCCACGTCGAGATGAACGCCAACGGTCACGACCTGCTGCTGGCCACGCTGCCTCGCACGACGCTGGTGACGGACCGCCACCGTGAGGCGGCCGAACTGCGCCGCATCCTCACGGTCCTGCTGGAGGAGCGCTTCGCGGACCGTCCGGGCGCGCGGTTCGCGTCCGCCGAGTACGCCCAGCTGCTCCTGCTCGAAGTCCTCCGGCTGCTCCTGCGGCAGGGAGCCGCCGAGCGTCCCGGCTGGCTCGGGCTGCTGTCCGACCCGGCGCTGCGGCCGGCCCTCGCCCTCATCCACGAGGACCCGGCCAGGGCGTGGACGCTGGAGGAGCTGGCGCGCGCCGCCTCGATGTCCCGCAGCGCCTTCGCGAGCCGGTTCAAGAAGGCCGCCGCCCAGCCCGCCGTGGCCTATCTCAACCGGTGGCGCATCCGTCTCGCGCAGCAGGCGCTGCGGGAGACGGACACGACCGTCGCGGCGCTCGCGAGCACCCTCGGGTACGCCTCGGAGAGCTCCCTCAGCCACGCCTTCCGCCGGGTCATCGGCGTCACCCCCGGCCAGTACCGCCGCGCGACACGGACCCCGGAGACCGTGCCGAGCGTCCGATGAACCCCGGACCGCGGAGCAAGAACCACGGACGGCGACCTCCAAGGTGTACGGCGTCGGCTGAGCACCGGCACCCCGCCGCCCCGCCGCTCCCCGCTCCCCGCTCCCCGCTCCCCGCTCCCCGGAGTGTGCCCGTTCACCGCGCGAAGGGCCCCCCGGTCCCGTAGGGTCGCCGTACCGCTACGGCAGGACGGGCGGTGCGGCGCCTTCGTGCGGGCGCGGACGGCAGCTCGACCGATCAGGAGTGCCCCATGTCGGGACAGTTCGAAGCGATGGCCGAGGTCGACCGGCCCGTCGACGAGGTGTTCGCCTATCTCGCCGACGGGCGCAACGATCCGCAGTTCAGCCCGCGGGTGCTCAGGATCGAGCGGGTCCCCGACACCCCGACGGCCGTGGGCACGGTGTTCCGGAGCACGGTCAAGGACGCGGGGATGCGCACCGCGCGGGAGTTCCGCGTCACGGCCCTCGAAGCCCCGGTCAAGATCCGGTGGGCCGAGGTCTCCAAGAACATCGTGACGGCGCGTGAGGGCGGCTACGACCTGGAACCACTGGGCGACGGCAGGACCCGGGTACGGATCTTCAACACCCTGGAGGGCCACGGGCTGGGCAAGCTCCTCGTCGGCCTGGCGCTCTCCGCCGCCCGCAAGGACGCCGACGCCTTCGGCCTGCGCATCAAGACGGCGGCCGAGACGGCGATCCCACCGCGCTGACGGCACCCGCACGGCCGACGGCGTACGCACGCCGTCCCGCCCACGGCGTACGGCCCCGGCCGGAAGCGTCCGAATTTCGTCGTTGCCTCTCCCCCTCCGGTGACCCACGCTGCACCTGACCACGTGCGTTCGCCGGGGGGGGCGGGTGTTGTGCTGCGCATACATTTCACGCGGGAAGACGTGGGGCGGGTCCGGATGGCACAGTGCCCCGATCCGCTCTGGGAGACCGTCTGTAGCCTGCACAGACTCCAGACCTCGGCGGGCCGCTGGGCGTACGCCGACTGGTACCGCACGGCCCGCGTCGGTCTGGCGGGCACCCCGCTCGGCGGCGCGGTGCGGCGCCTGCTGGTGCCGATGGTGCGGCGGGCCCGCTACTTCCCCGACTTCCTCACCCCGCCCGAGGCCGCGGACGGCCTGGCCCGGGGCCTCGCGGCGATCGTCGACACACCGCCCGAGCGGGTGGAGCGCGAGGTGCGCAGGATGGACCTGATCACCGGCGCGCCGTCCTGGGCCGGACGCCTGGTGGAACGGTCCACGCGCGAGGAGTTCACGCGGGCGCTGCGCACGTACTACGACGTCGTGGTCGCCCCCTCCGAGGACCTGATGCGCGCCCGGCTGGACGCCGAGGGCGCGCTGCGGGCCCGCGAGAGCCTGGCGGGCGGGGTCGAGACGCTGCTGGCGGGTCTGACGGCGGACGCCCGCTGGAGCCCGCCCGTCCTGCACATCGGCTACGTCGAGGACCGCGACCTGTATCTGCGCGGCCGGGGCCTGCTGTTGGTGCCCACGTACTTCTGCTGGCAGACGCCGATCACCCTCGTCGACGACGAACTCCAGCCAGTCCTGGTCTGCCCCCTGCGCGACTCCCGGCCCGCCGTCGACCCACCGCAGGACACGGAGGCGCTCACGGCGCTGCTCGGCCGCACCCGCGCCGCCGCCCTGCGCATCCTGGTCCACGGCGCGACGACGTCCGAACTGGCCCGCGCCCTCGGTGTGTCACCGGGCACGGCCACCCATCACACCACGGTCCTGCGCGACGCGGGCCTGGTCACCAGCAGCCGCTCGCAGAACAGCGTGCTGCACGTCCTCACCCCGCTGGGAGCGGCCGTGCTGCGCCGCGCCCGCGGCGACGCCGGGGCGGGACTCCGCGACACGGCCCTGTCCGCGGACTGAGCCCACCGGGCGCGACAGGCAGATGACGCAGGCGCCGAGCAAGAGGTTCCAAACCGTCGCACTCCCTCACAAACGGCGCTTCGGAGCGGCGAGTTCCGCCCGGTCACGTGCCTCTTTCCACCACGCTCGAAGGTGGTGGCGCACCCGGGTCGCCACCTGCCAGCGTGTCCGGCGACATACCGGTGGGCGGCAGGCACGACGGCCGCCGCCCGCACGAGACGAAAGCAGGACACACATGAACCGAGCTCTCGTCGCCGGCGCGGCCGCGCTGGCCTCCGCCGCCGCCTGCCTGGTGTTCGCCCCGGCCGCCTCGGCGGCGCCCGCGGCCCCCGCGGCCTGTGTCACCCAGTCCCTCACCACCGGCCCCCAGGGAGGCGTGGGCACCATCCGCACCAAGTCGGCCACCAGCACCTGCGGTGACCTCAACCTCACCTACTCGGACGACTCCACGTCCACGCTCGGCGACCGCTACGCCGGCCGGCTGCGCAACTCCAGCGGTGTGTGGAGCACCTGCTCCAAGGGGTACGTCTGGGCGTCCGACGGCAGCCACAGCGTCAACGACTCGACGTACTGGCTGTGTACGGACGTCCGCGACAACACGCCGTTCACCGTGGCCAGTTACTACGACGGTGGCGACTCGGTGCAGATCACGCACTGACCCGGTCACCGGTCCGCGGGGCACCGCCGGGGCGGCGGCCCCGCGGACCGGCCGGTGCCCCGCGCGGGCGCGCCGGTCCGGGGTGAGGGGTCATGTCCCAGCGGAGCGAGGAGCGTTCGACCATGGCCCGACCGCGACACCCGGGCAGACTCGTCATGAACGGCGTGGCCGCACTCGCCGCAGGGCTGCTCACCGCGGCGTGCTCGGCGCAGGCAGCGCCCGCTCCCGCGCCGCGGGACACCACCGCGCCCGCACCGGCCGCGGTCACCTACCGGGCACCGGACGACGTGACGCGCATGCTGTTCCCGGCGACCGGCGCCGAGACCCGCTGGACCCAGGGCCTGGACGCCCTCGGACAGCAGGTGGCCGGGACCGTGACCGTCACCTGCGCACGGCGCGCGGGCCGGGCCCTGCCCGAGCAGCCGCCGCCCGCGTTCATCCGCCTCTTCGAGGTGCCCGACCTGGACTTCGTCGCCCGGCACGGCTTCAGCCGCAGCGCACCCGTGCCCGCCCCGGGACCCGTCTCCGGCCCGGCCGGTGGCACGCGGGCCACGACGGCGGAGGGGTGCCGGAAGGAGGGCGCCGCCGCGGCGGCGGACCTGCACGACCGCTACGGCCCGCTCCAGCGGCTGTGGTTCGGCGCGCTGAGCACGCTCGACCGCGGGACCCGGGTGCGCGACGCCCTGGGCACGCTGCCGGACTGCCTCGCCGGGCGGGGGATCAAGGTCGGTGACGAGAACGCGTTCTTCGTCCTGGTGGACTCGCGGCTCGCCGCCGCGCCCGCCGCGGACCGGGCCCGGCTCGACCGGGACCTCGGCCGGGCCTACGCCGACTGCATGCGGCCGGTGGAGGCCGTACGCGATTCCGCGCGGCTGCGACTGCGCGAGGAGTTCCTGCGCGAGCACGCCGGCGAGGTGACCGCCCTGCGCCGCACCCTGCCCGAGGCCCTGCACGACACGGAACGGCGATACGGCCTGCGCCTGGCCTTCCCGGCCCCCTGACCGCCCCGTTCCTCAGCCGCGTACGGCGCGGTCGCGCCCGGCGACCACGGCCGCGCCGGTCAGCGCGATCGCCGCGGCGAGCAGGAACGTGGTGCCGAGGCCGACGGCGTCCACCGCCGCGCCGCCCAGCGCGGATCCGGCGGCGAGGCTGATCTGGATGGTCGCGACGAACATCGCCTGCCCGCTCTCCGCCGCCGCTCCCGCCGTGCGCGCCATGTAGATCTGGAGGCCGATGGGGAGCGCTCCCCAGAACAGGCCCCAGAGCACGACGACGGTGACCGCCGCCGCGGCGTGCCCCTCGGCCCACGGCAGCACCGCCACGGCGGCCGCGGTGAGGGCGAGGAAGGCGACCACCGTCCGCTTCGGGTCGCGGTCCACGAACCGGGTGAACCCGAAGTTGCCGACCAGTCCGGCCAGTCCGAAGCCGAGCAGGACGAGCGTCACGGCGGAGGCGCCGAAGCGGGCGTGGTCCTTGAGGTACGGCTCCAGGTACGTGTACGCGCCGAACTGGGCCACGAACGTGGCGACGCTCGCGATCAGCACCGTACGGGATCGGCCCGTCCGCATGATGCCGAGCAGGGTGCGCGCGGTGCTCGCCGTCGCCGAGGGCAGCGGGGGCAGCAGGACGAGCTGGGCGGCGAGCGCGAGCAGTGCCAGACCGGCGCCCACCCAGAACGCGACCCGCCAGCTCGCGACGCTGCCCAGCGCGGCGCCCAGCGGCAGGCTGGTGACCGTGGCGAGCGCGATGCCGCTGGTGATCGTCGCGGTCGCGCGGGTCGCCCCGCCTGCGTCGACCAGCCGTGGCGCCACGCTCGTGCCGAACACCCAGAAGCCGCCGACCCCGATGCCGAGCAGCACCCGGGCCACCAGCATCACGGCGAGGTTCGGGCTGAGGCCGCCCAGGAGGTCGGAGACGGCGATCAGGGCCGCGAGGAGCACCAGCACCTTGCGGCGGTCGACGCGCCCGGCGAGCAGGGTGGCGGCCGGTGCGGCGACGGTCGCGGCGAGTCCCGGCATCACGACGAGCAGCCCCGCCGTTCCGGGGGAGACGTCCAGGCCGTCGGCGATGTCGGTGAGGAGTCCGATCGGCAGGAACTCCGAGAGGACCAGGCTGAACGAGCAGAAGGCGACCGAGACGACAGCGGCCCAACGGCGCCGCGGCGTCCGCGTGTCGGCGTCGTGACGCGTCACGGACGGGCCGGTGGTCCGCGTGTCGCTCATCGTGTCCCCTTCGGGGTGGTGCGGCCCGCGGGGGCGGCGGGTGCGCGGTGGACGGACTCGTCCCTCATGGCGATCTCCTGATGCGGGAGCGGATGCTGCCGGGCCGACCCTAACACCGTTATTGACCGATCAACCAAAAACTCTTCAGGAGGGACCCGGGCCGAACAGAACGCGCGTGAACTCCTGCTGGACCGCCATATGGTGGGCCTGTCGGGATCAGCCGCTCACGGCGGCCGACCGCTCCTCCCGCTCTTCGGCCTCCGTCCGCCCGGCGGCGTCCGGGCCGGGCTGCTCGCCGACCAGGTCGGGGTGGGCGTACGCCGCCGTGAGCATGGCGATCGTGGCCGTGCGGGCCCGCTCGCGGATCTCCGTGTCCACACCGCTCTTGGCGAGGAACTCGATGCCCTGCATGGCGCTGAGCATGCCGGCGGCGGCCGTGTCGAGGTCCACGCCCTCACGCAGCTGACCCGCCGCGCGCGCCCGTTCGAGCTGGGTGCGCAGCAGGTGGAGGATGCCGTCGTAGGTGCTCCGGGAGAGGTCGCGGACGGTGTCGTCGCGACGCGCCAGGCCGGCGGCGGAGGAGGAGAGGAAACAGCCGTCGGGACCGAGCGGCAGCCGGCCGTCGCCGTCCTCGAACACCACCACGGTCATCAGGGACGCCCAGGGGTCCGTGCTGCACTCCAGGTTCTCGCCGAGGCCACGCACCTGCCCCGCGCAGTACGCGCCGAGCGACCGCGCGAACACGCCGTGCTTGCTGCCGAACGCGCCGTAGAGGCTCTGCGAGGCGACACCCGTCGCCTCGCACAGGTCCTGCATGGTCGTGGCGTCGTAACCGGACTGCCAGAAACGGTCACGAGCCCGCTCAAGGACGTCGCTCTCATCGAACTTGCGTGGTCTGGCCATGGGCCGAGTCTACACTTTTTGATTGCACAACCAAAAACGTGTTAGCTTCCTCGCCACACGGTTTCCCCGTGGACCTCTTCCAAGGAGCACTCCAGTGTCCGATCTCTTCGAGTCCGTGACCGTCGGCAAGTGGACCCTGTCCAACCGGATCGCCATGGCGCCGATGACACGCAGTCGGGCGCGCGCGGACGGCGTCCCCGGCGAGCACGCGGCGACGTACTACGCGCAGCGGGCGACGGCGGGCCTGCTGATCGCCGAGGGCACCCAGCCGAGCGCCGTCGGGCAGGGCTACTTCGACACCCCCGGCATCCACACGCCCGACCAGGTCAGGGGCTGGCGCGAGGTCGCCGACGCGGTGCACGCGGCGGGCGGCACCCTGGTCGTCCAGCTGATGCACGTGGGGCGGGTCGGCCACCCGGACAACAAGAACGGCCTGGAGAACGTGGCGCCCAGCGCGCTCCGGGCACCCGGTGAGATCTTCACCCGCGGCGGCATGCGCCCCTACGCCGTCCCCCGCGAGCTGGCGCCCGACGAGATCCCGGGCATCGTCGAGGAGTTCGCGCGGGCGGCCCGCTCGGCCCGGGAGGCGGGCGTCGACGGTGTGGAGCTGCACGCCGCCAACGGCTATCTGCTGCACCAGTTCCTGGGCGCGACGAGCAACCACCGCACGGACGGCTACGGCGGCGGCCCGACGGCCCGGGCCCGGCTGACGGTCGAGGTCGCGCGGGCGGTCGCGGAGGCCATCGGCGCCGAGCGCGTCGGCGTCCGCATCTCCCCGAGCCACAACATCCTGGGCGTCGTGGAGGACGACCCGGCCGACACCGCGGCCACCTACGGCGCGCTGGTGGACGGGCTGGCGCCGCTCGGTCTGGCGTATCTGCACGCCCTGGCCGATCCGCGCAGCGAGCCGATCCGGGAGCTGCGGGCGCGCTTCGGCGGGACGTTCGTCGCCAACGACGGCTTCGGCAGCGTCACCGACGCCGACTCCGCGCGCCGGATCGTCGAGGAGGGGCTGGCGGACGTCGTGTCGGTGGGCCGCGCCTTCATCGCCAACCCCGACCTCGTACGGCGGTGGCGCGAGGACCGGCCGCTGAACACCGCGGACCCGGACCGCTTCTACGGCGGCGACCACACCGGCTACACGGACTACCCCGCGCTCGCCGACTGAAAGCGCGGGCCTGACTCGGTCGAAGCAGGGAAGTCGTGCTGATGCAGCACACACTCCTGTCGACGAACGAGGTGAGCCATGACGCAGGATCTGACCCCGAAGTACACGGTCCCCGGCATCGAGCGCGAGGCCGCCGGCCGGCTGATCGGTCTGCTCCGGCTCCGTCTGCACGCCTTCAACGATCTGCACCTGACGCTGAAGCACGTGCACTGGAATGTGGTGGGGCCGCACTTCATCGCCGTCCACGAGATGGTCGACCCGCAGGTGGACCGGGTCCGGGACATGGCCGACGACGTGGCGGAGCGCATCGCGGCGCTCGGCGGTGTCGCGCAGGGCACGCCGGGGGCGCTGGTGGCCGAGCGCACCTGGGACGACTACTCCATCGGCCGGGCCGACGCCATCGCCCATCTCGGCGCGCTCGACCTGGTGTACACGGGGGTGATCGAGGCCGTGCGCGCCACGATCAAGGAGGCGGCCGAGATCGACACGGCCACGGAGGACCTGCTGATCGGGCAACTGCGCGATCTGGAGCAGTTCCAGTGGTTCGTGCGGGCCCATCTGGAGAGCGCGGGCGGCACGCTCGCCACGGGCCGGGCGAGGACCGAGGAGGAGGCTGCCGCGAAGGGGGCCGAACTCGGCTGAGCCCGCGCGCGTCGTATCGGCGGCCGGAACCGTCCCTCACCCGGGGCGGGTTCCGGCCGCCGACCGCTGTGCGGGCCCCGCGGAGGACGGCTCCTTCAGCGGTCGCCGGACGGGTCGCGTCGTACACCGCGGCCCCGCCGGAACCTGTCGAGTCCTTCGGAGAGGCCGACGATCCGGTCGGGGTAGTCGAGGGCGGCGCGGTCCGGTTCCGGCAGTCTCCACGGTTCGTGCACGCGTGGTCCTTCGACGTCCGCGAGCTCGGGGACCCAGCGGCGCACATAGGTGCCGTCGGGGTCGTACTTCCTGGCCTGGGCGACCGGGTTGAGGACGCGGTTGGGGCGGGTGTCGGTGCCGGTGCCCGCCACCCACTGCCAGTTGAGCTGGTTGTTGGCGAGGTCCCCGTCGACCAGCCACCGCAGGAAGTGCGCGGCGCCGATCCGCCAGTCGACGTAGAGCGTCTTGGTCAGGAAACTGGCGGTGAGGAGCCGGGCGCGGTTGTGCATCCAGCCCTCGTGGCGCAGTTGCCGCATGGCCGCGTCGACGACCGGGTAGCCGGTGCGGCCCTCGCGCCAGGCGTTGACGTCGTCGCCCGCGTCGTCCTCCGTGCGCCAGTGGTCGCCCTTGGAGCGGTAGTCCGCGCGGGCGGTGTGCGGGCGGGCGGCGAGGACCTGGCGGTGGAAGTCGCGCCAGGCGAGCTGGCGTACGAACGCCTCGGCGCCGGGTCCGCCGTGCCGGGCGGCGCGCTGCACCAGCTCCACCGGGGACAGCGTGCCGAAGTGGAGGGGGGCGGAGAAGCGGGAGGTGGCGTCGGCGGCGAGGGCGTCACGGATCGTCCCGTAGGCGTCCAGGCCGTGTCGCCAGTAGGCCGTCACCTGCCGGCGGGCGTGGCTCTCCCCGCCGGTGGGCAGCCCCGGCGACACATCGCCGCCGGTGCTCTGCGCGGGCACCTCCTCGCCGTGCACGGCGTCGGGGACGGGGACGCGGCGCGGGGCGCGCAGGACCGGGCGCGGCGGCACCCGCGCCCACTGCCGGTGGTACGGCGTGAAGACCGCGAAGTGGTCGGAGGAGGCGGGGGTCACGGTGCCGGGCGGCACGACGACGGTGACCGCGTCGTGCACGACGAGCCGCCGTCCCGCCGCTGCCAGGGCCGTACGCAGCCGCTCCTCCCGGCGCGTGGCGAACCGGCTGTGTCCGGCGGCCATGTGCACCTCGTCGGCCTGCGCCTCGGCGGCGACCCGGCACACCTGTTCCACCGGGTCGCCGGAGCGCACGACGAGCCGGCCGCCGCGCTCCCGCAGCCCGGCGTCCAGGTCGGCCAGACAGCCGTCGAGGTAGGCGGCCCGGTTGGGTGCCGCGAACCCGGCCGCCTCGACGGCACGGTCCCGCACGAACAGGGGGACGACGGCGTCGGCGGCGTCCAGGGCCGCCCGCAGCGGCGGATGGTCGGCCAGCCGCAGATCACCGGTGAACAGGACGACCGAGGCGCGCATGCCCGCCACCCTCCCTCACCCGGGGCCACAACACCCGCCACGGACACGCGTGTCACGGCGCATTCACACGCACGGGAACGGCACCCGGCCGGACATCGGCAGGAGAAGGGGAACCCGTGCGCGTGTGCGGCCTCGACGGCCCGGCGCGGCAACTCGGGCAGGGCGTCGAGGTCTTGGGGGGGGGCGTCGGTGTCGCGGAGCGGCTCGTCATGTCTCCCGGTCCCGGTGTTCGGCCGCCGCCGTGAGCGCCGCGGCGGTCGTTCCGTCGGCGGGCAGGAACGTCTCCAGTTTCAGTTCGGCGAGCGTCACGTCGGTCGCGGTGGCGAAGGTCGTGACGGCGGTCATCAGGCTCAGTTCGCCGTACGGCGAGCGCAGCCGGAGCGGTACGGCGAAGCCGAGCGCGCCGGCCGAGGGGTCCGGTTTCGGGACGTAGGAGGCGAGTTCGGCGCGCAGTCGCGGCAACGGGCCGAGCCTGGCCAGGACGTGCCGTGCCCACTCGGCGAGGTTGCCGATGCGGGGAGCGAGCCCTTCGGGGTGGAGCGCGAGCCGGTAGACGTTGGTGCCCGGTCCCAGCAGTTCGGGCGCCGCTCCCTCCGTGAGCAGCCCGAACGCGGCGTTGGCGGCGACCAGATCACCACCCCGGTCCACGACCACCGCCGGGTAGGGCATGTGCCCGCGCAGCACGTGACCGATGGCCTCCCGCACGGGCGCCAGCAGCGGATCGTCCAGCGAACTCTCGGGATACGCGGGCGCGTAACCGGCGGCCAGCAGCAGCTCGTTGCGCTCCCGCAGCGGCAGGTCCAGCGACTCGGCGAGCCGTACGACCATGTTCCGGCCCGGCACGGACCTGCCCGACTCGATGAAGCTGAGGTGCCGCTGTGTGGTGCCCGCTCTCGACGCCAGTTCGAGCTGGCTGAGATGACGACGGGCACGACGTTCACGGAGCGCGTGAGGGAAGTCCACCGATTCCACTGCCCTGTTGTAGTCCCGGCACGGCCCTCCGGGCCATTCCCCGGAGGGAATTGGCGCGCGCGGCACGGCGCGTGAGCATCGTCGGCATGGACATCGGTGTGCTTCTCCCGACCGGGACCGCGCAGTGGGGCGCGGCCGACGACCCGCGTGACCTGGTCGGTCTCGGCCGGCTGGCCGAACGGCTGGGATTCTCCTCGCTGTTCGTCAACGACTCCCTGATCGGCCCGCGCGTCGAGGCGCTGACGATGCTGGCCGCGCTCGCCCCCGCGACCGGGAGCGTCACCCTGGGCACGGCCGCGCTGCTGCCGTTCCTGCGCAGGCCGGTGCAGACCGCGCAGTCGCTGGCGTCGATCGACCTGCTCTCCGGCGGCCGGCTGGTCGTCACGGTCGGCGCGGGCTTCCCCGGTCGCTTCGGACGTCCGCTCTACGACCTGTCCGGTGTGCCGTGGGAGCGGCGCTTCGCCCGGCTGGACGAGACCGTCGCGCTGTGGCGGGCCCTGTGGAGCGGAGCCCGGTCCTTCCACGGCGAGTTCCACCGCTTCGACGAGGTACCGCCCGCCATCGAGCCGGTGCCGGGGCGCCGTCCACCGATCTGGCTCGGCGGCGCCACCCCCGCGGCGCTCGCCCGCGCGGGCCGGACGTACGACGGCTGGCTGCCCTACCCGCCCGATCCCGCCGACTACGCCGCCGGCCTCCGCGAGGTCCGTGCGGCGGCGGCCGGCTCCGGACGGGCGCCGCAGGACATCACGCCCGCCCTGTTCGTCTCGGTGCGGATCGACGACGACGAGCGCCGCGGGCGCCGGGTCCTGGACGACTACGCGCGTGCCGTCTACGGCATGCCCCTGGCGGAGTTGGAGAAGATCCAGGCGGTGCTGACCGGTTCCGCCGAACGGATCGCGGACGGTCTGCGGCGGTACGTCGCCGCGGGCGCCCGGCACGTCGTCGTGCGGCTCGGTGCGCTGGACCTGCGGTCCCAGCGGGAGCAGATGGAACGGGTCGCCGCCCTGCTCCCGCAGGCACGCGAAAGGGGCCCGGCACGCACCGACCGGGCCCCGCGCGTCAGTTGACCGGGATCAGCAGATACCGAGGCAAGCGGCGATCGAGACGGCGATGTGCACACACACGTGGAGACCCACCATTGTTCTACTCCTCAAGAGCCCTTCTTCTCCCAACTCACCCTGTCGGCTGGGGAGTTGGCCCGCCGGGAGAAGCCCTCACGGCGTAGTTGTCGAATGACCCCGAACGCCTTGGACATACTCGAACACATGATCATTCACATAGCCTCCATAGATCACACGCCCTCGCCGAGAACCCCCGCCGAATCCCCAACTACCTGAGTGCATACGACAATTGACGCTGTCTCAGAACTTGGGTTCCGGGGACTGGGCCCGGACCAGGCGGGTGGCCTCCGCCTCCGTCTCCACCGAGGGCGGGGAGCCGGCCAGGGGCTTGTTGGCGGTCTCCTTCATGCACAGGACCGCGACCACACCGACGACCGCCGCCGCGGTGGCGTAGTACGCCGGCATGAGATTGGTCCCGAAGACGCTGATCAGCGCGGTGATCACCAGCGGTGTGGTACCGCCGAACAGGGAGGTGGCCAGGTTGTACGAGACCGACAGGGAGCCGTAGCGGACCTGGGTGGGGAAGATCGCCGGGAGCGCCGCGGACATCGTGCCGAGCATCGCCACCAGGGAGAGCCCCATCATCAGCAGGCCCAGGGTGATGAGGACGACGTTCCCCTCCCGGACGAGCAGGAAGGACGGCACCGACAGGAACAGGAAGCCGAGCATCCCCGTCATCAGCAGCGGCTTGCGCCCGAACCGGTCCGAGAGCCGGCCGACCCGGTTGATGACACACATCTGGAGGACCATCACGAGGAGCAGGATCAGCAGCCCGCGGTCGGTGCCGTAGCCGAGTTCGTCGGACAGGTACGTCGGCATGTACGACAGCAGCATGTAGTCGGTGATGTTGTACGCGGCGACCAGGGCCAGGCACAGCACCAGCGGCCGCCAGTACCGGGTGAAGATCTTGCCGAGGTCGGCGGCGGCCGACGTCTCGACCGCGTCGGCGGCCTCGCTCGCCTTGATCCGGCCGCCCTCCAGCTTCTGGAACGCGGGCGTCTCGTCCAGCCTCAGCCGCAGGTAGAGACCGATGAGGCCGAGCGGCGCCGCGACCAGGAAGGGGATGCGCCAGCCCCAGTGCAGCATCTGGTCGTCGCTGAGCACAGTGCTCAGGATCACGACGAGTCCGGACGCCCCGACGTACCCCGCGAGCGTGCCGAACTCCAGGAAGCTGCCGAAGAAGCCGCGCCGCTTGTCGGGGGCGTACTCGGCGATGAAGGTGGACGCGCCCCCGTACTCCCCGCCGGTCGAGAAGCCCTGCACCATCCGGAAGAGGATCAGCAGTGCCGGCGCCCACAGGCCGATGGCGGCGTGCGAGGGGATGAGCCCGATGGCGAGGGTCCCCACCGCCATCATGATCATGGTGATGGAGAGGATGCGCTTGCGGCCGAGCCTGTCGCCGAGCGGGCCGAAGACCATGCCGCCGACGGGACGCACCAGGAAGGCCACCGCGAAGGTCGCGAAGGAGCTGAGCAACTGGGCGGTGTCGTTCCCCGAGGGGAAGAAGACCTTGCCGATGGTCGAGGCGAGGTAGCTGTAGACGCCGAAGTCGTACCACTCCATGGCGTTGCCGAGGGCGGCGGCCTTCGTGGCCCGCTTGACGGCCGCCTCGTCGGTCACCGTGATGTCGCCGCGCCGCAGCTTGGGATGGCGTCGCCGCTCGATCGCGCGGAAGAGCACCCGGTGACGTCTGACCGCGGCGGGGTCCACCGACTCGTCGTTGTCGATCGCCTCCATGAGGGTGTTCCTTTCGCCGGATGTATGACCAAGCACAACACCTGCGCACTTATGACGCCCTCAAACGAACTCCTTCGTACGGTGCCGCCACGGTCACCGAAGGTCACCGGCCGATTCGTCCCGCACACCGCCGGGCAGCGGGGCTGGGACCGCCGATGGCGGGTATCCGCATGGCGGCCAGGACCCGACCTTCCGCCGTGAGGAGCCCCGGATGACCGATGACGCCTACCTCGTCCTGCTGACCGGAGCGGCCTCGCCGCTCGGCGTTCCCCCCGCGGCCGTCGGGGAGCTCGGCTGCATGGAGACGCCCGCCGTACGCGCCTGGCTCCACGCCCAGGGGGTCACCGCGCGCGACCCCGGGCTGCGGCTGCTGCCGCCGGAGGAGACCTCGGCGATCCCCGAGGACGCCGAGCGCCTGCCGGTCCCGCTGGGCGACGAGGAACTGAGCCGTCTGCGCCACGTGGGCGCGTCGGAGAGCGTCGCCCGGCTGGAGGAGGAGCTGCTCACCTACCGTTCCTGCACGGACGGCCGCGAGGCGCTGCTCACCCGTGCGCTGGCCGCCGGTGTGCCGGCGCACCGCGTCGCGGAGCTGACCGGCGAGGACCTGACCACGGTCAAGTCCCTCGGACACTGACA
This sequence comes from Streptomyces sp. NPDC026672, assembly GCF_040638185.1. Classification (NCBI taxonomy): domain Bacteria; kingdom Bacillati; phylum Actinomycetota; class Actinomycetes; order Kitasatosporales; family Streptomycetaceae; genus Streptomyces; species Streptomyces sp. NPDC026672. Next base: position 65,964 of record NZ_JBEZXS010000003.1, read on the forward strand.
CCGCGCACACCTGAGACACCTGAGACGCCTGAGGCACCGGGGACACGGCGGACAGCGCGGACAGCAGTGCGTCCGTCAGCCTCCGGTGCCGCGGTGCACCACCAGGTTCTGCACCTCGTACGACAGCTCGGTCGTGGTGGGATCGGGGGGCGGGTGGTAACGGCCCGCGCACACCGAGAGGTTGACGATGAGGGAGGCGTGCCAGTCCGGTCCCACGCCGCGTCCGTCGGCGAAGACCGGCTCGCCGCCCAGCGTCCAGACGACACCGCGCCTGCCGAAGGTGACACCGATGTCGACGAGGGCACCGGGACGTACGGCCGGGTCGCGCACGTAACGGTGGGCCCGGCGCACGTGGTTGGTGAGTTCCAGCAGGTCGGGGTTGTCCGGGTGGTACTCGAAGACGTCCACCTCGTTGCCCCCGTCCCGCCAGGTCCAGATCGCCGGCCAGGCGCCGTGGCCGGTGGGCAGGCGCACCCGGGCGTCGAGGTGGTCGCCGGTGCGGACCATGAAGCCCTCGGCGCTGCCCTCGGTGGTCAGCAGACCGGTGTCCCACAGGCCGTCGGTCCTGCGTGTGGCGCGGAAGGTGCCCGTGCGGGAGTGGCCCGGGTCCGCGGTGAGGTGGTCCAGTTTGTCGTCGCCCGGGTTGGTGGGGCCGCCGCCGGGATAGGCCCAGGAACGCCCCGCGACCCACTGGCGGTCCGAGGAGAAGTCGGCGGTGAAGACGGCCTCGCTCACACGCGGGCTCCCTCCGGGCGGGGACGGCGTCGCACGCCGGAGTTCTCCCCCACGCCCCGTCGGCCATGCGGCGGGTACGGGCCGACAGGGCGTGTTTCACCCGGGCGGGTGAAGGGTCCGCATACGCCCGCCCGAGTGATGTGGTGTGCCGGACACACATGGTCCGGCACACCACATCGGGATCGCGGTCTCAGCCCCCGGAGTCGATGCCGGTGACCACCGCGGGCCCCAGGGGCGCGCTGCTGTCGTCCAGACCCACGGAGCCCAGCGCGGACTCGGCGAGCCTGCGGGCCGCCCGCTCGGCCTCGGGGCCACTGTCCGCGTCGACGGTGAGACGGAGGGTGAACGTGTCGTCGTCATTGACGGTGAGCACGTCCAGGTCCTCCTCGTTGCCCATGTGGGTGTGGTGCGGATCGGCCGGACGCAGGGCCCGGGCCAGCTCGGTGCGGGTGCCCTGCCCGGCTCCGCCGGTGAAGGTCCCCGGCACCGAGATGACGTACGTCGTCATGGTCATCCTCCCTCGGTCCCCTCTCGCGTACCCCGGACGCGCGGCAAGATCCCGGCAAGTCCCCGGTGAACCCCCTTCCGACCGGCCATGTCGACCCCTACGGCCGGGTCGGCCGGATCGGCCACGACCGGGGCGGCCACGACCGGGGCGGCCGGATCAGCGGGCGGTGTGCTGGGCGCGCTCGTAGAGCGGCTTCGTGATCGCGGAGGTGAACTGGGGGCCGACGAGGTGGCGGGTGCAGTCCGGGGCCGGCTCCCAGGGATCGCAGCTGTCGCCCGCGGCGTCGAGCTGGCCGCCCTCGCTGTTGTCGCCCACCACCGTGCCCACGCCGGTCCTCGGGTCGAGGCCGGCGATCCGCGGGCCGCCGCTGGAGCCGCCGCCCATGACGCACTCGGTGCCCCAGATCCCCTCGGCCGAGGGGAAGTCGGGGGTGCCGACGACCTCACGGGCCCGGCCGGTGCAGTACGCGAGCCGCTCGCCGGTGTACTCGGGCAGACCCTCGCGGGCGGGGTCGGAGGCCGCGCGGGGATAGCCGAACTGGTGGACCGTGCGGTCGCCGGGCACGTCGAAGCCGATCCGCTGGGCCGCGCCGACGGCGTCCTGGACGCTGCGGCCCTGCGCGTTCGGGTTCAGCACGACGAACGCCTGGTCGTACCCCCCGAACCTCGCGCTGTCCTGCTGGTCGTTCTCCAGCCAGGTGGCGCCGACGACGCCCGTGCGGCCGACGAACGTGCCGTACGGCGCCGCGCCGTCACGGTAGCCGGGCACGAAGAGGACGTTCGCGGACCACTGGTTGTCCTCGCCGATCAGGTCGGTGTTGTTCACACAGTGCCCCGCGGTGACGACGGTGCTGCGGTTGGCGCTGTCGACGACCGTGGCGGTGCAGCTGGCGTCCTCGCCGTGGTCGGTGAAGAACAGCCTGCCGACCGTACGGGGCAGGGCGTTCTGCCGGGTCCACGGCGCTCCGTCGGGCCCGGCCTTCGGCGGGTTGTCCGACGACGGCTGGGTCAGTGCCGCGATCCGCTCCGGCGTCCAGTAGTCCAGGACCGCCCGCTGTTCGGCCCGGCCGACCGCCTGGTCGTGCGTGGCCACGGCGGTGGCACCGGAGCGCGCGGCGGGCTCGGCGGACGCCACCGACGCCGGGGCGAACACCGCCGCGGCGACCAGCGCTCCCGCCACCAACGGACGTGCGGAACCAGGGAACTGACGTGCTGACATGCTGCTCCTCAAGACGTCGATCGAACGCCGGCCCGGCGGACGCGCACGTACGGCGCGCCGCCGGACCGGGGGGACTCGCACTGGAGACGTCCGGGAGCGGCATCCGGTTGGAATCCGGTCCGCCCGGCCCCTGCGGGCCGGTTACTCGAACGCGGCGGCGAACATGCCGGGTTCGTAGGAGCCGCCCTTCTGGTGCACGATCACGGCGAGCCGGTTGGCCGCGTTGATCAGGCCGACCAGGCAGACCAGCGCGGCGATCTGGTCGTCGTCGTAGTGCTTGCGGACCCGGGCCCAGGTCTCGTCGGACACGCCCTCCTGGGCGTCGGCGAGCCGGGTGCCCTCCTCGGCGAGCGCGAGCGCGGCCTGCTCGGCCTCGGTGAACACGGTGGACTCGCGCCACCCGGCGACCAGGTTGAGCCGCACCGCGCTCTCCCCGGCGGCCGACGCCTCCTTGGTGTGCATGTCGATGCACCAGCCGCAGCCGTTGATCTGGCTGGCGCGCAGCGACACCAACTCCTGTGTGGACCTGGGCAGTCGCGACTGGTGGATCACCAGGCTCGCGTTGGCGAACCGCTTGGCGAACCGGGCGCCGACCTCGTTCTCGAACATGTTGAACCGAGCGTCCATGACGTCGTCCTCACTCGTGGTGTCGTACCGGACGACCACGAGATGCCGGCGACCCGCACCCCGTGACGGCGGGAGCATGTGACGTACGTCACCGCGGATGGATGTCACGGAACCGGGGGGTCCGGGCGTCCTGTGCGCGTGACGGCGGGGAGAGCGGACGGACGGGAGCGGCCGGTGGAACACGAGCGCAGGGAGCACGAGGCACACGACGAGCACCCACGCGGCGAGGGCGGGGCGGGCACGGACCCGGCGACCGAGGTGTTCGTCGCCCACCGCAATCTGCTGTTCACCGTCGCCTACGAGATGCTCGGCTCGGCCGCCGACGCGGAGGACGTCCTCCAGGAGACCTGGTTGCGCTGGTCGGGGGTGGACCTCGGCACGGTGCGGGACCGGCGCGCCTATCTGGTGCGGATCACCACGCGCCAGGCGCTGAGCCGGCTGCGCGCGTTCGGCCGCCGCAGGGAGTCCTACGTCGGCCCGTGGCTGCCCGCGCCGCTGCTCACCGCGCCCGACGTGGCCGAGGACGTCGAACTCGCGGACAGCGTCTCGATGGCGATGCTGCTGGTGCTGGAGACGCTCGGCCCGACCGAGCGGGCGGTGTTCGTCCTGCGCGAGGTGTTCGACCTCGGGTACGACGAGATCGCCGAGGCCGTCGACAAGAGCCCGGCCGCGGTGCGGCAGATCGCGCACCGGGCGCGGGCGCATGTCGCGGCGCGCAGACCGCGTGGTGCGGTGTCACCGGCGCAGACCCGGGACGCGCTCGCCGCGTTCCGGCGGGCGGTCGAGACGGGCGACCTCCAGGGCCTGCTCGACATCCTCGCGCCGGACGTCGTGTTCCTGGGTGACGGCGGCGGGATCAAGCAGGCCGTGCCGCGGCCGGTCGTGGGGGCGGAGAAGGTGGGCCGGCTGCTGGCCGTAGGTCTGGAGCGGCTCACGGCGGAGGCGCTGCGGCCGACCGAGGTCAACGGGCATCCGGCGCTGGTGCTGCGCTTCGACGGCGACGTCGACACGGTGATGGCGCTGCGCATCGACGACGGGCTCATCACCGGCCTCTACGCCGTGCGCAACCCCGAGAAGCTGTCCCACATGCGCGAGGAGATCACCCTGCGCCGCTGAACCCCGCGGCGGCTGCCCGGTGCCGGTTCGCGGTGTCGGATTCGCGGTGTCCGCCACTTGCCGTCGACCACTTGCTGTCGACGCGCCCGAACGCGTCCGGTCCCATGCGCAGTCGGGTGCGGGCCGTCGATCGACCGCTGCGGCCGGGGCGTCACCTCATCCGCCGCCGGTGCGGACCGCGCGCGCCAGGAAGTGGCGGGAGGCGTCCTCGTAGCGGGCCAGGTCCCAGCCGGCCGCCCGCAGGGCGGGGGTGAGGTTGTCCTCGGCGAGTGGATCGGCCGGGTCGAGCGGGCGGCCGTGGCGGGCGGCACGCTCGGCGCGGCCGGAGGGATGGAAGAGCAGCAGGACCCCGCCGGGCGAGGTCACCCGGGCCCATTCGCGCAGGGCCGCCGCGGGGTCGGGGACGTGGTCGACCAGGCCCGCGCTGAACACGCCGTCCACCGCCCCGGCGGGCAGCGGCAGCCGGCAGGCGTCGGCCAGCAGCAGGTACTGCCCCTTCCCGTCGCGGCCCTCGCGCACCGCCGCCGTGAGCATGGCGGGCGTGAGGTCGACCCCGACGGCCAGACCGCCGTCGCCGACACGCGCGCGCAGCGCGGGCAGCGCCCGGCCGGTTCCGCAGCCCACGTCCAGGACGCGCTGACCGGGGCGCAGCCCCATGCGGTCGACCGCGGCGGCGTAGCGCGGGCCGTCCTCGGCGAACCGCTGCTCCCAGGTGGCGGCCCGCCGGGTGAAGAAGGCACGGGTCGCCGTCCGTTCGGCACGGGCCACCACGTAGGCGGCGAACCGCGCGAACACGTCGCCGCGCTGCCGCTCCCGGGCCACCGCCCCCGCAGGGACCACCGGTTCCGCCAGGACCGCCGACCCCACCACGGCGACCGGCTCCGCCACGGCCGCCGGTTCCGGTGAGACGGCTTCCACCACGGCCGCCGGTTCCGGCGGGAACTCGATCCCCCACGCCGACCCGCCGACACGGAACGCCCGCACGGCGGGCCCCTCGGGGACGGCCGCGAACAGGGGGTCGGGGTGCACGGCCGGACTCACCCGCTCGCCGGTCCCGGACCCGTCGGCCCCGCCCGCCGCGAGCGCCAGCAACCGGGCGCCGAGGGACACCCCGAGCACGGGCACCTCGGCCTCCAACGCGGCCCGCAGCAGCGCGAGTTCGGCGTCGTGACCGACGAGGTCCGTGCGATCGCCCGGCGGTTCGCCGAGCATCACCAGGGCAACGATGTCGTCCACCGTCTCCGGCACCTGCTCCCCGGCCCACGTCCGGCAGACCCGCACCGGCAGTCCCGTCGCCTCCAGCGCGGTCGGGACGGCGTACGGACCCTCTTGCGGCGCGTGCTCCACGATCTGGATCACAGGCCACCACCTCCGCCACGACCGTACCCGCGCGGAGGAGGTGAGGAAACGCAGATAAGAGCCAACAGGCGCGATGAAGATGAGATCTGCCAGAGGAAACGATCCTTTCTCCGCGCATCTGCGTCCAACGATTCGCCCGCGGTCAGGGACGACGTCGACCCTGATGCCCGCCGGGTATGACAGGCGCCCCGGAAGGTCTTGGACGCGGGGTGGGCGGGGCGTGGAGGGTGGGTGGTGCGTATCCCGGCTCGGACGGAAGGACTTCTCCCATGGCACGTGTACTCGTCACCGGCTCCGCGGACGGGCTGGGGCTGATGTCGGCCCGGCTGCTGGTCGCCCAGGGCCACACCGTCGTCCTGCACGCCCGCGACGCGCGGCGCGCCGAGGACGCCCTCGCGGCCGCCCCCGGCGCGAAGTCCGCGATCAGCGGCGACCTCTCCTCGCTCGCGGGCATGCGGGAGACCGCGCGGCAGGCGAACGCCCTGGGCCGCTTCGACGCGGTCGTCCACAACGCCGGCGTCGGCTACCTCAAGCCGCGCCGCGTCACCACGGAGGACGGTCTCGAACAGCACTTCGCCGTCAACGTCCTCGCCCCGTACGTCCTGACGGCCCTCGTGACCCGCCCCGACCGGCTGGTGTACGTCAGCTCGGGGCTGCACCGCGGCGGTACGGCGGACCTCGGCGACCTCGGATGGGAGCGCCGCCCCTGGAACGGCATGCGGGCCTACAGCGACAGCAAGCTCCAGGTGACCGCGCTCGCCCGGTACGTCTCCGGCCTGTGGGGCGACGTGCTGAGCAACGGCATGGAGCCCGGTTGGGTGGCGACGAGGATGGGCGGGCCCGAGGCGCCGGACGACCTGGAGCTGGCCCCGGTCACCCAGGTCTGGCTGGCGGTCTCCGACGATCCCGCCGCCCGTACCAGCGGCGGCTACTTCTACCACCAGGAGCCGTGCCCGGTGCACCCGGCGGTCCTCGACCCGGAGTTCGGCCGGCGTGTCGCCGAGGTGTGCCGGGAGGCCAGCGGCATCGACCTGCCCGCCGCCTGACCCCGGTGGACCTGCGGCTGTGCGCCGCCACGACCACGAGCGGGGGCCGTCGCACCCGAAGGTGTGACGGCCCCCGTCCCGGAACGGGTCAGAGCAGGGCGCCCGCGGGACCGCGCACGGCCGTGGCCGCCATCTTCTCCACCTGCTCGGCCGTCACGGTCACCCCGGGAGTCTCGAAGAACCACTTCATGAGCTCCTCCTGGGACAGCCCGGCCGGCGCCTCACCCGCGTACGGGTAGCAGTACAGGGCCGTGTTCGGCCCGCTGCGCCAGCTCTCCGACAGGCCGCCGATGTCCACCGCGTCGTAGCCGAGGGCGTCGAGCAGCTCCGTCGCCTCGGCCTTCGCCGCCGCGTCGTTCCCGGCGAGGGGCAGTGCGCTGCGCCCGGGGTCGCCCGCGGGGCGCGCCAGGGACGCCAGCTGCTTCGCGCCGATGCTGTTGAACGCCTTGACCACCCGGGCGCCGGGCAACTGCCGCTGCACCAGCTCGCTGGAGGTCAGCTCGTCGTTGTCCAGCTCCGCGAGCTGTCCGTCGCGCTGCGGGTAGTAGTTGCAGGTGTCGATCACCGTCTTGCCGGACAGCTCCGCCGCCGGCAGCCGGTCGTGGGCGAGCAGCGGGACCGTCACCACAACGATGTCGCCGGCCTTCGCCGCCTCGGCGGGCGTGGCGGCCCGGGCGCGCTCACCGAGTTCGGCGACGAGGTCGCCCAGGGTCTCGGGACCGCGCGAATTGCTGAGCACGACGTTCCAGCCGGCCGCGACGGCGAAGCGGGCCAGCGTCCCGCCGATCATGCCGCTTCCGATGAGTCCGAGGGTCTTGGCCACCTGTTCGCTCCATCCGGGATGTCCAATCGCGAAGCCGACACCGGCTCGCGTTTCTGAAACTGAGTGTCAGGTTAGCGATCGGGTATCCCCTCTGCAAGTCAATGGCAGAAGCGGGTACCATGACCGGGTGGTCACAGCACGCACAAGGACACGGGACATCGCACGCAGCGCCGTGCGCGGCGAACTGGCCCAGGTGGCGTTCGGCCTCTTCAGCCGCGAGGGCTTCGCGAAGGTCACCCTGGACGACCTCGCCGCGGCGGCCGGGGTCTCCCGGAGCACCTTCCTGCGCTACTTCGGCACGAAGGAGGAAGTGGTCCTCAGCGCGTTCGACCCCGTCGGCGACCGGATGGCGCAGGCCCTGCGCGAGCGCCCCGCCGACGAGGACGACTGGACGGCGCTGCGCCGCAGCCTCGATCCCGCCGTCGACCATTTCGCCCACAGGTCGGCCGACTCCATCACCATGCTCCGCCTGGTGCAGGAGACACCCGCGCTGTGCGCCCGGCTGAGGGACAAGCAGGTCGGCTGGCGTCCCGGCCTCGTGGACATCCTCGTCGGGCGGCCCGGCGCCGGGGAGGCGGACGTGTTCGCCGCCCGGATGCGGGTGGGCGCGACGCTGGAGTGCCTGATCCTCGGGCTGGAGCGCTGGGTGGAGACCGACGGCCGCCTCGACCTCGGCACGATCGTCGACGACGCCTTCGCCGCCCTCACCGGCCCCTGACGGCCGCTCCCGGCGGGCTACTCGCCGCCGGGACCGCCCGGCACCTCGTCCGGCACCCACTCCAGCCGGCCGCGGCCCGCCAGGCGGAACAGCAGCACGAGCGAGGGCAGGATCAGCAGGCCCGCCACGATCGCCACGCCGACGGTCACCTCCAGCGACGCGTCCGGCGCCGCCGCCTCGCCGATCTCCAGGTGCGTGCCCAGCAGATACGGGTACTGGGCGACGCCCCAGCCGAGGACCACCAGGGCGACCGCGGCACCGGCGAGCACCCGCAGACCCGTGGTCCTCCCGAGGACGGTCAGCACCATGGTGGTAATGCCGCACAGCGCCGCGACGATCACCAACGGCAGGGCGCGGTGCCCCAGTTCGTCGAACAGCCGCGGTGCGTCGTGCCGCAGGACGAAGATGCCGACGACGCTGACCACCCCGGTGACGCCCGCCGCGAGCAGGGCGCGCCCGCGGAAGTACGCGTCCAGGAACCGGTCGCCCCGGCGCCGCGCCGCCACGTGCAGATAGACGGCGGCGAGATAGGCGCAGACCAGGACGGCGAGCACACCGCCGAGCACGGAGGTGGGGTTGAGCCAGGAGGTGACGGCGTCGCCGTTCCCCGCCGAGGGCACCCGGCCGGAGGCGAGACCCCCCGCGACGGCGCCGAAGCAGTACGGCGTCACGACCGACGACAGGGCGAACGCGGCCCCGTAGACGCGCTGTTCGGGGGTGCGGAAGGACGCCTTGCGGAAGGCGAAGCCCGCGCCGCGCAGCACGATGCCCAGGGCGGCGAGGCCCAGCGGGACGTAGAGGGTGGTGGTGATGGCCGCGAACGCGCCGGGGAAGCCCGTCCAGAGGAACACCAGGCAGTAGACGAGCCAGGTGTGGTTGGCCTCCCACACCGGTCCGAGGGAGGTGTCGACGAGGTGCCTCGGCCGTCTGCCGCGCTCGGCGCCGCCCGCGGTGAGGTCCCAGAAGCCCGCGCCGAAGTCGGCGCCGCCCAGCAGGGAATAGGCCACGACGCCGATGAACAGGAAGCAGGCGACGAGTTCCGGCATCACTTCTCCGATCCCGTCCGCACGGGCCGGGCGGCTCCGGACGGCCCGTAGGGGACCTCCACCCCGGTGTCGCCCCGGTCCTGCCACCGCCTCTTCATGGACAGCAGCACCGTCACGGCGCCGGTCGCGACGGCCGCGTAGAGGGCGAGGACCGCTCCGAACAGCGGCCAGAGGTCGCCCCGGGTCGTCACGGCGTCGCGGGTGAGGAGGTGACCGACGACCGTCCAGGGCTGGCGGCCGACCTCGGTGACCATCCACCCGGTCTCCAGGCAGGCGACGGCGGCCAATCCGCTGAGCGCGCAGCAGCGCAGGAACCAGCGCTGGGTCTCCAGGCTCCTGCGCCGCCACTTCAGCCAGAGGAACCACAGGACCAGGGCGAGCAGCGCGAAGGACAGCCCGACCATGACGTCGAAGGCCAGGTGAACGGTGCTGACCGCCACGTCGGAGGGGCGCACCGCCGCGGGGATCGTCTCGAGGCCCTGGATGCGGGTGGAGGGGCGGAAACCGGCCAGCAGGGAGGCCGTGTCGGGGACGGGAAGGCCGTAGCGGACCTGTCCGTCGACGAGGACGCCGCCGAGGGTCTCGGGCACGTGGGTGCCGGTCGTCGGCAGGAGTTCGATCGCCGCGAACTTCGCGGGTTCCTCCTGGAAGACGTAGCGGGCGATGGTGTCGCCGACCACGAGCTGGCAGGGCAGGACGACGGCCGCCGTGCCGAAGCCGATCAGGAAGCCCAGCCGGTGGTAGCGGCCGGTACGGCCGCGCAGCATGCCGACGGCGTAGACGCTCGCCACCGCGAAACCGGCCACGATGTAGGCGGCCAGGAGCATGTGCAGCGCCTCGTACCAGAAGGCTCCGTTGAAGAAGACCCGGGCGGGGCTGACCTCGGCCACCACGCCGTCGCGGATCGTGAAGCCGCCGGGCTGGTTCATCCAGCTGTTGGCGGCCACGACGGCGGCGGCCCCGCCGATGCTCGACAGGGCGACGGGCACGCCGGTCCAGAAGTGGGCCCAGGGCGACAGGCGGTCCCAGCCGTAGATGTAGATGGACACGAAGATCGCCTCAAGGAAGAAGAACAGGCCCTCGATGGCGAAGGGGAACCCGAAGGCGGCGCCGTACTGGCCCATCAGGCCGGGCCAGAGGATGCCGAGCTCGAAGGAGAGCACGGTGCCGGTGATGGCGCCGACGGCGAACAGCACCGCGGCCACCTTCGACCAGCGCCTGGCCAGCAGCAGGGCGTCGTCGTCGCCGTGCCGCAGACCGCGGAGGTCGGCGAGGAGCATCAGGCTGGAGAGGGCGACCCCGAAGGGGACCAGGACGATGTGGAAGCCGAGCGTGAACGCCATCTGCTGCCGCGCGGGCAGCAGCTGCGGCGGCTCGTCGCCCATGGCCAGCAACTGCCTCACGACGTCCGGCTCGATCAGCACCATAAGGCGTTGCATACCGCCCACGACACCACCGACCGCGCACTACCCCCGGCGCGCCGCCGGCCTTCCACCACCCGGCGGACGCCACACACGCCTCCACACACGGGACACCCTCACGGGAGCGCGAGGCCCGGGAGCACAGGGCGCCAGGCGGCGGGGCGCAAGACACGCGGACCTGGCCGTGGACGGCCGACGCGGTCCGGGGTGAGTGAGAGCGGCCGACCGGCCGAGGTGGCGGGATGCGCAGGCCGGGCGGACCCGGCGGTCGGGCGGAGCCGGCGGTCGGGCGGAGCCGGCGGTCGGGCGGACCCGGCGACCAGTCGGAACCGACGGCCGGTCGGGCAGAGCCCGGCCGTGGACCCCCAGAACGGCCCGGTTACGGACGCCCCCTCGGGGGGCCGAAGCGGTCTGGGGTGAAGGTAGCCGGCCGCCCAAGGTGGCGAGGTGTGCGGGCCGGATCGGGGGCCCGGCCGCGGGCGGCCGACACGGCCCGGCTATGGGCCCTCGGTCCCCGGGGGACCGAAGCGGGCCGGGGCGAGGGTGGTCAGTAGGGAGTTGATCACCAGGTCGGTGGAGGTGGCCATGTCGACGGAGTCGGGGTCGAGCAGCCACTGGACCTGGAGGCCGTCCATGGTCGCGATGACGGCGTTGGCGGCGTGCCGCACCCGGGCCGCGTCCACCAGGGCCGGCCCGCACGCCTCGGTCAGCGCGTCGCAGACGAAGGTGCGCAGTCCGGTGTAGCGGTCCCGGAAGTACGTCTGCGCCGGGTGGTCGTCGGTGACGGACTCCGCCGACAGCACCGCGTAGAGGCGGACGATGCCCTCGCGTTCGGCGTTGCGGCGGGCGGTGTCGACGAGGTGGCGCAGGAAGGCGAGCCCCTGGGGCCGGTCGGTGCCGAGCTGGTCGATGTCGCTGCGGTCGCGCAGTTCCAGGACGCTGGTGAGCAGCATGGACTTGGAGCGGAAGTAGTGCAGGACACCGGCCTGGGTCAGTCCGACGCGGTCGGCGATGTCGGCGAGGGAGGCGTTGTTGTAGCCGCGGGCGGCGAAGGCGTCCATGGCGATGTGCAGGATGTCCTGCTGCCGTCGCCGCGCCTCGGGGCTGCGCGGCACCCGGGGCCCGGCCTTGGCCCTGCGCGCGGGTCCGCCTACCGACTGGTCACTCACCTGCGACAGCTTACGGGCGCCGCGCCGCCACGATCGATGATCTCTCCCGGAACGACAGAGATGTGATGCAGACCACTTACTGACCACTTAGTGAGTGTGCTTTCATGGCGCCGTCGTCCCCCTGGACTTCCCATCGCCACGCCCGGAAGGACCCGTATGTCTTCCCTGCCGCCGACAGTCACCGCCGCCGCAGCGGACGGTCGGTCCCCCGGCGCCGAGACGAGCGACGAGCGCCGCTGGGCCACGCTGATCGCCGGCCTCGACCTGCCCGCCAAGGTCCGGCTGCTGACCGGCACGACGCTGTGGTCGCTCCCGGAGGAGCCGCGGCTCGGGCTGCACCCGGTCGTCACCTCGGACGGTCCGCAGGGAGTCCGGGGCACCGGCGGGACACCGGGCGCGACGGGACTGCTGGCGCCGGCCCCGAGCGCCGTGGGCGCCACCTGGGACACGAGGCTCGCCGAACGCCTCGGCCGGGTCTTCGCCGAGGAGGCGCGGCGCAAGGAGGTCGACGTGGTCCTGGCACCGCTCGTCAACCTCCAGCGCACCCCGGTCGCGGGCCGCCACTTCGAGTACTTCTCCGAGGACCCGCTGCTGACCGGCACGCTCGGCGCGGCGGTCGTCCGGGGACTCCAGGACGCGGGCGTGGCCGCCTGCCTGAAGCACTTCGTCGCCAACGACTCGGAGACGGACCGCACCCGCGCCCGCTCGCGCATCGACGCACGGGCCCTGCGCGAGGTCTACCTCGCCCCCTTCGAACAGGCCCTCGCCGAGGCGGCGCCCTGGAGCGTCATGGGCGCCTACTCGGGAGTGGACGACGGGGTCGAGTCGGCCCCGATGCTGGAGCACCACCGGCTGCTGAGGGGCGTGCTCAAGGAGGAGTGGGGCTACGACGGCGCGGTGATCAGCGACTGGGCCGCCACCCGGACGACCGTGCCCACCGCGAACGCCGGCCTGGACCTGGTCATGCCCGGTCCGGACGGGCCCTGGGGCGAGGCCCTGGTCGAGGCCGTACGGCGCGGCGAGGTCGACGAGGCCGTGATCGACGACAAGGTGCTGCGGCTGATGCGGCTGGCATCCCGGGTCGGCAAGCTCACCGCGCCCTGGTCCCCGGACGGCCCGACTCCCCCGCTCCCGGGCGTCCCCGCGGTCCGGCCGGTCGACGACACGGACTTCGCCCTGCTGCGCGAGGTCGCCGCCCGGGGCACGGTGGTGCTGCGCGACGAGCCGGGCCTGGTCCCGCTCGACGCGGCCCGGCTGAGCGGTGTCGCGCTGATCGGGCCGAACGCGGTGCGGCCGTATCTCCAGGGCGGCGGCAGCGCGTTCGTGCCGGCCGTGCGCACGGTCTCCTTCGAGGAGGGCCTGCGCGCCGCGCTGCCCGCGCAGGTGGCACTGACCGTGCACCACGGCGTCGACGGCAGCCGCCACGCCCCGTTCATCGACCCCGAGTTGCTCGCCCCGCCGGGCGGCGGGACACCGGGCGTCCGGGCGGAGTACTTCGACCGCGACGGCACCCCGATCGGTGAAGAGGTGCGCCGTACGGGCGACTTCGGCGGCCTCCGCGCCATCCCGCAGACCGCCGAGCGCGTGCTGCTGACGACCCGGATCACCCTGGCCCTGCCGGGCACGCACGAGCTGGAGTTCGGCTGCTGCGGGCGCTTCTCCGTCGTCCTGGACGGGGAGACGATCCACACCGGCCAGGACGACCGGGGCGTGGAACTGGTCCTGGACTCCAGCCACCGGCACCCCGCGACCCACCGCCACCGGGTCGCCGTGGGCGACACACCGGTGGAGCTGGACCTGCGGATCGACGCGCGGGTGGTGGACGCCGCCGGGTACGGACGCTTCGTCACCGCCCAGCTGCGCCACCGGCCGCCCGGCCCCACGGTCGAGGAGGAGATCGCCGAGGCCGCGGCCGTCGCCGCCGCGGCCGAGGTCGCGGTGGTGGTCGTGGGCACCGACGAGGAGGTCGAGTCCGAGGGCTGGGACCGCCCCGACCTGGAGCTGACCGAGCAGCAGCACCTGCTGGTGCGTGCCGTGGCGGCGGCCAACCCCCGCACGGTCGTGGTCGTCAACGCCGGTGCGCCGGTGCTGCTCCCGTGGGCCGAGGAGGTGCCGGCGCTGGTGTGGGCGTGGCTGCCCGGGCAGGAGGCGGGCCACGCGCTGGCCGACGTCCTGCTCGGCCGGGTCGAGGCGACCGGGCGGCTGCCGTGGACCCTTCCCGCGCGCGCCGAGGACGTACCCGTACCGCACGCGATCCCCGTGGACGGCGTCGTCGACTACACGGAGGGCCGGTACATCGGCCACCGCGCCTACGACCGCACCGGTACGGCGCCCGCCTTCCCCTTCGGTCACGGTCTGGGCTGGACCACCTGGTCCTACGACGGCGCCCGGGCCGAAGAGATCTCCGTCCCCGCCGAACAGCACAGCCCCGCAGGCGGGGACGGGCCCACCCTCACGGTGTCGCTCACCAACACCGGCACCCGGCCCGGCCGTGAGGTCGTCCAGGTGTACCTGGAGGCGCCGGACGCCCGCGAGGACCGGCCCGTACGGGTGCTGGCCGGTTTCGCCGCGGTCGAGGCCGACGCGGGGCGGTCCGTCACCGTGTCGCTCACGCTGCCGCTGCGCGCCTTCCAGGACTGGGACGTGGCGACGGGCACCTGGCGCACCCGCACCGGACGGCAGCGGCTGCGTCTCGGCCGCTCCAGCCGCGACCTGCGCCTCACCGTCGACGTCGTCGCCGACCGCGCCGACCCGTACGTGACCGTCCGCCCCCACGACCAGGAATGACCCGGCGGGACGGCGGCCGTCCGCCGCCGTCCCCTCCCCCATGGGCCCCGGAACCCCGCGTCCGCGGCCCGACCCGAGTGCACCACCCTTCGATCCCCGGCCGACTCGACGTGCCTCCCCGCACACCCCGCCGAGTCGGCCGGTGCACCCCCCACGTGTCATCGAAGCGAAGGAGAACCGCACCGTGTCCCCACGCATCACCGCACGCGCGCCCAGAGCCGGCGCCGCCGCCCTCACCCTGGCCCTGGCCGTCGCCGGCCTCGGCCTCACGGGCAGCGGGTCCGCGCACGCCGCCGATCCCGTCGCCCAGGTGTGGGTCACCACACCGGACGGCTCCAAGCGGCTCGCCTCCGACGGCAGCCTGCCGTTCACCGGCAGCCCGCAGTCCATCGACATCCGCGTCGACGCCAACAGCAGGGGGCAGCGCTTCACCGGCGCCGGCGCCTCCGTCACGGGCGCGTCGGCCCGGCTCGTGCAGGGCCTGTCCCAGGACCGGCGCAGCGACCTGATGCGCTCGCTGTTCTCGACCGCGGGCGACGGCATCGGGCTCTCGTACCTGCGCCAGCCGCTGGGCAGCACCGACTTCGACGCCACGAACGACCCCCACTCCTACGAGGACACCCGCGGCCAGTTCTCCATCAACCGGGACAGGGCCGAGATCATCCCCGTCCTCAAGCAGGCCACGGCCGTCAACCCGGGCATCCGGTTCATGGGCACGCCCTGGTCGCCCCCCGGGTGGATGAAGACCGGCAACTCCCTCAACGGCGGCAGCCTCAGGCCCGAGAACTACGGGGCGTACGCGGACTACCTGGTCAAGGCGATCCAGGCGTACGGCCAGGAGGGCATCACCCTCACCGACCTCACCGTGCAGAACGAGCCCGAGTTCGCGACGAGTTACCCGTCGATGTCGATGACGTCGGCGCAGCAGGCCGACTTCCTCAAGGTCCTCGACCCCAAGCTGACCGCGGCCGGGCTGCCGACGAACGTCCTCGCCTTCGACCACAACTGGGACCACCCCAACTACCCGCTGGACGTGTTCTCCCGCACCTCCGGCATCAACCGCGTCATCGGTGCCGCCTTCCACTGCTACGGCGGGGCCCCCTCCGCCGAGCAGCAGGTGATCAACGCGGGCAAGCGGGTCTTCTTCACCGAGTGCTCCGGCACCGACAGCGACAACCCCGCGTCCACCTTCGGGGACAGCCTGCGCTGGCAGGCCGAGAACCTGGTCGTGCAGAACATGCGCAACGGCGGCGAGACCGTCCTGACCTGGAACCTCGCGCTCGACCAGAACGGCGGCCCGCACCAGGGGCACTGCACCACCCGGTGCAACGGCGTGGTGGAGATCGCGGGCGGCAACGTCAACCGCAACGCCGAGTACTACTCGCTCGGCCAGCTGAGCAAGTTCGTCAAGGTGGGCGCCACCCGGATCGGCTCCACGAGCCAGGGCGGCGGGGGTGTGCAGAACGTCGCGTTCCAGAACCCGGACGGCTCGCGGGCCGCGTACGTCGTCAACACCTCGGGCGGCGCCCAGCGGATCTCCCTCACCGACGGCGGCCGGTCCGCCGTGTACACCCTGCCCGCCGGGGCCGTCGCCACGTTCGTGTGGACGCCGGGCTCGGGCGGTGGGACGACCGGGCCGATCGACTCCGCCGCCTGGTACCGGGTCGTGAACGCGGGCAGCGGAGCGTGCCTGGACGCCGCCGACTGGGGCACCGCCAACGGCACCGCCGTACAGCAGTGGGCGTGCGGCACCGGCGCCAACCAGCAGTGGCAGTTCCGGCCGACGAGCGACGGCTACTACCAGGTCGCCAACCGCCACAACGCCAAGGCGTGGGACATCGACGGCGGGACCGGCGCGACCGGCGACGGCGCACGGGTCCAGCTGTGGGACTACGTGGGCGGCACCAACCAGCAGTGGCGCGCGGAGGCTTCCGGAGCGGCCGGGCAGTACCGCTTCGTCGCCCGCCACAGCGGCAAGTGCCTGGCGGTGGACGGGGCGTCGACCGCCGACGGGGCCCGGCTGTCGCAGCAGCCGTGCTCGGGTGCGGCCGCCCAGACGTTCACCCTGACCGGCTGACCCGCACCGCACCGAGGGGCCCGGTCCGCCGGCCGGGTCCCGTCATGACCGGCCGGTTCGCGGCGCCGTCGGGGGCCCGGAACGACAAAGGCAAGGAGGGGACGTCCGCTCCTTGCCACTCTCAACGTATAGCGCACCGGGGGGCTTGCGGCAAGGCCCCCGCCGTACCGCAGAATCGGCGGCCGACGCCAAGAAGCTGCGGAAACGGGAGATCCACGACGTGCGTGTGCTGTTGTCCTCGTCCTACCCCGGTGCGTGGGCGTGAGCGCCCCGGCCACCGGGGCGTTCGCCCTTCCCGAGCGGCTCGCCGCCAAGGCCGATCCGGCGCTGATCGCCCGCGACGAACAGCACTTCGCGGCCGTCGCGGCGTGCCTGGAGCGGTCGATCGCCGAACTGTCCGACCGGCTCGCCGCGGCGCGCAGGGCGCCGGGCGGTCTGGGGCAGCAGGCGCTGGAGCGGGACCTGGAGGTCCACCGGCTCACCGCCCGGCTGCGCACCCTGCGCCGCTTCGGCCTCGACCTGTGCCTCGGCCGCATGGTGAGCGCCGACGACCCCGACGAGCCCGTGTACGTGGGGCGGCTCGGCCTCACGGACGGCTCGGGGCGGCGGCTGCTGGTCGACTGGCGCTCCCCGGCGGCCGAGCCGTTCTTCGGGGCCACCCACGCCCGCCCGATGGGGCTCGCGAGCCGCCGCCGCTACCGCTGGGCCGACGGCCGGATCGGCGACTACTGGGACGAGGTGTTCACGCCCGACGGCTTCGACGGTCACGCGGCCCTCGACGACCAGTCCGCCTTCGTCGCGAGCCTCGGCGGCAACCGCTCGGCCCGGATGCGGGACGTGCTCGCCACCATCCAGGCCGACCAGGACGCGGTGATCCGGGCGGGGTCCCGCGGCGCCCTCGTCGTGGACGGCGGTCCGGGCACGGGCAAGACCGTCGTCGCCCTGCACCGCTCGGCCTACCTCCTGTACGCCGACCCCCGGCTCGGACACCGCGGGGGAGGCGTGCTGTTCGTCGGCCCGCACCAGCCGTACCTGGGCTACGTCGCCGACGTCCTGCCCGGTCTCGGCGAGGAGGGCGTGCTGACCTGCACCCTGCGGGACCTGGTGCCCGAGGGCGCCTCGGCGGCGGCCGAGACCGATCCGGAGGTGGCGCGGCTGAAGTCGTCCGCGGACATGGTGCGGGCGATCGAGACCGCCGTCCGGTTCTACGAGGAGCCGCCCGCCCGCGGGATGACGGTCACCACCGCCTGGTCCGACCTCTGGCTGGGCCCCGACGACTGGGCCGAGGCGTTCGAGGCCCCGGGACCGGGCACCCCGCACAACGAGGCACGCGACCTGATCTGGGAGGAACTGGTCACGATCCTGGGCGACAAGCACGACGGCGACGTGCCGCGCGAGGCGTTCCGGCGGTCGCTGCTGCACGACAGGGAGCTGGTCAGGACCCTGCACGACGCCTGGCCGGTGCTCGACGCGGCCGACCTCGTCGGGGACCTGTGGTCGGTGCCCGCCTATCTGCGGCTGTGCGCCCCGTGGCTCGCTCTCGACGAGGTCCGCGGGCTCCAGCGTACGGACGCGCGGGCGTGGACGGTGTCCGACCTGCCGCTCCTGGACGCGGCGCGGCAGCGGCTCGGCGACCCCGAGGCGTCCCGGCGGGCACGCGGACGCGACGCCTCGGTGGCCGCCGAACAGGCGCGCATGGCCGACGTGATCGACGACCTGCTCCGGGCCGACGACGACGGCGAGGGCGCGGTGACGATGCTGCGCGGGCGGGACCTGCGGGACGCCCTGGTCGACGAGGACGCGCTGCCGGGGGCCGAGGCCGACCCGCTCGCCGGGCCGTTCGCGCACGTCGTCGTGGACGAGGCGCAGGAACTGACCGACGCGGAGTGGCAGATGCTGCTGCTGCGGTGCCCGTCGAGGAGCTTCACCGTCGTCGGGGACCGCGCCCAGGCCCGTCACGGGTTCACGGAGTCGTGGCGGGAACGGCTGGAGCGGGTCGGCTTCGACCGGATCACCCTGGCCTCGCTCGGCGTCAACTACCGCACGCCGGAGGAGATCATGGCGGAGGCCGAGCCGGTCATCCGGGCGGTGCTGCCGGACGCCAACGTGCCGACGTCCGTCCGCGAGGGGGGCGTACCGGTCGTCCACGCGGCGGTGGCGGACCTGGACTCGGTGCTCGACGGCTGGCTCGCCGCGTACGACGACGGGATCGCCTGTGTCATCGGCGACCCGGCGTTCCGCCCGACGCCCCGGGTCCGTTCGCTGTCCCCGGAGTTGTCGAAGGGCCTGGAGTTCGACCTGGTGGTGCTCGTCGAGCCGGAGGCGTTCGGCGAGGGCGTGCGAGGAGCGGTGGACCGCTATGTCGCGATGACCAGGGCGACCCGTCAACTCGTCGTCCTCGAAGGCCGCGTGGGCACGGAGAGCTGACGCCCGGCCCCGGGGGTCCTAACCGCCCGCCGCCGTCACGGCCTTGAGTTCGTCCAGGGCCTCCCGCAGGAAGGGGGCCATGCCGGCCTCCTCCGCCGCGGCGAGCCAGCGTTCGAAGCCGACCTTGAAGACGGCGATGCCCGCCTCGGCGGTGAGGGTCGCGGCCGGCTCCGCGACACCGCGCAGCCGCAGGGCGCCCGCGAGCGCGGCCGTCAGCGAGGCGAGCTTGATCAGTTCGCGCTCCCGGAGTTCCGCGTTCGCCGCGATCACGGCCTGCCGCCGCCGGGCGTGCGGGCGGCGGTCGGCGAAGAACTCCGCGACCTCCTCCAGGGCCGCCGCCACCGCCCCGATGGGGGCGGCGGACCCGGGGGCGGCGGCGACCGCCTGGAGGAACACCGCCTCCAGGACGTCCGAGCCGTCGAACAGCACCTCGCGCTTGTCGGCGTAGTGCCGGAAGAAGGTGCGCTCGGTGAGGCCGGCGCGGCCCGCGATCTCCGCCACGGTCGTCTGCTCGTAGCCGCGCT
Organism: Streptomyces sp. NPDC026672; assembly: GCF_040638185.1. Lineage (NCBI taxonomy): Bacteria > Bacillati > Actinomycetota > Actinomycetes > Kitasatosporales > Streptomycetaceae > Streptomyces > Streptomyces sp. NPDC026672. The sequence continues at coordinate 85,565 of NZ_JBEZXS010000003.1, forward strand.
CGCTGTAGAGCTCCAACGCCGCTTTCGCCAGGCGTCCCCGCGCGTCCGGCTGCCATCTGCCCATGCGGAGATCCTACTCGATGACAGTCCCTGACATCACATGCTAGCGTCTATGACAGTCACTGACATCAACAGTCTGGGGTCTACCCATGCGCATCTTCGTGACCGGGGCGTCCGGCTGGATCGGGTCCGCCCTCGTTCCCGAACTCATCGACGCGGGACACCGGGTCGTCGGGCTCGCCCGCTCCGACGCCTCCGCCGCCGCGCTCACGGCCGCCGGGGCGGAGGTGGTCCGCGGCACGGTCGACGACCTCGACGTCCTGGCCGGGGCCGCCGCCGCGTCGGACGGCGTGGTCCACCTCGCCTTCCACCACGAGGTGGCCTTCTCCGGGGGCTTCCAGGAGGCGGCCGAGACCGATCGCCGCGCCGTCGACGCCATGACCGGGGTGCTGGCCGGCTCCGACCGGCCCTTCGTGCTCGCCTCGGGCGTGGCCGGGCTCAAGGCGGGCCAGGTGTCGACCGAGCGCGACATGCCCACGGTCGACGGCTCGGCGCTCTCGCTGCGCGCGGCCACCTCCCTGGCCGTGCTCGACCTCGCCCCGCGGGGCGTCCGCTCGTCCGTGGTGCGGCTCTCCCCGACCTGTCACGGCGAGGGCGACAACGGGTTCATGGCGACGGTGGTGGCCGTGGCCCGGGAGAAGGGCGTCTCCGGATACGTCGGCGAGGGCGCCAACCGGTGGCCGGCCGTCCACCGCCTCGACGCGGCGCGGCTGTTCCGGCTGGCGGTCGAGAAGGCACCGGCCGGATCGGTCCTGCACGGCTCCGCCGAGGAGGGTGTCCCCCTCCGCGACGTCGCCGAGGTGATCGGCCGCCACCTCGGCGTCCCGGTGACCTCCGTGGCCCCCGAGGACGCGGCCGGGCACTTCGGCTGGCTCGGCGGGTTCCTCGGCATGGACGCCCCGACGTCGAGCACCGCGACCCGCGCCCTGCTCGACTGGCACCCGGCCCACCCCACCCTCCTGGAGGACCTCGACAAGGGCCACTACTTCCAGCCCCGGGCCACCGCCTCCCGAACCGCGTGATCCACGGGGTTCGGAGGCCGGCCAGGACGGTCATGCCGTCGGGGTGATCAGCTCGGTCAGCCGGGTGCCCCCTGCCCAGCGCCGGAGGAGGGGGCCGTCGAGGAGGCGGGTGGTGCCGTCGCGGTGGGCCCAGCGCCGGTCGCGTTCGGCGAAGGTGCCGCGGTGGACGACCAGGTGGAAGTCCGGCTCCGGGTCCCCCGGGGGCGGGTGCTCGTCGGGCAGGGGCTCGGCGACCGGGCGGAAGGCGACGTCGACGTGGCGGCCGTCCGCGTCCCGGGCCCGCAACCGGGGGCGGTCGGGCGCGGGCAGGAACCGCACCCGCCAGCCGTCCCTGCGCAGCATCCGCGCCACCGCCAACGCGAGCCCCTGGGTGTCGAGTTCGCTCAGCTCGTCGGGGGTGTAGTAACCGCGGCGACGGCGTGCGCCGGGGCGGGCGCGCCGGACGGCGAAGACCACCAGCAGGAGCAGGGCGAGGACTCCGGCGACCGGCACGCCGATGCCTCCGGAGCGGTAGCCCGCGGCGAGCGCCGCGGCCAGCGCGCACACCCCCGCCGCGACCGCCACCAGCGCCGGCAGGACGTCGCGCAGCCGCGGGCCGTGGCGACCCTGGGCGCGCGGCGGACGTCCGGTGCGCCGCCACCACCGGCGGCGTGCCGGTCGTGACGGTGCGTTGCCGGACGTCCACGATGCGCGTGCCACGCCGCCGGCCCTCCCCCGATGCCGTCCGCTTCCGGGCCTGCCGACCCCGTTGAACCCGCCGGGCCCGTCGGCCCTTTCGGGCCTCGTCGGAGGGATACCCCCGTGCGCCGTGCCGCGCCCCGGCGCACGGGAGCGTCAGGGGGCGCGTCGGACGGCGTCCGACGGCCTCAGGTGCTCCTGCCGATGTCGTCGTGGCGTGCGACGAACCGGGCCCTGCCGTCCGTGATCCGGTACAGGAACCAGCCGCCGTCCTTGTCGGACTGAAGGTACTGGGACTGGCTCTCGTAGCTGAGCCGGCGGGTGATGCCCTGCCAGGGAGCGCGCAGGAGTTCGGCGCGCAGCGACTCGCGTTCGTCGCCGCCGGGCGCGGCGAGCCCGTGCGCGGCGAAGCGGACGGCGTCGTACGCCTCGGCGGCCCACGGCGGTGGCGCGGTGCGGTGGCGCTCCCGGTAGGCGGCGGCGAAGGCACGGGTGCGGGGGTCCACGGCCGCGTCGGCGTACCCCGTGCTGATCCACCAGCCCTCGCCGTCGCGCGGGAAGGTCCCGCCGAGGACGTGCTCGTCGGCGACCGTGGCACCGCGGTGGCCGGCGGCGCGCAGGGCCCGGGCGCAGGCGGCGGCGCGGGCCGGGGTGACGCCGGCGAAGATCACGGCGTCGTCGGGGCGGGCGGCGATCGTGTGCGCGGCCGAGGTGAAGTCGGCGTCGGCGGCCACCTCCAGGACGTCCACGGTGCCGTCGACCTTGCCGTAGACGGTGGCGATGCGGACCGTGGCCAGGCCCTCGCGTTCGTCGGCGAGGTCCTGGACGACGACCGTGCGGGCGGGCCGTACGACCCGGTTGAGGTAGCGCACCACGGCGCCGGGTCCCGCGGTGCGGGTGGAGCGCAGGACGAGCGTGCTGGTGGTGTGCACGACGTTGAGCTGTTCGGTGTCGGCGCGGGTGACCAGCAGGCACACGCCGGCCTCGGTGCACACCGGAACGGCGGCGGGCACGGCCGTGTTGGTGCCCGCGCCGACGACCGCGTACAGGTCGGAGGCGGCGACGAGCCGCCCGGCGCCCGCGGCCGAGCCCTTCGCCGTGTCCCGGTCGTCGGCGGTGCGCAGGGCGAGGTCGAAGACGCGGTCGGCGCGGGCGTTGTGCTCGGCGACGGCGATCCGCGCGCCGCGTTCCTGTGCCTGGACGGTGGGCTCGGACAGATCGCCGAGCAGTCCGATCACCCGCCGGGGCAGCGGGCGCCGTCCGGTCCCCGCCGGGCCACCGGGCCTGCCCCAGCGCCACCAGGCGGTGCCGCCGGCGATCGCTCCGACGCCGAGCGCGGCCGAGGCGGTGAGCAGCCGGCGGCGGGTCGGCGAGGGCGGCTCGCCCCGCGGTGTGGCGAGGTCCGGGGCGGACAGCTCGGTGGGATCCGGGACGGGCAGGTCGAGGACGCGTGCGGCGCGGTCGGCGACCAGGGCGGGAAGCCCCTCGGGCAGCCACCGGCGCGGGTCGAACGCGCCGAACTCCGCGCGCAGTTCCGCCAGGGTGGGACGCTCGTCCGCCGCCTTGGCGAGGCAGGCCCGCAGGACCGTGTCGAGTTCGGCGGGCAGCCCGGTCAGGTCCGGTTCCTGGTGCACCGTCCGGTAGAGCACGGCCGCCGCGCCGCCGGTGCCGAACGGCGGCCGGCCGGTGGCCGTGTGGGCGAGCACGCAGCCGAGGGAGAAGACGTCGCTCGGCGGCCCGACCGAGGTGCCGCGGGCCTGTTCCGGTGACAGGTAGCCGGGCGAGCCGACGACGGTGCCGTCCGTGGTGAGCGCCGTCGCGCCGACGGCCCGCGCGATGCCGAAGTCGATCAGGCGCGGTCCGTCGGCGGCGAGCAGCACGTTGGCCGGCTTCACGTCGCGGTGGACGAGCCCGGCGCGGTGCACGTCGTCCAGGGCCGCCGTCAGCGCCGCGGCCAGCGCGCGGACCTGGGCGGGCGGCCACGGCCCACGCAGGGCGAGCGCCTCGGAGAGGGGCAGGCCGGGTACGTAGGCGGTGGCGAGCCAGGGTGAGGGGGCGTCCGCGTCGGCCGTGAGGACGGGGACCGTCCAGCGACCGGAGAGCCGTGAGGCCAGGTCCGTCTCGCGGCGGAACCGCGCCAGGAAGCCGGGGTCCCCGGCGTGTTCGGCGCGGATCACCTTCAGTGCCACCCAGGCGCCGTGCGGCGAGCGCGCCAGGTAGACGACGCCCATGCCGCCGGCCCCGAGCCGGGCCACGAGCCGGTGTCCGCCGACCGACGAGGGGTCGGCGGGCAGGAGCCGGTCCACGGTCCCTACTGCTTCTTCTGCTGCGGCACGATCGGTCCCAGCTGCCGGAAGCGCCCGTCGCGGACCTGGTGGACGAAGGTCTCGGTCGTCATGGCCTGTTTGGTGAGGTCGTACTGGTTGTACTGGTTGAAGGTGTACGTGTGCGAGATGCCGCGGTAGGTGGCCTTGTGCAGCCGCGCGGCGAGCGCGGGCCTGCTGGGCCGTCCGCCGCCGCGCGGCACCGTCGGGGCGAACTCCCGCAGCAGCAGGCGCACGCTGTCGTACGCCTCGGTGGCGTACGGCGGCGGGGTGCTCCCGTAGCGGGAGCGCCAGGCGGCGGTGAAGCGGCCGGCCTCCTTCGTCGTGAGCTCGGCCGGGTCGACGGCGGGCGTCACGACGTACCAGCCCTCGCCCGCGGCGCCCGCCAGTCGGGGGAAGTCCGAGCCGAACAGTTCGTGGGACATCCACCGCGGTCCGGTGAAGCCCGCCGCCGCCAGTTGCTTCGCCGCGGCGACCGTGGCGTCGAGGGCCCCGATGTAGACGAACGCGTCGATCCCGCGGGACAGGACGTCGGCGACGGCGGCGGGGGCGTCGCCGCTGTCCTCGGCGACGACGCGGGGCACGACCTGGCCGTGCAGGGTGTCCCGCCACTGGACGACGAGGGTGGCGCCCTCGTCCTGGGTGACGGTGCCGCCGGAGCGGTCGATGACGATGCCCGCCCGGCCGAGTTGCCCGGAGGCGAGCGCGTGCAGGGCGAGCGCGGTGCCCGCCGCCTGGTGGGGCACCCCGGTCTGGAAGGTGACCGTCGGCGACCAGACGGCGAAGTCGTTCTGCCCGGTGGTGCTGGTGACGTGGGTGAGGTTGGCGGACGCGTAGACGCGTGAGGCGGCCCGCAGGGTGAGTTCGGTGATCGGGCCGAGGACGGCGACGACGTCACGGTCGGCGGCCAGCTGGTGGGCGGCCGAGGTGGCGCCCGCGGTGGTGCCCTTGTCGTCGACGACGCGCACCCGCAGGTCGAACGCGCGGCCCGGCGTCCTGTTGTGCTCGGCGACGGCCAGCCGCGCGGCCTGCTCCGAGGCCCGGCCGGCGTTGGCCTCCGGCCCGCCGCGGGTGATCTGCACACCGAGGGTGTAGGTGGGCCGGGCGGGCGGACCGGCGTTGTCGTCGTCGCGGCCCGCCGCCCACACCGCGGCCCCGGTGCCGCCGCCGGCCAGCAGCAGCGCGCCCCCCGCCACGAGGAGCCGGCGCCGGGTGGTGCCGGAGCGCGGCGGGGTCACGGGGGCGTCCGCGGTGTCGTCCACCACGGTGGGCTCGATGTCGGGCAGGGCGAGGCTCTCGGCGGAGCGTGCGGCGACCGTGCGGGCCACCGGGTCGGGCAGCCAGGCCGAGGGCGACTCGGGCGCGTCCTCGGCGAGCAGCAGCCGCAGCTCCCGCGGTCCCGGCCGGCCCCGCGGGTCCTTGGCCAGACATGCCTCCAGCGCCGCGCGCAGTTCGGGGGCGACGCCGGCGAGGTCGGGCTCGTCGTGGACGGTGCGGTAGAGGAGGGCGTCGGGGGTGCCGGTGCCGAACGGGGAGCGGCCCGTCGCGGCGTACGCGAGGACGCAGCCGAGGGCGAACACGTCGCTCGCCGCTCCCGCCTCCTCGCCGCGCGCCTGCTCGGGTGCGAGGAATCCGGGGGTGCCGACCACCAGGCCGGAGGCGGTGAGGGCGGTGTCGTCCGCGGCCCGCGCGATGCCGAAGTCGATCAGGCGTGGGCCGTTCACGGCGAGCAGGACGTTGCCCGGCTTGACGTCACGGTGCACCAGACCGGCCGTGTGGACGGCGTCCAGCGCCTCGGCGAGCAGGGTGCCCAGCACCCGTACGGAGACGTCGGGCAGGGGGCCGTGCTCGCCGACCGCCTCGGCGAGCGAGGGGCCCGCCACGAACGCGGTGGCCAGCCACGGTTCGCGTGCGGTGGCGTCCGCGCCGAGCACCGGGACCACCCAGGGGCTGTCGACCCGCCCGGCGAGGTCGGCCTCCCGGGCGAAGCGGGTGCGGAAGGCGTCGTCGCCCGCGCTCTCCGCCCTGATCACCTTGACGGCCGCCAGGGCACCCGCCTCGGAGCGTCCCAGGTAGACCACGCCCATGCCGCCGGCGCCCAGCCGCCGCAGCAGCCGGAACCCGCCGACGGCGGACGGGTCGGAGGGACGCAGTGCCTCAGTCATCGCGCGCATCCTTCGTCTCGTCGCCGGACGCCGTGGCGTCCTGCCCGGCCTTGCCCGTCTTCCCGGCCGTCCCGTCCCGGCCCGACCGGTCGACGTTGGCGCTGACGAAGGCGACGCCCCCCAGCGCGTCCTGCGTGATCGCCGTCTGCTCCGCCTCGCTCTCACCCGGGGCGTGCCGCACGGTGGCGGCCACCGTCACCGGGCCCAGCCGGTGCTTGGACCAGTCGAAACCGCGTGCCGGGCCGCCGGCGTCCACGACGTACTCGCCGAACTCGGTGAGGTCGTCGTCGGAGACGGCCGTGCGCTCCTCGGCGTACGGGATGCTGCTGGAGAACATGCCGCGGACCCGGTCGGTGGCGTTCAGCCGCTGCTCGGGGCAGCGCATGGGCTCCTCCAGCGAGGACGCCATGTCCCGGCGGGCCTGGAGCACGGAGGTGTGCACGGTGACCGTCAGGGACACGTACACCGGCCCCTTGCCCGCCGCGGCCGGGCGGACGAAGGAGCGGGTCAGGCTGGCCAGGACGGTGGACGGCAGCTGCTCGCGCCGCCACACGCAGTCCTCGCCCAGGACCGCCCAGGTGGTCGGGCCGGCCTCGTACGGGTCCCGCTTGCGGTAGCCGGAGCCGAAGTAGTCGGGCTGCACGGTCAGTCCGCGCACCATCGCCTCGGCCTCGGCGCGGGTCCTCGGCGCGGCCGACTCGGTGAGCGTGTACGGCCCGGTCGACGCCGACGGCGATGCCGACGCGTCCGGGCTCGTGCCGTCTCCCCCGCCCGGCCTGCTGCTGCCGCTCGCGCCGGGCCCCGCGCTCGGGGTGGCGCTCCCGCCGCTCTCGTCGTTCTGTCCGCCGCTCGTGCACCCGGTCAGCAGCAGCGCCACCGCCGCCGCCGACAGGACTGGTCTGCGTCCTTCCACGTTCACCCCCGTCGCCACCGCCGTACGGCCCCTCCCCATGGGGACCGCTCACCGCACGTTAGCGCCGATCACGGTCAACTACCCCCGGCAGAGACCGAGTTGGGATGAACGGTAACCGCTTGGCCATAGCTCGGTGACACTCCGGACGCCGGGGCCGACGAGGCGGGCGGAACCCCGAGGTGGGGCGGGGGCGGCGGCGTTCGGACGGTACTGTTCCGGCGTCCGGGTATGCTCTCGATTCGTTGTCCCCCGGCAACTATGACCCGGGCGACGGGTGCGGGTGGGGAGGGCATGACCATGGTGACGCCACGACTGCCGGACAGCCGTGCGCTTCCGGCGGGCGACGAGGGCGTCGGCCCCGCCTGGGAGGCGACGGAGCCGGCCGTGCTGCTCGTCGAGGACGACGCCGGTGACGCCCTCCTGGTGGAGGAACTGGTCGCCGACAGCGCGCTGAAGATCCGGCTGCGGTGGGTGCGGTCCATGGCCGAGGCCACCGCGGTGCTCGCGGCCGACGTGCCGGACTGCGTCCTGCTCGACCTGCACCTGCCGGACGCCCAGGGGGTGGAGGCGGTCTCGCGGCTGCGGGCGAGCGCCGACCAGGTCGCGGTCGTGGTGCTGACCGGCCTCGCCGAGGAGGAGACGGGCCTGGCCGCCGTCGCCGCCGGAGCGCAGGACTACCTGGTCAAGGGGCGGGTCGAGCCGGGTCTCTTCGGGCGGGCGGTGCGCTACGCGATCCAGCGCAAGCAGGCCGAGCAGGCGGCGGTCGCGCTCCAGGCGAGCCAGATGCAGGCGCAGGAGAACGCCCGTCTCGAACGGGGGCTGCTGCCGCGTCCCCTGCTGCACGGCGAGGGCGTGGAGGTCGTCGCCCGCTACCGGCCCGGCCGGGCTCAGGCGCTGCTCGGCGGTGACTTCTACGACATCGTGCAGAGCCCCGACGGCACGGTCCACGCGCTGATCGGCGACGTGTCCGGGCACGGGCCCGACGAGGCGGCGCTCGGCGTCGCGCTGCGGATCGCCTGGCGCACGCTGGTGCTCAGCGGCATCACGGGCGCCGAGCAGACGGCCCGGCTGGAGGAGATCCTGGTGGCCGAGCGGGTCCGGGACGACGTCTTCGCGACCCTCGTCACCCTCACCGCCGCCCCGGGCGAGCGCTCGGCCCGCCTGGTGCGGGCCGGTCACCACGGGCTGCTGCGACGGGCGGACGGCGATCCGGAGTGGGTCGAGGTGCCGGGCGGTCCGGCGCTGGGTGTGGTGCCCGGCGGGGCCCAGTGGCCGGACGCGGAGCTGACGGTGCCCGAGGGCGCCTCGCTGATGCTGTTCACCGACGGCCTGTTCGAGGGGCACGTGGGGCCGGGCCGGGAGCGGCTGGGCGAGGAGGGGCTGCTGGAGCTGGCGCGGGAGCGGGCCTGCCTGGCGCCCGAGGCGTTCGTGGACGGGCTGATAGCCCGTGCCGAGAGCCTGGCCGAGGCGCGGGGCGGTCTGGCGGACGACGTCGCCGTGGTCCACCTGCGCTGGAACTGACCGGACGGGTACGACGAGCGGTGTCGAACGGAAAGGCCGGCGGAAGGGCGATGAACATGGCGGGCACGACGGGGATCTGGCGCCGGCTGACGGTGCAGGCGTGGTTCTTCGTCACGCTGTCGCTGATGGTGCTGCTGGTGGTGATCGGCACCGTGGTGGGCGCCCGGCTGCTCGGCCGGACGGCGGAGGTCACCGACGACCTGCTGCGCAACGTCCAGCCGGCCCAGACGGACGCGTACCGGCTCCAGGCCGCGCTGGTCAACCAGGAGACGGGCATCCGCGGCTACGTGATCACCGCCGACCGCCAGTTCCTCACCCCGTACACCGCGGGCAGGCAGGCGGAGGAGCACTCGGCCGACCGGCTGCGCGCCCAGCTCGCCGGCCGGCCCGCGCTGCTGGCGGACCTGGCGGCGGTGGAGCGGGGCGCGGCCGCGTGGCGGCGCGACTACGCCGATCCCCTGGCCGCCACCGTCACCCCCGGCCGGCCGCGCACGGTCGACCCGCGGTCGGCCGAACGCGGCAAGCAGGAGTTCGACCGGCTGCGCACGGTGTGGGCGAAGCAGAACAAGGACCTCGCCCACGCGGTCGCGGACGGCCGGGAGCGCCTCGCCCACGAGCGGACGGTGCGCAACTCGGTCCTGACCGGCATGGTGGTGGCGTTCCTGCTCACGGGCGTGGTGCTGGCGATCCTGGTACGGCTGCTGGTGGCCCGTCCGCTGGAGGCGCTGCGCACGGCCTCGCGCAGGGTCGCGGGCGGCGACTTCTCGTACGTCATCGCCGGCGCCGGTCCGGCGGACCTGACCTCCGTGGCCGACGCCGTGGAGGGGATGCGCAGGCGGATCGTGACCGAGCTCGACGCCTCCCACCTCCAGCAGGGGGTGCTCACCCGGCAGGCCGCCGAGCTGGACGCGCAGGCCGTGGAGCTGCGCCGGTCCAACGCCGAGCTGGAGCAGTTCGCGTACGTCGCCTCGCACGACCTCCAGGAGCCGCTGCGCAAGGTGGCCTCCTTCTGCCAGCTCCTGGAGAAGCGCTACGGCGACACCCTGGACGACCGCGGCCGGCAGTACGTCGACTTCGCCGTGGACGGCGCCAAGCGCATGCAGGTCCTCATCAACGACCTGCTCACCTTCTCCCGCGTCGGGCGCCTCGACGACGCGCGGGAGCCGGTCGAGCTCGGCCAGGCGCTGGCCAAGGCGCTGCGGAACCTGGGCGCGGCCGTCGAGGAGTCCGGCGCCCGGATCGACCTGCCCCCGGCGCTGCCCGAGGTGGTCGGGGACCCGACGCTGCTGACCATGCTCTGGCAGAACCTCCTCGGCAACGCGCTGAAGTTCCGCCGTCCCGACCGCGTACCGCAGGTGACGGTCGAGTGCGGTCCCGACCCGGAGACGCCCGGCAGCTGGCGGCTGTGCGTCACGGACAACGGCATCGGCATCGCCGAGGAGTTCACCGAGAAGGTGTTCGTCATCTTCCAGCGGCTGCACAGCCGGGACACCTACGGCGGCACCGGCATCGGCCTGGCCCTGTGCAAGAAGATCGTGGAGCACCACGGCGGCAGGATCTGGATCGACACCGCCCACACCGACGGCACCCGCCTCTGCTTCACCCTCCCGTCCCTCGTCGAGGCCGGGTCCGGCGTCGGCACCCCCACCGACGAAAAGGCCCTGACGTGACCCCTGCCGCCACCCCCATCGACGTGCTCCTGGTCGAGGACGACCCGGGCGACGAGCTGATGACCCGTGAGGCGTTCGAGGACAACAAGATCGGCAACACGCTGCACGTGGTCCGGGACGGCGAGGAGGCGCTGGACTTCCTCTACCGGCGCCGCGAGCACACCGACGCGCCCCGGCCCGACCTCATCCTCCTGGACCTGAACCTGCCCAAGTACGACGGCCGCCAGGTCCTGGAACAGATCAAGTCCGACCCGGAGCTGAGCCACATCCCGGTCGTCGTCCTCACCACCTCGGCGGCCGAGGAGGACATCCTGCGCAGCTACAAGCTGCACGCCAACGCGTACGTGACGAAGCCGGTCGACCTGGACCAGTTCATCGCGGCGGTCCGCCAGATCGACGACTTCTTCGTCCAGGTCGTCCGGCTGCCCCGGAGCTCCGGCTGACGCGGGCCGTTCCCGCCCGCCTCCGGCCGAGTCCGACCGACTCCGGCTGAACGGTCGCGGGCCCCGGCCCTTCCCTCGGGAGCCGGGGCCCGCGCCGTTCGTCTCAGCGACCCCGCCAGTCCAGGCAGACCACCAGGGCGTCGTCGTCGGGGGACGGCTTGCCGCGGTGCTCGGTCAGCTCGCGCAGGACGGCCCTCGGCACCTCCGCGGCGGGCAGCAGCCGCGTGCGCTGGATCGCGCGGGCGAGCGCGACGTCGCCGTACACCTCGCCGTGCGGGGAGATGACGTCGTACACCCCGTCGCTCACGAAGAGCAGCCGGTCGCCGGGTTCGATCCGCAGTTCCTGCGGGACGTAGTCGGTCTCCTCGAACATGCCGAGCGGCAGCTGTTCGTCGAGGACGATCCGCTCCACGGTGCCGTCCCGCAGCCGCAGCAGCCGGGGGGAGCCGGCGTCCACCACGACCGCCTGCCCGGTGGCCAGGTCGACGTCGAGCAGCAGCACGGACATGTAGCTGCGGCCCCGGTAGTGGGCGTACACGGCCTGGTCGGCGAGGGCCGCCTGGTCGGCTATGCCTATCCCGGCCCGGCGGGCGTTGCGCAGGGCGTTGGCCGCCAGGTTCGTCAGCAGCGACGCCTCCGTGCCCTCGCCCATGCCGTTGGAGATGTACAGCACCAGACGGTCGGTGGTGGCGGTCCAGTCGTAGCTGTCGCCGTGGATCGCGTAGGCGGGTTCGAGCTGGGCGCCGAGGTCGAACTCGGGGCAGGAGCAGGAGTGGCCGGGCAGCAGCTGCCACTGCATCTCGGCCGCCAGCGTGAGCCGGCCCTTGCGCCGGGCCCGCAGGTACAGGTCGGTGACGCGGTCGGCGACGAGGACCTCGTGCCCGAGGATCTCGGCGAGGTCCGCGAGCTCCGTCAGGCACTCCCGGGCGTGCCCGGGTCCCGGCAGGGTGAGCGAGAGCACACCGAGGCGGTCCCCGCGCGCGCTGATCGGCAGGTGCGCGCGCACCCTGTCCTCCCCCAGGCGCTCCACGAAGGGCTCCTGGGCGCCGAAGGCGCGGCCCGCGGGCGTGTTGTCCACGGAGACCGGTGGCAGCCCGTACGCCGGGTCGGTCACCGGTTGCAGCACGGACAGTCCGTAGTCGGCCATGAGCAGGTCGACGGCCTCGGCCGCGTACCGCCGGGCCAGTTCCCGGCGGACGACGTCGGGCAGTTCATGGGGAGCCGCCGTGCGCAGCGCCCGCTCGACAGCCATGAATCGGTTCACAGTCGTACGTATGCCAATCCGTCACCCGAAGCCTGCTGCGCCCCGCCTCGTCGCGGGTCGCCGAATCCTCACATCGTCCATCGTCCCGTCGGTCCGTGGGCGGCGCTCGCGCCTAGTAGGGTGAAGGACGTCCCCGTGCCTGCGAGAGTGTGACCGTGACGTCCTTCCACCCCCGCCCCGAACCCGACGAGGTCGCGCGCGTCACCTCCACGGCCGCGGAAATGCTGGAAGTCCTGTGGGGGCGGGCCTCCACCGCGCCCGCGTCCCCGTCTCAGCTGCGCGTCCTGTTCATCCTGGAGCACCACGAGGGCATCAACCTGCGGACGCTCGCCGACCACCTGGCCTCCTCGCCGCCGTCGACGAGCAGGCTCTGTGACCGGCTGCTGGCCGCGGGGTTCGTCGAGCGCGAGGTGAGCCGCACGGACCGGCGGGAGGTCCGGCTGTACCTGAGCGACCGGGGCAGGGCCTTCCTCACGGAGCTGCGCGCCCGCCGGGAGGAGGCGCTGCGCGGGGTGCTGGAGCAGATGCCGGCCGCCGCGGTCGGCGCGCTGCTCACCGGCCTCGAAGCGTTCTGCGCGGTGGCGTCGGCGCAGATCCACGGCCTCGACGACTCCTCCGACACCCGGACCGCCTGACCGGGTCGCCCGGGCGCCGTCCGTGTTCCGTAAACAACGGTCGGAGTGGCCCGCGGCCACCGTGACATCCCAGGTCCTCCCTGCTCCGTGACGACACGGGCTACTTTGTTGCCTGAGGGCCATAGTTGTCAAACGGCAACTGTCTTGGACGTGTCCCTCGACGTCCCGTGCCGGGGCCCGCCCATCCGGGGGTCGACGGGCGTGGCGCCCTCCGGCGGGGCCTGCGACGCCGTTAGCGTCGTCTTCCGCGACCGGGTCGCCCCGTGGGCCGACGGTCCCGCACGCACCCTGGAGGGGGACGATGACCGAAGCGGCACAGCGGGCCGAGCCGCCCCGGACGCGTCCTCCGACGGCGCCGTCGCCCTTCGGCCGGACCCTGCTGAACTGGGCGCACACGACCGACCACAAGGTGATCGGCCGGCTCTACATGGTGACCGCGTTCTGCTTCTTCCTGCTGGCCGGGCTGCTCGCCCTGGCCATGCGCGCCGAACTCGCCCGGCCCGGGCTCCGGTTCATGGACGAGCACACCTACGACCAGTTCTTCACCGTGCACGGCACCGTCATGATGCTGCTGTTCGCGACGCCCATGTTCGCCGGATTCGCCAACGCGGTGATGCCGTTGCAGATCGGCGCCCCGGACGTCGCGTTCCCGCGGCTCAACGCGCTGTCGTACTGGATGTACCTCTTCGGCGGGCTGATGGTCGTGGCCGGCTTCCTGGCGCCGGGCGGCGCGGCGGCGTTCGGCTGGTTCGCGTACGCGCCGCTCAACAGCTCCACCTTCTCGCCCGGCGACGGCGGGGACCTGTGGGTGATGGGGCTCGTGGTCACGGGTGTGTCGACCACCCTGGGCGCGGTCAACTTCATCACCACGATCCTGTGCCTGCGGGCCCCCGGCATGACCATGTTCCGCATGCCGATCTTCACCTGGAACGTGCTGTTCACGTCCATCCTGGTGCTGCCCGCGTTCCCGGTGCTGACGGCGGCCCTGCTCGCGCTGGAGTCCGACCGGAAGTTCGGCTCGCACGTCTTCGACGCCGCGAACGGCGGGGCCCTGCTGTGGCAGCACCTGTTCTGGTTCTTCGGCCACCCGGAGGTCTACATCGTGGCGCTGCCGTTCTTCGGCATCGTCTCCGAGATCCTCCCGGTGTTCTCCCGCAAGCCGCTGTTCGGGTACCTGCCGATGATCGGGGCGACCATCGCCATCACCATGCTGTCGGCGGTGGTGTGGGCGCACCACATGTTCGCGACCGGCGCGGTGCTGCTGCCGTTCTTCTCCCTGATGTCGTTCCTGATCGCGGTGCCCACGGGGATCAAGTTCTTCGCGTGGATCGGCACGATGCACCGGGGCTCCCTGTCGTTCGAGACCCCGATGCTGTGGTCGCTCGGCTTCCTGGTGTCGTTCCTGCTCGGCGGCCTCAGCGGGGTGCTCGTCGCGTCGCCCCCGCTGGACTTCCACGTCACCGACAGCTACTTCATCGTGGCGCACCTGCACTACGTCCTGTTCGGCACCGTCGTCTTCGCCATGTTCGCCGGGTTCTACTTCTGGTGGCCCAAGTTCACCGGGCGGATGCTGGACGAGCGGCTGGGCAAGGTGCACTTCTGGCTGCTCTTCCCCGGCTTCCAGCTGACGTTCCTGGTGCAGCACTGGCTCGGTGCCGAGGGCATGCCCCGCCGGTACGCCGACTATCTGCCCACCGACGGCTTCACCCTGCTCAACACCCTCTCGTCGGCCGGGGCGTTCCTGCTGGGGGTCTCCACCCTGCCGTTCCTCCACAACGTCTGGCACACCTCCCGGCACGGCCGGCGCGTCACCGTGGACGACCCCTGGGGGTACGGGCGGGCGCTGGAATGGGCGACGGCGTGTCCGCCGCCCCGCCACAACTTCACGGCCCTGCCCCGGATCCGGTCGGAGTCCCCCGCCTTCGACCTGCACCACCCGGCCGTCGTGCGGCGGGCCCGGGAGGCGGGGCTGCGGTGAGGACCGAGGCGCTGCTGTTCGGCGGGGTCGCCCTGTTCTTCGCGGGCTCGGCGGCGCTCTACGCCGTCTGGTCCCACGGCGACCCGGCGGGCACGGCCGCGCTGGTCGTCGCGTTCGGGATGGCGGCGCTCGTGTCCTTCTTCTGCGCGGTGCAGTACCGCCGTCGAGGGCCGCGGCCCCAGGACCGCGGGGACGCCGAAGTGGCCGACGCCACCGGCCCGTTGGAGTTCTTCCCGCCGCACAGCGGGTGGCCGGTGGTGACGGCGCTCGGCTTCGCGATCGCCGCGACGGGCGTGGTGTACGGGCTGTGGCTGTTCCTCATCGGTCTCGGCGTGCTGATCCGGGGGGTCCTTGGGCTGGTGTTCCAGTACGCGTCCCGGGGCGCCGCTCCGGGGGACTGATCGGCCGGGGCGCACCGGGGCGGAAGGCGTCGACCGGGCGGTGGTCGCTCTCGTAGCCGCCCGCCAGGTTCTGCCGGACCTCGCCGGTCTCCTCACCCTCGGCCAGCCGCTCCCGCTCGGTGTCGAGCAGGGCCCGGCACAGGCGCCGGGTGATCAGGTACGCGATCACCGGTGCCACCACGAGCGCGACACGCAGCACCCAGGTCAGGGAGTTCAGGGAGATCCGGAAGGTCGCCGCCACGACGTCGTTGCCGCCGGCCAGCAGGAGCACGGCGTAGAAGGTGACCCCGGCGACGCCCAGGCCGGTGCGCACGGGCCGTTCGCGGGGGCGGTCGCACAGGTGCCGTTCCCGGTCGCCCTCGCCGGTCAGCCGCTGCTCGACGAACGGATACGCGTAGAGCACGGCGAAGAGCAGGCCGGGCAGGACCACGGCGGGCAGCAGGACGTTCCACATGAGGGTGTGTCCGGCGAGGGTGGTCTCCCAGGGCGGGACCAGCCGCAGCGCGCCCTCCAGGAAGCCCACGTACCAGTCCGGCTGGGCCCCGGTCGACACCTGGTCGGGACGGTAGGGGCCGTACACCCACACGGGGTTGACCTGCGCGATCCCGCCCAGCAGTGTCAGCACCCCGAAGACGGTGAGGAACAGTCCGCCCGACGTGGCCGCGAACTGGGGGAACATGGGCTTGCCGACGGCGTTCGCCTCGGTGCGGCCGGGGCCGCGCCACTGGGTGTGCTTGAGGTGGAACACCAGGATCAGATGCAGGGTGAGCAGGGCGATCAACGCCCCGGGCAGCAGCAGGACGTGCAGGCTGTAGAGCCGGGGGACGATGTCGTGGCCGGGGAACTCGGCGCCGAGGGCGAACATGCTGACGTACGTGCCCACCACCGGGATGGACAGCATGATGCCCTGGGCGATGCGCAGGCCGGTGCCGGAGAGCAGGTCGTCGGGGAGCGAGTAGCCGGCGAACCCCTCGGCGAGGGAGATCACCAGCAGGGTGACGCCGATGGCCCAGTTCATCTCGCGCGGTCTGCGGAAGGCGCCGGTGAGGAAGACCCGCAGCAGATGCAGGCCGATCGCGGCGACGAACACCAGCGCCGCCCAGTGGTGCACCTGGCGGAGGAGGAGTCCGCCGCGCACCTCGAAGCTGATGTCCAGGGTGGAGGCGAACGCCGAGGACATCTCCACGCCGCGCAGGGGGACGTACGCGCCCTCGTAGACGACCTCCGCCATGTCGGGCCGGAAGAAGAACGTCAGCCACACCCCGGTCAGCACCAGGACGAGCAGGCTGTACAGGGCGAGTTCGCCCAGCAGGAACGACCAGTGGTCGGGGAACGACTTGCGCAGCAGCCGCCCGGCACCGTCGTGCACCGGCAGTCGCGCGTCCACGGCACCGGCGAACCGCTCCCCACGCCCGCCTCCTCCCCCCGAGGCCCCGGGCCCACCGCCACTCACACCGGACCCGGGTCGCACCGACGGGTCAGGTCGTACCGGTGGGCCGAAGCGCGCCGGTGGGCCGGGGCATGCCGGTGGGCCGGATCGTGTCCGTGGGCCGGGTCGTCCCGGTCGCGTTCCACCACCCCGTGCCTCCTCCTGCCGTCACCTTCCCTGCCGTGGTCATTCGTTGCCCCCGGCCCGCCGTACGAGTGCCCGGTCGCGCCGAAACACCCGCTCGGCGTGCCCACCGCACCCGATCGGCCGACCGCCGGACCGCACCCGACAGCTCCCGGCACCATCCGCGTCTGTCTCCTCGGGCTCAGAACGGCAGGGTCCACGCGCCCCGGCCCCCGGCGCGATCCGGGGGCCCAGCCAGCGGGCGGGGTCGGTAGCGTGGCGGGGTGATCGGCATGGAGATGGAATGGGACGGCCTCACCGACCGCGGGCAGTTCGGCGAGTGGTACCTGGAGGAGCGCGACCGGCTCGCGGACCTGGCCCGGGACGCCGACTGGCACGGTGTGTTCGAGGAGTTGGGCAGACACCCGGGCCGGGTCAACCTCCCCCGGCCCGGGAACCGCAGCGGTTTCGCCCCGCTGCACCAGGCGGCCTGGCACGGCGCGGACTTCGCCGTCGTCTCACGGCTGATCGCGCACGGCGCCTGGCGCACCCAGCGGGCCCGGGGCGGACAGCGGCCCGTCGACGTCGCCCGCGAGCGGGGGCACGGCCATCTGCTGGAGCTCCTGGAGCCGGTGGCCGTACGCCGGCTCCCCTCCCCCGCACAGGACGTGGAACGTCACTTCCACGCACTGCTGCGGGAGCGGACCGGGCGCTGCTTCGAGCGGGTCGAGCATCTGCTGCCGCCGACGGCCCCGCTGACGGAGGGACCGGCCGTCGCGATCGTCTTCACGGTCGTCGGCATGATGGGCGGATTCACCTACCGTCTGGAGGAGGACCACCTGCATGTGCACGCGCACTCGCGGATGGACTTCGACGACGGGCAGCACTACCGGGTGACCCCCGGCGGCTGGTCGGAGATTCCCCGCTCCCCCGTGTCCCCGCCCCCCTCCGAATGAGGGCAGCGGGGACACGTCACGACCTCAGGAGGACTTGCCTCCGGTGCAGGCGGCGCCCGGCTCGGGGGTCTGTGAACCCTGGACGTAGCGGTCGAGGAACTGGTCCACGCGTGGGTCGGACGCCTTGGTGACCTTCAGCTGGTGGCCCCAGGCCGACAGGGTGATCGGCGAGGACTCGTCCGGGTACGGACTCATCAGGGTGTACGGGGTCCTGGCCACCCTGGCGGCCAGCGTCTCGACGTCCGCCTTGCCGGCCTTGTCGTTGTAGGTGATCCAGACGGCACCGTGCTCCAGGGAGTGCACGGCGTTCTCGTCCTGGAGCGGCTCGGTGTAGACGTTGCCGTTGCAGTCCTGCCAGACCGGGGCGTGGTCGCCGCCGACGGGCGGGGCCATCGGGTAGTCGACCTTGGTGGAGACGTGGTTGCGGCCCAGGTCTGACCAGGTCTTCTCCCCGGTGACGGGAGCGGCGGCGGCCTGTTCCTCGCGGTCGGCCCGGTCGACGAGGTACCAGCCGCCGCCCACGAGTCCGGCGACGATCGCCGTGGACACGATGACGGTGATGATGCGGTTGCGGCGCTCGCGGGCCTGTTCGGCGCGGCGCTGTTCCTCTATTCGGGCGCGGCGGGCGGCGGCCCTGTCCTTCCCCGAGGGCTTGTTGCCGTTCTTGCCCTTGCCGGGGCCCGATGTTCTGGAGTTGGCGGAAGCCATGGCGAAGTGCCTTTCGTGCAGCGGTGGTTGATGCATGCCGGTGACGCCGTGGGAAGGGCGTCCGGCTACGTCCGCTGCACCTGGAGCACGTGGAGGTCGGGGGCACGGGGGGCCGCCGGGCGGGCCGCGGCGGTCGTCGGCGCCACGGCGGGACGGGTGTCCACGAGGGCGGGCGGCGTCCGCGGGAAGGGGTGGGGGCCGGGTCCGGTCGTCGGGGAGTACGCCGCCGTCCGCGCACCGCACTGGTCGTGCCCGGGGACGGGGCAGACGTGCGCCCGGGGGGCACCGGACGGCCCGTGGTGCGCGGCGGGTGCCGCGCCCTCGGACGACAGCACGGCGACGGGTCCTCGCACGGGGCCGTGCGCGCACAGGGAGGCCACGCCGAGGACCGTGGCGAGGGCCATCGTGAGGCCCAGCACCACGGACACCGTCCGTCTCCACCGCCCGCGTTTCCACCCCTCGAACACCTGAGCATCATAAGAGTCGTGCGCGGCGTGCGGTGGGCGACGGGCGATGCGACGGCCGGGCCACGGCAGCCCGGCGGTCCCAGGCCCCCGGCCCCAGGCCCCAGGCCCCAGGCCCCAGGACCTAGGAGAGCGCCGCTCCCGGCAGGCTCAGCGCGGCGGAGCGGTCGCCGTCGCCGAAGGCCGGGCGTGGGGCCGGGATCGTCATGGACTCCTCGCAGCGTTCCAGGGTCGTCGCCCACCAGGCCGGGCCGTCCTCCATGTAGCGCAGGAGGATGCCCTCGCGCACGGCCCAGGGGCAGACGCGGAGGGTCTTGACACCGGTCAGCTTCATCGCCGTGTGGCCCACGACCGCCCCGGCCAGGCTCTGCACGGCGCGCGGGGCCGAGATGCCGGGGAGGACGGCGCGTTCGGAGGCGGACAGGGTCGCGAGGAGGTCGAGGGTGCCGCGCAGCTCCGCGCGGGCCAACTCGCGGGGCACGAAGGGACCCTGGCGGCCCGGCGCGGCCCCGCACAGCCGGGCGAGCTGCTGGAAGGTCCTGGAGGTCGCCACCGTCGTCCGTGGTCCCTCCCAGCGCACCCGGGCGGCGACGTCCCGCAACTGGTGCCGCACGCTGCGCCGCAGGGCCTTCAGACTGCGCGCACTCGGCGGATCGCCGTCGAGCATCTCACTTGTCAACCGGCCCGCACCGAGCGGCAGCGAGGCGACGAAGTCGGGCAACCGGCCGCGCCCGAAGGCCACTTCGAGCGTGCCGCCGCCGATGTCGAACAGGGCGAGGGGCCCCGCCTGCCAGCCCAGCCAGCGGCGTGCGCCGAGGAAGGTCAGCTCCGCCTCCACCTCCCCGGGCATGGTGCAGATCCGCACGCCGGTCTCGGCCCGGAGGGTGCGGAGCACGTCGAGGCCGTTGGGCGCGCCCCGCACCACCGCCGTCGCGAAGGCCAACGGCCCGGCGGCGCCCCACTCCCCCGCCGTGCGGTGGGCGGCGTCGACCGCGTCGACCAGCCGCCGTACCGCCGGTTCGGGAATCGTGCCGTCCTGGTCGATCAGCCCGGACAGGCGGATCTTCCACTTGGCCGTGTGCACCGGCAACGGCACTCCGTCCTCCGCGTCCGCGATCATCAACCGGACGGTGTTCGACCCCACGTCCACCACGCTCATTCGCACGGCAGCGCGACTACCCCGTGTACCCGGGATCATTCGCGCGAACACACGGTGGGGCGGACAAGGGCGGTCGATTGGCTCGAACCGGTCGTCACTCCCGGGGCAGCAGGGGGCCGAGCGGGCCGAGGTCCAGGTTGAGGTCCTCGGGGCGCAGACCGTAGCGTTCGCGCAGTTCGGTCATGCGGTCCTCCAGGAGCATGAGCGTGAGCCCGATGCGCTCCTCCTGGTCCTCCGTCAGATCACCGGTGTCGAAGCGGCGCAGCGCCTGGCGCTCCATGAGCTGCCGCAGGAGCTCCACCACCGTCAGCACGAGCTTGACGAGGTCGCGCTCCACGGTGTCCGGCTCCAGGTCGAGCCGGTTGCGCGGCGGCGTCATGTCAACTCCTCCCAGGGCGAGGGGACCTGACGGTTCACGGAGCTGATGAGCGCGTTCAGGTCGATGCGGACGAGGTCGACGTCGGCGATGCGCAGCGTGATGTCGCCGGTGATGACCACCCCGCCGGCGAGCAGCCGGTCGAGCAGGTCCACGAGGCCCACCTCGCGCCGTTCGACGGCGATCATGTCGTTCCCTCCCCCGCGGACTCCTCCGTGAAGGAGTAGGCCGCCCAGGGCCCGGTGAGCTCGACCCGGATGTCCGGGGTGTCGTCCTTGGTACGGTCCACCAGTTCCACGAAGTCCTCGGAGTCCGCGCGGGGCACCAGATAGGCGGCGTTGAGCACGTTCTTGCCCAGGGCGCCGGAGAGGGTGGCGTTCTGCGGGGGGTGCAGCCGGGTGTCCTCGGCGTACGAACGCAGCGTGTCGTGGAGCCGGCCCGCGTACGCGTCCGCCCTGCGCCACAGGTCCTCGTGGGCGCCGGCACGGCCGCGCCGCTGCCGCAGGTAGTCCCGCCCGGAGGCGGCCCGGCCCGCCGGCTGCGGCTCCTCCGCCTCGGCGGCGGTGTCGTCGACGTAGACCTTGACGCCCCACTCCACCCGGCCCTCCAGCCGGTCGAGGGTGCGCCGGAAGTCGTCCTCGCGCGCCTCGATCATCATGCGCACCCCGCTGTCGTCCCGGAAGACGGTCGCGAGGCGCAGCGGCAGCGGTGTGCTCACGGCCGTGAGCGCGTCGATCACACTCTGGTGGGCGCGGGCCGTCGCACCGAGCCAGTCGAGGTCCTCCAGATGGGCCCGCAGCGGCTCCTCGGCGAAGTCGCCCTCCGGTACATGGCTGACGACGGCGACGAGACCGTGGTGGTTCAGCAGCCGGGGCGGGTCACCGGCGACGCCCGTCAGCTGCGCCTGGAGGGCGGAGCCGAAGGGGCGGCACACGGCGTACACGTAGCGCAGTCCGGTCATCGAAGCTCCTCCTGCGCGGAACCGGCCTCAAGTCGGGCCAGCCGCTCCTTCAACTCCGCGTTCTCGCGGGCGAGTTCGTCACGCCGGGCGCGCGAGGACAGGGCCGGGTCGCTCTCCCACCAGTCGATGCCCATCTCCTTCGCCTTGTCGACGGAGGCGACGATGAGGCGCAGCTTGACCGTGAGCAGCTCGATGTCGAGCAGGTTGATCCGGATGTCACCCGCGATCACCACGCCCTTGTCGAGCACCCGTTCGAGGATGTCGGCGAGGTTGGCGCTGCTGTCATGGCCGTACGGCTGCGGGAGGCGGCTCGGCGTCGTCATCGCCTGCTCCTCGCCCCGGACTCCTCGTACTCGGGCTCCTCCTCGTCCTCCTCGGGTTCCTCGCCCTCTTCGCCCTCTTCTTCCTCTTCTTCTTCGTCCTCGTACTCCTCGTCCTCGGCGTACGGGCCCTCCTCCTCGTCCTCGTAGCCCTCCTCCTCGTCGGCCTCGGGCCCGGTGTCCTCACCCTCCTCGTCGGCCTCGGACTCCCTGTCCTCACCCTCCTCGGCCGCCGGTCCGGTGTCCTCGTCCCGTTCCTCCTCTTCCTCCTCCGCGAGGGCGTCCTCGTGGGTGACAACGACCTCGCCGTCACGGATCTCGCCGCGCCAGCCGTCGTCCTGCTCGCCCTTGATCGTGATGAAGCGGGCGAAGTTCTTGAGGTCGAGGCGGGCCCGCCGGCCCTGGGCGCGCCACAGGTTGCCGGTCTTCTCGAACAGGCCGCTGGGGTAGTACTCGACGACCAGCACGACCCGGGTGAGGTTCTCGGCGAGGGAGTGGAAGGAGACGACGCCCTTCGTGGTGCCCTTGGCGCCCTCGGACGTCCACGCGATGCGGTCGTCGGGCACCTGCTCGGTGGTGTGCGCCTTCCAGCCCCGGTTGGACCAGAAGACCTTCAGCTGCCAGTCGGAGTGGGTGTCGTCGGCGCGGCTCGCGTTCTTGACGCCCTTGGCGAAGGAGCTGAAGTCCTGGTACCGGGTCCACTGGTCGTACGCCGTGCGCACCGGGACGCCGACGTCGACGTACTCCAGGATGACGGTGGGCTTGCGGCCGGCCCCGCCCTTGCCCTTGCCCTTCTTCCCGCCGATGTTCTTGAGGGCGCCGGTGACGTTGTCCTTGAGGCGCGAGGCGCCGATCTCCACGGCCGAGCGCAGCGGGCCCTTGCCTTCGAGCAGCTTGCGTCCGCCGTCGAGGGCGAGACCGGCGAAGCCGGGACTCTTGCCCTCGGCGATGTCGTTGAGCTTGCCGGTGGTCTCGCCGAGCTTGCGGCCGGCGCCGGCCAGCAGGCGCTGGGCCTGGACGGCG
Source organism: Streptomyces sp. NPDC026672 (assembly GCF_040638185.1). NCBI lineage: Bacteria > Bacillati > Actinomycetota > Actinomycetes > Kitasatosporales > Streptomycetaceae > Streptomyces > Streptomyces sp. NPDC026672. The sequence goes on from NZ_JBEZXS010000003.1 coordinate 108,158, forward strand.
AGGTACTCCTGCACCTCGGCCTTGAGGCGCTCGGTCGCGGCGCTCTGCGCCAGGGAGCCGAGCGGCCCCTGCTTCGCCTTGTCCGTGACGGATCCGACGGTGTCGGTCATCGTTCCCGGCCTCCCTTCGGCACCCGGGACCGGGCGGCCGACGTCTTCTTCGCCGCCGTCTTCCTCGGTGCCGCGTTCCTGGCCGACGTCTTGGCCCGCGCCTTCTTGGCCGGTGCCTTCTTCGCGGGTCGCTTCCCGGTACGGGCCTCCGCGTCCCCGTCGGTGTCGTCGGCCCGCTCCGACTCCTCGGGCTCCTCGCCCGCGGAGTCCTCGTGGGCGTCGTCGTGCCCGTCCGTCTCTGCTTCCTCGTCCTCCCGGTCGCCGGTGAGGCCGCCGGGCACCACGCCCGCCAGTTGATCGCGGACCTCGGCGGTACGGCCGTGCAGCCGGTCGGCGAGCGCGTCGACCTGACGCTCGACCATGGCTCCCGACGCCGCCTTGCCGACCCCGCGCAGGTCCTCGCGCACCTGCCCGGCGATCTCCTTCAGCTGCGGGTTGTCCCGCAACTGCTGGGAGGCCAGGTCCATGAGGGCCTTGGGGCTCAGTTGCATGCGCTTGCCGGCCGCGAGCGTGCCCAGGGCGAGCGCAAGTTTCAGTTTCTTCGTACGTCCGAGGACGTATCCGGCCCCTATCGCAAGGCCCAGTCCCACTCGGTTCATCATGCCGTCCAGTCAGTTGTCCCCGCGCCGCCACGCATGCCCGTCTCCAGCCGGTCCAGGAGTTCGTCCTCCCGGCTGTCGAACTCGGCCTCGTCTATCTCGCCCGCCTCCAACTGCTCTTCGAGCCGGGCGAGTTCGTGTCGGATCGCGGTCGGGTCGTAATAGATGCGTTCCGCCTCGTGGACCACCTGCTCGATCACCCACCGGCTGCCGCGCACAGGGGCGAGGGGCAGCAGGAGCACTTCGGTGATCAGTCCCATCGGACTCACTCCCCGCTGTCGGGCTCCGCCGGCTCGGAGGGGCCGGGGTCCACGAAGCTGTAGGGCGGCAGAGGGCCGTTGACCCGCAGGTCGAGGTGCGGGCTGCCGTCGCGCAGTTCGTCGACGGCGGCCATGAAGGTGCCCACCGAGCCCCGGTCCACGAGGAAGGAGAGATTGGCGAGCCAGCCGGTGGACTGCGGGCCGGTGCTCACGGCCGCGGCCCTGGGCTCCAACGCCTTCTGGATCTCCGCCGCGTCCTCGGCCTCCCGGGCCTCGATCGCGGCGACGACCAGCTCGCCGAGGCGCAGCCGGTCCTCGTGACTGCCGCCGCCCGCCCGCCGGTTGGCCTCGGTCAGGGTACGGATGTCCGGGCTGTCCGCCATCACGCGGTGCAGGACGGCCTCTTCATGGTGCGTGGCCTTGACGTTGTACTCGACCTTGCCGTCGAGGGCCTTCAGCCGCTCCTTGTAGTGCTCGGCGCGTTCGGCGAGGACGGCGGTCACCGTCCCGTCGTCCGGGGCGACGCTGCCGAACCGCATCGGCAGCACACAGCCGGCGGCGCCCGCCTCGCCCAGGACGTTCTGGTGGGCGAGCAGTTCCTTGCGCTTGGGCCGCAGTTCCTCGGGCGCGTCGCTGACGACGGCCGCGAGGTCGGCCTCCTTCAGGACACGCACCGGGCGCGGCGGATCACCGACGCCGAGCATGCCCTGCGGGAGTTCGGGGTGCGAACCCGTGGTGATGCCGTAGACGTACGTGCTCACTCGTCCTCCTCCCGTTCCTTGCGGCGCCTCGCGGTCGTGGACTTGCGCGCCCGCGGCCGCGACTCCTCCTCGGAGTCGGACCGCTCCTCGCGCGCCTGCCGGAAGGCGTCGGACACGGTCTGGGCGGCGCCGGACAGCGCACCCTTGGACTTGCCGCGCGCACCGGACTCGGTGATCTCACCGACCAGGTCGGGCAGCCCCGGGTCCTTGCGGGGCCCGGCCTCCAGGTCGAGCCGGTTGCACGCCTCGGCGAAGCGCAGATAGGTGTCGACGCTCGCCACGACGACGCGCACGTCGATCTTCAGGATCTCGATGCCGACCAGGGAGACCCGTATGAACGCGTCGATGACGAGCCCCCTGTCGAGGACGAGCTCGAGCACGTCGTAGAGGCCGCTGCTGCCACCTCCGCCGCCTGCCTGTTGCTGTGCCGGGACAACGGTCATGCCGACCGTGCCTCCTTCCCTCGTTCTGGACTCCCTAACGGCCGCCGGGCCCGCGACTGTCGGCCCTGCCCCGCTCGTAACGGCGGGTGCGGCGATAGCCGATGAGCTCGCCCTCCGGGTCGAGGTTCACCTCGTAGCTCGCGAGCAGGCTCGCCGTCACGGGGACCCGTTCGACTTCCAGGACCTCGATCTGGAGCGTCCAGCCGTCCTCGTCCTGTTCGAAGGAGGAGACGGACTCGGCCGTCATGCCGGTCAGCTCGGCGAGCTGGTCACGAGCGTGCTTCAGCACGTCCATCGGGCGTGGGCGCCTGCGGCTTCCGGGCGCCTTCTTCTGTTCTGTTCGTGAAGAGTCGTGTTGCACTGTGTCGTTCTCTGGCGTGTCGTGTGCATCGGATGTGTTCGACATGGCCACCTCGTGCTGCGGGTGCCCACCCCTCAACCCATAAACGTTGATTCGCGGCTTATGTGCCCTTATTTCCTTTACTGCGAAGAGTGACAACCTCTTGACACATCGGGACGACCGCACTGCGAAGAGCCGCCGTGGCTCGATTCGTCCTCCCCGGGAGGGGAAGTCGGCCCTCATGAGGCTTACGAGACTGATGACACAGGGCTCGCGTCCGCTCGTCGGCGGTCCGGCAACCGCCATGGACGCGCTGGAGGGCCAGGAACGGCTGGACGGCCTCGCCGACACCGTCCGCGGGGTGGTGCGCGCACTCCCCCTCGGCCGGGGCCGCGACGTGCTGCACGGGCTGTGGCTCGGCCATCCGCTCCACCCCGTCCTGGTGCAGCTGCCCATCGGCGCCTGGACCTCGGCGGCCGTGCTCGACCTGCTGCCGGGCGAGAGCCGTGCCGCGCGCCGCATGGTGGCGCTGGGGCTCGCCACGGCGGGGCCCGCGGCGCTGGCCGGCTGGGTGGACTGGGCGGAGCAGCGGCCGCGCCAGGCCCGGGTGGGGCTGGTGCACGCGGCGGCGAACGTGGCCGCGGTCGCCGCCTACGCCGGTTCCCTGGTGGCGCGGGTGCGCGGGCGCGGGACGCTCGGTCGCGCGCTCGGCTTCGGCGGGCTGACGGTCGCCACGGTCGGCGGTGTCCTCGGCGGGCACCTCGCCTACCGGCAGGCCGCCGGGACCAATCACGCCGAGGCCGTGCCGGTCACCGCCGAGCCGGGCTGGCACCGCATCGGCACCCTGGACGACTTCCCCGCCGACGAACCCGTCCGGCGTACGGTCGGCGAGGTGCCGGTGGTCGTGGTCCGGGACGAGGAGGGCGCGCTGCACGCGCTGGCCGACCGGTGCAACCACGCGGACGGCCCGCTGCACGAGGGCAAGGTGATCGAGGGCTGCCTCGAATGCCCGTGGCACGGCAGCCGGTTCCGGCTCTCCGACGGAGTGAACGTCCACGGCCCGGCGATCGCGCCCCAGCCCCTGTTCGACTGCCGGGTCGCCCCGGACGGCACGGTCGACGTGCGCCTCGCCCAGGACTGAGACCACCCGAGGAGGCGCCATGCGCCACGACATGCTGGGCATCTATCTGAACGACCACCTGGCCGGTGCCACCACCGGGCAGCTCCTGTCACGCCATCTGGCCAGGCGGCACCGGTCCGCGCCGTACGGCGGTGAGCTGGGCCGGGTGGCGGACGAGATCGCCGCGGACCGGCGGGTGCTGCTCGGGCTGATGGAGCGGCTGAGCGTGCCCGCCCGCCGGCACAAGATCGTCGCGGGGCGGCTCGCCGAGAAGGCGCGGCTGCTCAAGCTCAACGGGCGCGTCGCACGGCGGTCGGGACTGAGCACCTTCGTCGAACTGGAGACCCTGCGCCTGGGCATCGAGGGCAAGGCCCTGCTGTGGCAGACGCTGCGGGAACTGGGCCCGACCGGGGGCGCACTCGACGAGCCCCAACTGGAGGCGCTGGTGGCCAGGGCACAGGACCAGATCAACACGGTCGAATCGATCCGCCGCAACACGGCCACGGACACCTTCGGCGACTCACGGGTGACCAGGACGGTCGGAGCGTAGGCCGGGCCGACCGCGGCATGGGCACCGGCCGGGCGGGACCGCCGGGTCAGCAGGGTCCGCGGGGGCGGCCGGGGCGGCCGACGGCGCGCCGAGACGGGTGGGCAACGGGTCGAAGGCGGTCAACAGCGGATCGGGGCCGACCCGGCGGCGGGCCGTGGCGGGCGGACAGCGCGCCGGAGCCGACTAGCAGCAGGGCGAGGCCAGCGGACAGCACGCCGGGACCGGCCGACAGCACGTCGGCACAGGCGCGCACGGGCCGAGACCGACCGACAACGCGTCGACACGAACGGACAGCGGGCCGAGACCCGCCCACAGCACGTCAGTCAGCATGGGCGGACAGCAGGCCAAGACTCGCCCACAGCACGTCGGCACGAGCGGGCGCGCGCCGAGACCCGCCCATAACACGTCAGCACGAGCCAGCAGCACGCCGAGACCCGCCCACAACGCGTCAGTCAGCACGGGCGGACAGCAGGCCGAGACCCGCCCACAACGCGTCGGCACGAGCCAGCAGCACGCCGAGACCCGCCCACAACCCGTGAGCACGAGCCAGCAGCAAGTCTGGGGCGGGCGGCAGCGGGGTGAGGCGGGCGGGTGGGACTCTGCGCGGTCGTCGGGTGGTGGTTCTCCGGGTGGGTTCTCGGTCGGTGGGGTTCAGTCGGGGGGTTCTTCCGGTTCCGCGGTCCTGTTCGGTTCCGCCTCCCCCGTGTCGACGGGGCGTTCCCGGGGGTCCGGGGCGGCCGTGTCGGTGGGTGGCGGGGTGTCGCGGGCCTGTTGGTCCTGTGGGTCCCTGGGCAGTGGTCGCCGGTGTTCTCGCCTGTCGTTCATGGGCGGCGGGTTCCCCCGCCGCCCATGAACGAACACACCCGCCCCGCTCAGCTCGCGTCGGCCAGGACCTCCTCGCGCACCTGGGCGAAGCAGTGGTTGAGCAGCCGCGAGACGTGCATCTGGGAGATGCCCATCCGCTCGGCGATGCCGCCCTGCGTCATGTCGCAGAAGAAGCGCAGGTAGAGGATGGTCCGCTCACGCTCGGGCAGGCTGCGCAGCCGGGGCGCCGCGGAGAGGCGGTCCACCACGGTGTCGTAGCTCTGGTCCGGACTGCCGAGCACGTCGGCGAGCGAATGTCCCTCCGTGCCGGGCACCTCGGCGTCCGTCGACAGCGTGGAGAAGCACTCCAGCGCCTCGAGACCGGTCCGTACGTCGCTCTCGCTCAACCGCGTGCGACCGGCGATCTCGGCCACCGTCGGGATGCCGTGCGAGGTGGTCGGCGCCAGTTCCTTCACGGCCACACGCACCTGGTTGCGCAGTTCCTGCACCCGGCGCGGGACGTGGAGGTCCCACATGTGGTCACGGAAGTGGCGCTTGATCTCGCCGGTGATCGTGGGCACGGCGTACGCCTCGAAGGGCCGCCCGCGGTCCGGGTCGAAGCGGTCGACCGCCTTGACCAGCCCGAGGGCGGCCACCTGGTGGAGGTCCTCGTCGGACTCGCCGCGCCCGCGGAAGCGGACGGCGATCCGTTCCGCCATGGGGAGCCAGAGCCGTACCAGTTCGTCCCGCAGCGCGTGGCGCTCGGGTCCGTCGGGGAGCGTGGCGAGCCGGGCGAACGCCCCGGCCGTGTCGGGGGCGTCGTCGTGCGGGTGCTGTCGTGTTCCGGTGGTGGCACGCATGGTGCACCTCCCTGGAGGCGTGTCTGCGGAAGGACACCGTGGGAGGACCGGGTGCCGGAACGCACGGGGTACGCCCAGGACCGGGTGAAACCCGTCCCACGGACGTGCCTCCTGTCCGAAGCACTGTGTTGAACCCTTTGCCCCGTCTGACACCTGCAAAACATTTCACGAAAATCCGAACGTGTTCGGAGCGGGCCCCACACCCCTCCCGGCTCCGTCCGACTCCGCCCCCGGATCGCTCCCCTCGTCCGCCGCGGTCGGGTCATGATGGTCCTGTCGATGGTGGTCCGGTCCGCCCCTGGACGAGTCGGAGGCTGTGATGGATTGGCGCGCGTTCGCGGAGCAGATGGCGACCATGGCCCGTGAGCTGCTGGCCGAGGACACCGTGGGGTCGACGCTGGATCGGATCACGCGCGCGGCCACCGGCCTCGTGGAGGGCTGCGACGCGGCCGGCATCCTGGTCCTGCGCGGGAAGCAGGCGGAGACACTGGCGCCGACCGAACGGCTGGTCATCGACTCCGACCTGCTCCAGGAGCGCCTCGGCGAGGGCCCGTGCTACGACATGGCGCGCAGCCCCGACGGGGAGCGGGTGTTCCGCATCCGGGACTTCACCACGGGGGAGGAACGCTGGCCCGCCTATGTGCGGTACGCCCGCGAGCTGGGCCTCGGCAGCATGATGGGGTTCCTGCTGTTCACCGAGGACGAGGACCTGGGAGCGCTGAACGTGTACTCCCGGCGGCCCGGGGCGTTCACGACGGCGAGCGAGACGGCGGGCTGGCTGCTCGCTTCGCACGCGGCGGTCGCCTTCGCCAGCGCGCGCACCCACGCCCAGATGGAACAGGCGGTCGCCACCCGCCATGTCATCGGTGAGGCCATGGGCATCCTGATGGGCAGCCGTCGGCTGACCGAGACCCAGGCGTTCGACGTGCTGCGCCGCTACTCGCAGGAGAACAACGTCAAACTCCGCGAGGTCGCCCGCCTGGTCTGCGAGCGCGGGCATCTGACCTGACACGATCCCCGGCACGACCCCTGGCAGGCCCCTGGCGCGACACGGGTCCGGACACCCGGTGGGTGTCCGGACCCGTGCGTGGCGCGCTACGGCGCCGAGCACCGTCCTCACATCTTCTTGCGGGCCTTGCCCTTCGCCTCCTCGGCGGTTCCGCGCACGGTCTGCTCGGCGTCGCCGATCGTGCGGCGGGCCTTGCCCTTCATCCGGTCGCCGGTGCCCTCGGCGCGCATTTCGTCGTCGCCGGTGGCCCGGCCGATCTTCTGCTTCGCCTTGCCGACGGTCTCCTCGGCCTTGCCGCGCATCTTCTTCTCCTGACCGGCCATGGGGATCAACTCCTCGGTGTGTGCGTACTGTCGGGGCGGGACGTGGGTCAGCGGCCGAGCGCGCGCTGGAGTTCGCTCTTGTTCATCGAGGAGCGGCCCTCGATGTTCTTCTTCCTGGCCTCCTCGTACAGCTGGTCCTTCGTCGGCCCCTGGGCGCCGCCGTGGGACCGCTCGCCACCGCGTTGGGAGGCCGACTTGGGGTCGCGCACCGAGGTTCTGCTCGCCGTCCTGGACTCGCCGGAGCGGGCCCGCTCCTTGTTGACCGTGCGGGCGGCGATCTCCTCGGCGCGCGAGGCCGGGGCGCCGCGGTCCTGGGCGCTCTTCTTGATGTGCTCGTACTGCCGCTCCCGTTTGGAGCTGGATCCAGCAGGCATGACGTACTCCCTCGTGCTCGGTCGTGCTCGGTCGCGAGAAGACCCCGCGCCGGGGCTCGGGCTTCCCGCCCCCGTCCTTCTGCCTGCGAGCATCGATCGCCGGCGGCCACCTCGCCACCGGAGGAACGACGGTCGCGGCAGCCGCTCGCGCTCCGGGTACCCCGGGTCGCCCGATGCGCACCTGGGTACCCGGCTTCGCGCGACTCCCCGGGGGCCACGGCGCCCTTCGTGTGAGTCGTGGCCCGCCGGGAACCCGGCCGGAGTGATCCGGACGTCTTCCCGAAGGAGCTGACGACGATGAGTGCCGGACGCAGCAGGAGAATCGTGGTCACCGGGGCGACCGGGAACGTCGGCACCAGTGTCGTGCGGGCCCTCGCCGCGGCCGACGAGGTGGACTCCGTGCTGGGCCTGGCCCGGCGCGTCCCCTCGTGGTCGCCCGAGGGCACCGAGTGGGCGCAGGCGGACGTGGCACGCGACGAACGGCTCGCGGAGCTGTTCCGGGGCGCCGACGCCGTCGTCCACCTGGCGTGGCGGATCCAGCCGGCACGGGATCCGATCACGACCTGGCGGACCAACGCGCTCGGAAGCCTGTCGGTGTTCCGCGCGGTCGCCGACGCGAGGGTGCCCACCCTCGCGTACGCGTCGTCCGTCGGCGCCTACTCCCCCGGACCCGCGGAACCGCGGGTGGACGAGTCGTGGCCGACACACGGATGGCCGACGGCGGCGTACTGCCGGGAGAAGGCGTACGTCGAACGGCTGCTGGACTCCTTCGAGCGGGACCGTCCGGAGGTGCGGGTGATCCGGATGCGGCCCGCCTTCATGTTCAAGCGGGAGGCCGCGAGCGAGCAACGGCGGATCTTCGGGGGGCACTGGCTGCCGGGGCGGCTCGTGCGCCCCGAGCGGACGCCGTTCGTGCCCGACATCCCCGGGCTGCGGTTCCAGTCGCTGCACACGGCCGACGCCGGGCGGGCCTTCCGGATGGCGCTGGCCTCGGACGCGCGGGGCGCGTTCAACCTGGCGGCCGAGCCGCCGCTGGACGCGCGGGTGCTGGGCGAGCTGTTCCACGCGCGGGTGGTGCCGGTGCCGGCCGTCGCCGTGCGGTCCCTGCTCTCCGCGGCGTGGGGCCTGGGACTGGCGGCGGTACCGCCCGCCCTGTTCGACGCGCTGCTCCGTCTCCCGCTGATGGACTGCGCCCGCGCCCGCGAGGAGTTCGGCTGGGAGCCGCACCGCACGGCGACCGAGGCGCTCCAGGAGCTGCTGAGCGGTGTGCGCACCGGATCGGGGCTGGACACACCACCGCTGGTCGGCCGCACGGTGGGCGACTGAACGACCGCTCAGAACTTCGGAGGGCAGGGACACCCGACCCACGGAGACATGTGTGGCATGCAATTGTCGTCATGGGGCAACAGCTCACTCGGAAACCATGACGACCCCCCTGGGAGGCTCCCCATGCTGCTGGCCCACCCGGCTGTCCTTCAGGACCTCGTCGAGCAGTACACGACGCTGAGGACACTGCACGCCGAGAAGGGCGACGCCGGTGTCCGGCGCCGCATGGAGGACGTCGCCTACACGCTGTGCGTCTCCACGGGGACGCGCGACGTCGACGCGGCGCTCGTCGCCGCCCGCCACCGCCTCCCGGGCGCCAGGCCCGAGGACGACTCGGTCCTCACCGCGGGCGCCTGACCCGTTCGGGGCCGCGGCCCCGCCCGGGGAACCGCCGCGCGGGTACGACGGAGCCCGGCCGCCGGGGAGCCGGCCGGGCTCACGCGCGGTTCCGGCCGAGCCAGTCCGCGTAGCGGGTGGGGGCCGGACGGGCGTCCTCGTCCGTCAGGACGTCGCCCTCGACCGCGGCGAACATGCCGGCGGTGGGATCGGTGACGACGGTGCGCCCGTTCCCCTCGTGGGCCACGGTGATCCGGCCCAGCTCGTCCAGCGGGAAGACCTCGGGACCGGCGATGTTGCGCACGCCCCTCAGCGGGGCTCCCACGGCCACCTCGGCCACCGCCGCGGCGACGTCCGCGGCGGCGATCGGCTGGATCGGCGTGGCGGGCAGCCGGACGGTGTCCCCCTCGGTGGTCCAGGACAGCACCGCGTCGACGAACTCCATGAACTGGGTCGCGCGGACGATCGAGTAGGGAACGGGCCCGGCCGCGAGGATCTCCTCCTGGAGCGTCTTGGCCCGGTAGTAGTCCAGCCCCGGCACCCGGTCGACGCCGACGATGGAGAGGATCACGAAGTGGCCGACGCCGGCCGTGCGGCACGCGGCCAGCAGGTTCTCCATCGACGTGCGGAAGAAGGCCGGGGAGGCGTCGTCGAAGGTCGGGGAGTTGGTGAGGTTCACGACGACGTCGGCCCCCGCCACCGCCTCGTCCACTCCCCGCCCCGCAACGACGTCGACGCCCGTCGACAGCGCGTGCGGTACGGCCTCGTGACCGGCGGCGTCCAGGTCCGCGACCACCTGCGAGCCGATCAGACCCGTACCGCCGAAAACAGCGATCCTCATGGCATGTCCTTCCTCGGGGTTCCTGGGCAATGTGACACAGAACACCCGGGCCGACATCTCGGACATTGCCGATGTCGCCGACATCCCGCGGGGCCTGGCGGGCCCCTCCGCCCCGGCACTCGGCGTGCGCCGCGATTCGTGTGAACTACACGTGGTCTTCGGCCCGTTGTCCTCGTGGAGCACCACAACGCGACGACGAGGAGCACGTCCATGGGTCACACCGTCCTCATCACCGGCGCCGGCAGCGGGTTCGGGGCGCTGGCCGCCCGCGCGCTGGCCCGAGCGGGACACACGGTGTACGCCGGGGTCAGGGAGACGGCCGGGCGCAACGCCCCCGCCGTCGAGGGCGCCGCCGCATACGCCCGCGAGCACGGGGTGAGCCTGGAGGTGGTCGAACTCGACGTGCGCTCCCAGGAGTCCGTGGACGCCGCCGTGGCCACCGTCCTGCGCGAGCGGGGCACGCTCGACGTGCTGATCCACAACGCGGGCCGGCTGGCGACGGGGCCCAGCGAGGCGTTCACCCCGGAGGAGATCGCCGACATCATGGACACCAACCTGCTGGGCACCCAGCGGGTGAACCGGGCCGTCCTGCCGCACATGCGGGACCGGGAGCGGGGCCTGGTGCTGTGGATCGGCTCGTCCAGCACCAAGGGCGGCACACCGCCCTACCTCGCCCCCTACTTCGCCGCCAAGGCCGCGATGGACTCCTTCGCGGTCTCGTACGCCGCCGAACTGGCCCGGTTCGGCATCGAGACGTCGATCGTCGTGCCGGGCCCCTTCGTGGGCACCGACCTGTTCGCCAAGGCGGCCACGGCGACGGACCGGGAGCGCCGGGCCGCGTACGACGCCCGCTACCCGGGACTGCTGGACCACGTCGGCGGCCGCCTCGCCGCTCTGGCGCCCGAGGACGCGGACGAGGCGATGGTCGCCGACGCCGTCGTCGAGGTGGTCGGCGCACCGCACGGTCGGCGCCCCTTCCGGGTGCACGTCGACCCGGTCGACGACGGGTCCGAGGCCGTGAGCGAGGTCGCCGACCGCGCCCGCGTCACCTTCCTCGGCCGTCTGGGCCTCACCGACCTCCTCGCGCCCCACGAGCCGCCCGCCGCGTCCTGACCATCACGCGGGCCCGGACACCCCTCGCGCCGGGCCCGCGCGGCTCCCCCGATCCCCCGTCACCATGCGTGGTCGCGCGGTAACATCACGACGGCGCCACGAGGGGGAGGCCCATGACACCGCGAAATCCGGACGGGTCCGACGTGAGGGATCCGGAGGAGGCGGAGCGCGCGCTGCGGCGGGCCGAGGCCCGGGGCGTCGGCGGCGCCGGGCTCGCGGACCTCCTCGACCGGTCCGCCGCCGCGCACCGGCGGCGCTTCTGGAACTCCGGCGACACCCGGGACCTGCACCGGGCGGTGGAGCACTACCGGCGGGCCGTGCGCGCCGACCCCGCCCGACGGGCCCTGTGGTCCAACGAGTTGGCGGTCACCCTGACCGATCTGTACGACGTCACCGGCACCGACGACGACCTCGCCGCCGCGCGGCGGGCGGCCGAGGAGGCGACGGCCGCCGCCGAGGAGGGCTCACCGCAGTGGGCGCGGTGCGCGGCGACACTCGTGCTGTGTCTGTGGGACCTGTACGACGCCACCGGTTCGCTCACCGACCTCGACACCGCGATCGACCTCGGCGGCCGGGCCTCGGCCACGCTGCCCCCCACGGACCGCGCGTGGGCGCGGGTGCGCAGCAACGTCGGAATGCTGCGGATGGACCGCTACGAACGGCTCGGCGCCGCCGACGACCTGCACGGGGCGGTCCGGCTCGCCGGGGAGGCCGTCGAGGGCGCGCACCCGGACGACCCGGAGCTGGGCGGCTGGCTGAACAACCTCGGCAACGCGCTGCTGACCCGCCACGGCACCCAGTTCCCCGACGGTGCCGCGCCCCGCCCCGGCGAGCGGATCGACCTCACCGACCTGGACGCGGCGATCGCGGCCTACCGCAGGGCCATCGACGTGTCCGAGTGGAAGGTCGCGGGACGGGCCACCTTCCTGTCCAACCTGGGCAACGCGCTGACCGACCGCGTCGAGGCGCTGCGGCTGGGCGCGTCGCCCGGGAACGGTGAACCCGAACTGCGCGAGGCGGTGCGGGCGCTCACGGAGGCCGTCGACCTCACCCCGCCGACGGCCCCGTACCGGGCGAGCCGGCTGAACGTCCTCGGCGAGGCCCTGCGGGCGCTGTCCGAGGAGACCGGCTCGGCCGACGACGTCGACGCGGCGCGCACGGCGCTGCGGCAGGCGTGCGCGAGCGGTCTCGCCGTCGCCCCGGAGATGACGGTGGACGCGGCGCACAACTGGATCCGGTGGGCGGTGCGGCGCTCGGCCTGGGACGAGGTGGGCGAGGCCGACGGCCATCTGCTGCGGGCAGCGGAGGCCCTGCACCGGGCGCAGTCGCTGCGCCGCCACCGGGAGGCATGGCTGCTCGCGTCCCGCGGGCTCGCGCAGGAGGGCGCCTTCGCGCTGGCCAGACAGGGCAGGCCGGAGGCCGCCGTGGTCCGCCTCGAACGGGGGCGCGCGGTGCTGCTGAGCGAGGAACTCGGTCTGGTCCCGGCCCTGTTGAACCGCCTGCCCGAACCCCTGCGGGACCGGTACGCCGACGCGGTCCGCCGGGTCCGGGAGGCGCTGCGGGACGCGGGCTGAGCGCCCGGCGGCCACCGGACGGCCCCGGAGCGGCGGATACGGCGACGGTGGCCGGGGTATTCCTCATCAGGGCCCGTGGGGGCGGGCCACGATGAGGGGGTGGTCCGTCGTGGAACAGGGTCTGATCGCCCGTGTGTTCAGCCCGTACACGTGGCGGGCGAGGATCCGCCCGGTGCTGATCGCGGCGCTGCCGCCGGCCCTGCCGGTGGTGGTGCTGGTGCCGGACTGGTCGGCCGCGCGCCGGGTGTGGGCGCTCGTGCTGCTGTGCGGACTGCCGCTGCTCCTTGGACAGTTCAGCCGGTCCCGTGGGCGGCGGCTGGAGCCGGCGCTGTTCGAGCGGTGGGGCGGCAAGCCGTCGGTGCAGCTGCTGCGGTGGCGGGGTCCGACGGGGACCGCGCACCTGGCGTATCTGCACGCCCGTATCGAGCAGATCGCGGGACCGCCGCTGCGGCTGCCGTCGGCCGCGGAGGAGCGGTCCGACCCGGAGGGCGCCGACGCCGTCTACGAGGTGGCGGGCACGGTGCTGCGGACGCGGGCGCGGGCGCTGCCGGGCAGTGAGCTGGTGGCGGAGGAGAACCGCGAGTACGGCTTCCGCCGCAACGCGCTGGGGCTGCGGCCGCTGGCCCTGGGCGCGGGGGCCGTCGGTCTGCTCGGGGCGGTGCTGTACGCGGTGGTGGGCTGGCCGCCGGCCGGTTCCGCGAAGGCCGTGGTGGCGGTGCCGCTGGTGCTCGCGGACCTGGCGCTGCTGCTGTTCTGGCTCCGGACGGTCCGGCCCGCCTGGGTGGAGGAGGCGGCGTGGACGTACGCCCGCCGCCTCATCGAGACGGCGGGGCTGCCCGACCTGGAGTCCCGGACGTCGTAGCCACGGTCAGCCGGTGGCGAGGGCGGGGCGCAGGACCGTGTCGCCGTTGCAGTACAGGGCGTAGAGCAGGCCCAGCGGATTGCGGTGGGCGACGGCGAAGTGCTCCCGCGTGGCACGGACGGCCTCCCCGATCGGCTCGCCGGACAGGAGGCGGTCGAAGAACGCGGTGGCCCAGGCCGCGGCGAAGGGGGCCGGGATGTCCGCCTCCGTGCCGAGCACCCCGCGGGAGCGCTCCAGGAAGTGGGTCAGGAAGCCCTCGGTGGACAGCGCCGAGGTGACGGTGGTGCCGCATGCGTTGAGCACGATCACCGGTGAGCCGGGCAGGGCGGTGCCGTGGTCGCGCAGGCTCCGCAGCAGGATTCCCCCGGTGGTGCCCTCCACGGCGAGCCGGGGGTTCGCCGGTCCGTCGTCGTCGGCGTCGTGGGCCACGGCGTGGCAGTAGAGGTAGACGATCCCGGCGGATCCGCCCGTCCCACAGAGGGAGTCGAAGACGGGCTCCTGCCGGTCGTGGACGGTGAGGCGGGCGAGTCCCTTGTCGTCGTAGTCGCGCCAGTACGCCTCCTGCTTCGCGACCAGGTCGCGTCGGCCGCCGCGGTCGATGGCGCGGTTGAGGCCGAGGGTGACGTCCAGGCCCCGCCGGGTGTCGATGGCCACCTCGGTGATGCCGCGGCCCGCGTGGGCGGCGACGGGGATGCAGTCGACCCGGTGGCGAATGCCGAGGATCTGTCCGAAGTCGGCGTCGCGCATGTGCTCGACCGGGCACATCAGGTGCCAGGGCAGCAGGGGTCGGTCGGTGACGAACTGCACGCTGCGCGGGCCGGCCCCGGTCAGGTACTCCTGGATCCTGCGGCCGACCTCTTCGAGCTGGGCGTCGGCCCCGTCGAAGAACAGGTCGCGGAACATCCGGCAACCCGCCTCGGCGAGCAGCCGGGTGTGGTGCGCGTGGACGTCGTCCGGGAGGTCGAGTCCAGTCCGGGTGGGACCCTCGGAGAGCGGGCCCCACTCGGCGGTCACGGCCCACAGCGGACGGCGGGCCTGCACCGCGATCGCGTGCAGGGCGCCGTCGGTCTTGTGCAGCGGCGCCCGTACGGCGTGGCCGATGCCTCCGGAGACGACGATCTCGTACTCGCGGCCGCCCGGGGCCGGCCGTACCTGCACCGACAGGCCGCGGTCGCGCACCTCGGCGACGGCCGTGCGGGAGGGCCCTTGGGCCCGGACGCGTACCGCGTGTCCCGAGACGTTGAGGTGCAGCACCTGCACGAGGCTGCCGGAGCGCCAGAAGGTCGCCTGGAGCGTGAGGGTGCCGGCGCGGGCCGGGGTGATCAGGAAGCGGGCCCGGTCCGGCGAGGGCCCCCGGGCGGGCACGGTCAGTGTGTCGGCGAGGGCTTCGGCCTCGGCGTCGACGCCGTTCACCCGGACGGTCAGCGTCGCGGGCCAGGTGTCCGGGGTGCCGAGGTCCCTGAGCGGCTCGGACACGGAGTCCTCGCGCGGGCCGTCGTCGACGTCGAAGCCCAGGACGAACGTGCCCGGCCGGTCCGCGGGGCCCGGTTCGACGTCGGCGTTGATCCAGCGGCCCGCGCCGTCCAGGTCCGGGGGCAGGATGCCCGCGCGCAGGGCGAGTTGTGAGGCCGGCGGGGTGCGGGTGCCCCGCTCCGCGTCCGCCGCCCGGTCGGTGGGGATGGTCTTGCCGATCAGGGCCGGAGCGAGCCGCTTCTTGACCTCGGCGTGGCCGAGGAGCAGCCGCAGCAGGGCCAGGGCGCGGCGCTCGTACTCCGTCGGCGGTGCCGTCGCCAGCTCCTCCACGGCGGTCAGCAGCCGGGGGCGCAGTTCGGGCCAGTCCTCGCCCACCAGGACCGGCAACTCGTACCAGAGGTCGATGAGTTCGACGAGAGCGGGGTCGGGGTTCACTGTGCCCTCTCCGGATCGGGGTGCGTGCGGGTCACCCGGCCGGGTGTCACCGTCAGGTCGGCGCCCGGCCGGTCCTCGGGCGGGTGGACGGCCCGGAAGCCCCGCTCGGCGGCGAGTCCGGGGCGGGCGTACTCGGTCGTGCTGGGCGAGAGGTAGTTGAACCACAGCACGGGGTCCTCGTACCGCCGCGCGATCCGGGCGACGGCCCGCCGGTCGGGGTGGCCGAAGCGGGCGCCGCTGGTGGAGAACAGCCAGTGGCGGCAGTCCAGTCGGGCGAGGAGTTCCGGGCTGAGGTTGCGGCTGCTGCCGTGGTGCGGCACCTTGCACAGGTCCACCCGGTACGGCCGTCCCCACGGGGTGTCGTCCAGGCGGCGCAGACCGTCGCACAGGGTCTCGGCGTGCGCGTCGGCGCCGAACAGCACACGGGCGCCCTCGTACTCGGCGAGGAAGGCGATGCTCGACCGGTTCGGCACGGACTCGTCGCGGGCGTAGGGGCGCAGGGCCAGTTCGTCCCAGGCCACGCCTGCGTCACCGCCGCGCAGGACGTCCGGGGGCGCGGGGGCCTCGGGGGCGAGCCGTTCGCGTTCGGTCTTCTCCACCCAGCGTGTCCAGTCCCGGCTCAGGTCGAACAGGGCGCCCCGCTGCGGGGACAGCAGGGTCAGCCGCAGCCCCGAGACGTTGACTTCGGGCAGCGACCCGCTGTCCGGGAGGCTGTCCGGGACGGCCACGGCGCGCCCGTTGAACTTCGTGTTCCAGGGCCGGTCCACCAGCAGCCGGGAGAAGGTGTCGGCCTGGGCGTGGCTGAGGACGTCGCCGAGGATCTGCCGGTCGCCGTTGAACCACACCTCGTCCGCGGTGAAGCCCTCCGGCGGATCGCGGAACAGGGGTATCAGCCCGCCGATGTGGTCGGCGTCGAGATGGGTGCACACCACGAGGTCGAAGGCGCGCTCGGCGACCGGCTGTCCGCGGAACCGGGCGGCGAGGCCCTCGGGCAGCCGGCCGCCGCGGCCCCCGCGGCCGCCGTCGACGAGCATGCGGCGGGTGCGTCCTTCGTGCGTCCACTCCACCCAGAGGCAGTCGCCCTCGTGGGCGGGCAGTGCTTCGACTCTGATCACGTGCGGCCCGTCACGCCCCGAAGTGGCCGAAGCCGGCCCAGGAGTGGAGGTCGGCGAAGGAGCGCTCGTCGTCCTCCTGGAACTCCAGTGCCAGCAGGAGTCCTTCGGTGGTCTCGTCGTCCGGCAGCCAGGGCTCGCCGGCGGCGAGGGCCTGCTGGAGGAGGGCGAACCGTTCGCCGTTGGGCACGTCGCGCAGCCAGACCTGGGCGTCGCGCAGCGCCGTGGCCGGGTGGCCGTCCTCGGTGCGCCAGCGCCGGTAGAAGTCGGTCATGAGGAGTGCGGCCGGTACGTCGGGCAGCGACCACATGGCGGCGACGACACCGGCGACACCCGCCTGGAGCAGTCCGCCGGGCAGCGACACCACCTCGTCCGGCAGGACGGTGCCCGGCAGGTACGACTCGCAGGCGGACAGCACGGCCAGGCGGAGCGTAAGCCGCAGCGCCAGCAGGTCGCGCAGCCGCAGTTCGTCGGTGCCGGCCAGGAGCAGTGCGCTGTCCAGCGGGGTGAGCAGATCGGCCTGCCCGTGACAGGCGAAGTGCGCGGCGTCGGCGTCGGCGAGGGCGTCGCGGGCCGCGACGGCGTGGGCGGCCGGTCCGCGCAGCACGGTCGTACGGCCCGGGAAACCGGCCGCCGCCGCGCGGGCCTCCTGCTCGGCCGAGCCCAGGGGCGGCCGTCCGGCCGGGTCCACGACGACGGCCAGCCGCTCGACGCGGCCTGCGGCCCGTGCGCGGGCCGAGGTCAGGGAGCGGGCGTTGGGCACATAGCTGAGGACGAGGTCGTCGAGGGCGTACCGGCGTCCGGTGGGCGCGGCCGGGTCCTCGGTCCAGGCCGCGTGCAGGGGCAGCAGCCCGAGCAGGCCGCCGGCCACCAGGACGGCCCGGTCGGAGGCGCGCAGGGTGTCGCAGACGGGGCCCATGAGGTCGTCCCAGAGCCATTGCGTGGTCGTCTCCAGGGACTTCTCCCACTGGGTCAGCCGTCCGGCGCGGTCGGCCGCGTACGCCCTGTGGGCGTCGTCGTGGGCGCGCGCCCGGGTGCGCACCGCCTCGGCGGTCAGGTCGGGCAGGTCCACCTGGCGTACGTCGTGGTCGTGGACGACGAGGGCGACTCCGCCGCGTTCGGCCGCCGAGAGGTACACCAGCGGCTGCTCCTGGGCGGCGCGGTGGACGTCCTCCTCGGTCGGTTCGGGCAGGAAGTCCTCGAACCCGTCGAGCCGCCGGATCTCGTCCACGACGGCGTCGAGTTCGCGCCTGGCCGCGCGGATCTCCTCGAAGCGGTCCACCCCATCACCCCCAGCACCGTCGGCTCCTTCGCCGATCCGGTGGAACTCAGCGTAGATGAACGCTCACACTGGGGAGGCGAGTCGACCGTCCGAGAGGGAGTGCCCGTGACCGACGAC
Source organism: Streptomyces sp. NPDC026672 (assembly GCF_040638185.1). Taxonomy (NCBI): domain Bacteria; kingdom Bacillati; phylum Actinomycetota; class Actinomycetes; order Kitasatosporales; family Streptomycetaceae; genus Streptomyces; species Streptomyces sp. NPDC026672. The sequence continues at coordinate 126,182 of NZ_JBEZXS010000003.1, forward strand.
CGGGCCGAGGCGGCGTACCGGGCACGTGACCGGTACGCCGGTACGGGTGATCCGGAGGCGGCCCGCGAGGCCCTGGAGGCGCACGAGGAGCATGTGCGGCTCGCCCGGGACGCGGACTCGCTCGACAACCTGGGCAACCGCCCGCGCGTCTGCCACGACGAGACGGGGGACGAGCATCTGCTGGAGCGGGCTGCCGGACGCCCGCGGTGAGCCGGACGGCCGAGACGGGTCGGCCGGACGCGGTGAGCCGGACGGCCGCTCTCGTGCGGCGGCTTCGGGACCGGCGTCTGGAGCGGCTGGTGGACCGCTTCCTGTCCTGCCCGGACTGGGCGGGCGCCGAGCGGCTGGTGGCCTCGCGGCCGCGGCTGACCGGGGACGAGGCCCTGGCCCTGCTCGCCTCCTGGGAGGAGGAGGCGCGGTCCGGCGCCGACCACACCACCGCGGACACGTTCGAGTACCACCGGCTGCTCCTCGAGCGGTGCCGGGACGAGGGCCCGGCCCGGGTGTTCGGCGGACTGACGGCGGCCGACCCCGCGCAGGAGCGGTGGGAGGAGCTGGTGGAGGCCGCCCTGGACGCGCTGGACCGGGCGGCCGGGTCCGGGCACCGTGCCGACCTCGACACCGCCGTGGACCGCTGCGAGCGGGCCGCCGACCGCTGTGTCACCGCGCCGCAGCGCGTGGTGGCGTACGGCCACCTCGGTGTCGCCCTGCTGCGTCGCGCCGACCGCGCGGGCTCGGCGGCGGACGTGGGCCGTGCCGTCGGCCTCCTCGACGCCGTGTACGCGCTGACCCCGCCGAGCACCCCGGAACGGCTGGACGCGGTCACCAATCTGGCCTGGGCGCTCGAACTGCGGCACCGGGTCGACCGGCACCCCGCGGCCCTGGACCGGGCGGCGGAGCTGCTGCGCCGGGTGGTGGAGCGCGAGGAGCCCGCGGACCCCGACGGTCCGTGGCCGTCCGGCGCGCGCGACGCCGGCATGCTGACGAGTCTCGCGTCCGTGCTGCGCGCCCGCCACTTCGCCACCGGCTCCTCCGCCGATCTGGCCGACGCCGTCGTGTGGTTCGAGCGCGCGGTGCGACACGGTGGCCGGTCCGCGCGGGCGTTGGGCAACCTCGGGGTGGCCCTGTCCGAGTTCTTCGGGTGCACCGGCTCCGTCCGGGAGCTGCGCCGTGCGGAGGAGTGTCTGCGGGAGTCGCTCGCCGGGACGGCCCCCCGCTCGCCCGAACGACCGGCCCGGCTCGCGCACTTGGGTTCGGTGCTCGCCGACCGTCACGTCCACGAGGGCAGGGACGCGCTGGACGAGGCCGTGGCGCTGTACACCGAGGCCGAGCGGGCCGCGCCGCCGGGCTCGCCGGAGCACGCGGCGCACAGCAGCGGGCTGGGCACCGTCCTGCTGACCCGGCACGAACGCCACGGTGACCTGGCCGATCTGCGGGAGGCGGTGCGCGCCCACGAGCGGGCGGCGATCGCGCCGGGCCCCGAACGGGACGACGAGGCGCTGTACCTGGACCAGTGGGGGACGAGCCTGCGGCTGAGCGCCCGCCGCCTCGACGACGCGGCCGAGGCGCACCGGGCGGTCGGGCTGCACGAACGGGCCGTCGCCCTGACCGGCGACGGCTCGCCCGATCTGCCCCTGCGCCGGGGAAACCTCGCCGCGGCGCTGCGGCTGCACGCCGAACTGGCCGGGGACCGCGCCTCCTTGGAACGGTCGGTGGAGGTCCACGAGCAGGTCCGGCGGGCGGTCGGTGAGGAGTCGCCGTACACGGCCGCGGTGTTGACCAACCACGCCGCGGCGCTGCGTGCCTCGGCGCGGCGGACCGGGCGGCGCGCGCCGCTCGACGAGGCCATCGGGATGCTGCGCCTCGCCGTCCGCGCCGGCGCGCCCGACGCTCCCGAACGGGCGGGCAGGCTCGTCGAGTTGGGGCACGCTTTGGCCGACCGCGGGCGGCCGGGGGACGCCGCGGAGGCCGTGCGCGCCTACCGGGAGGGCTGTCGGCTCGCCGACCCGGACAACGTCCCGGTGCGGCTGGTGGCCGGCCGCTCGTGGGGGGCCTGGGCGACGCGCCGGGAGGCCCATGAGGAGGCCGCGGAGGCGTTCGACCACGCGGTGGACGCCGTCGACCTGCTCGTCCGGACCCAACTGACCCGCCCCGCCGCGGAGATCTGGCTGGCGCGGGCGACGGAGGTGGCCGCGGAGGCCGCGCACGCCCACGCCGCGGCGGGCGCCCCCGCGCGGGCGGTCCTGCGCCTCGAACGCGGCAGGGCCCGCCTCCTGACCGCCGCGCTGCGCACCGCGGACACGGATCTGCGGCGGCTGCGCGGTACCGACCCCGACCTGGCCGAACGCTTCCGGCGCGCGGCGGCCCGACTGCACGGCCTGGAGCACGCCGCCCCGCCCCACGGCCCGGGGCACGGGGGCTCTCCGCCCGCGCCCTGAGAACGGCCGCCCTCCCCCGGCCGCAGCCCCGCCGCCCCCCTGTCCGGCCCCTGTACGGGGGCCGTGGTCACACCTGTTCGGTCGGCATGATCCAGAGTTCGCCGACCGAGGTGTGGCGGGGACGGGTGACCATGTAGGCGACGCCGTCGGCGATGTCCTCGGGCGCCAGGGCCTCGGTCCGCGCGAAGAAGCCGTCGATGGCCTCCCGGACCTCGGGCTTGTGGGCGTTGTGCGAGCCCAGTTCGGTCTCCACGCCGCCCGGCTCCAGGACGCCCACGCGCACATGGCGCTCGGTGACCTCCTGGCGCAGCGACTCGGTGAACGCGTTCACGCCGAACTTGGTGAGGCTGTAGACGCCGTAGCCGTTCCACGCGACACGACCGGCGATCGAGCTGATGTTGACGACGTCGGCGACCCGGCGCGGCCCCTCCTCGGCCGCGCGCAGTAGATGCGGCAGGGCGGCGCGGGTGGTGGAGAGCAGGCCCCGCACATTGACGCCGAGCATGCGGTCCCACTCGTCGGCGTCCGCGCCCTCGACCGGGCCGAGCAGCATCAGGCCCGCGTTGTTGACCAGTGTGTCGAGCCGTCCGAACCGTTCGACGGTCTGCCGTACGGCGTCCTCCGCCTGTGCGCGGTCGGCGATGTCCGCCTCGACCGCCAGTGCGCTGCCGCCGGCCCTCTCGATGTCGGCGGCGAGATCGACCAGCCGGTCCTTGCGGCGGGCCACGAAGGCCACGGCGGCCCCGTGCTCGGCGAGCCGGCGGGCCGTGGCCGCGCCGATGCCGCTGCTCGCGCCGGTGACGAGCGCGACGGTGCCGGTGAGCGTCGATGCCATGGGTGTGTCCTCTTTCCGGGAGGTGCGGGAAGGATTCCGGGAGGTGCCGGAAGGGCCGCGAGAGGCGGAACGCCTGGTCGGAGGGGGTGTGATCCCCATGGCGGCCCGATGTCCAGGCAATCACGCGCCGGCGCCCGGCGGACCGCCCTACGGGGTACCGCTCCTCCGGGGGTCTGCCAGTACCCCCTGGGGAGCGCGGACGCGCCGTGGCCCGCCGTACGGTGGTCCCATGGACCGCAGCAACGAGATCCGGGAGTTCCTGCGCAGCCGCCGGGCCAGGATCACCCCGGAGCAGGCCGGCCTCGCCCCGGATCCGCGGGTGCGCCGGGTGCCGGGGCTGCGCCGCGAGGAGGTCGCCCGGCTCGCCGGGGTCAGCGTCGACTACTACGTCCGGCTGGAGCGGGGCCGCACGCTGGGGGTCTCCGAGAGCGTCCTGGACGCGGTCGCGCGCGCCCTGCGGCTGAACACCACCGAGCGCGCCCATCTCTTCGACCTCGCCCAGCCCACCGCGGGCCGCGCCCGCCCGGAGCGGCCGCTCGCCCCGCAGCGGGTCCACCCCTCCCTGCACCGGGCCCTGGACGCCTTCGCCTCACCGGCGATGGTCCAGGGCCGGCGGATGGACGTGCTGGCCGCCAACCGGCTCGGCCACGCCCTGATCACGGACTTCCAGGCGCTGCCGCACCGCGACCGCAACATCGCGCGGTTCGTCTTCCTCGACGAGACGGCCGAGGCCCTGTACCCCGACTGGGAGCAGGTCGCGGGCGACTGCGTGGCGACGCTGCGCGTGTACGCCGGGCGCCATCCCGACGATCCGCTCCTCACCGAGCTGGTCGGTGAGCTCTCCCTGCGCAGCGCCGCCTTCCGCCGCATGTGGGCGGAGCACGACGTGCTCGTCCACACGACCGGCACCAAACGGCTGCGGCACCCGGTCGTCGGGGACCTGACCCTGGACTACGTCGTGCTGGCCGCCGAGGGCGACCCCGAGCAGACCCTCGTGCTCTACACCGCCGAGCCCGGATCGCCGTCCGCCGAGGCGATCGACATCCTCGCCAGCTGGATCGGCACCGGCGCCCGCTCCTCCGAGGGGACGCCCCGCACGGCGTGAGCGCCCGCCGTCACCGCGGCGGCCGGATCGCCCGCTTGAGGATCTTGCCCGTGGGGCCCTTGGGCAGGGCGGGCAGGAACCACAGGTGCCGCGGGTACTTGTAGGGGGCGACCCGCTCCTTCACGAAGGACCGCAGGTCGTCCTCTGACACCCGGGAGCCCGGGACGAGGACGACGGCCGCGGACACCTCCTCGCCGAGGGAGTCGTGCGGGACGCCGACGACGGCCGCCTCCACGACGTCCGGGTGCTCGTAGAGCACCTCCTCGACCTCGCGCGGGTAGACGTTGTACCCGCCCCGGATGATCAGGTCCTTCTTGCGGTCGACCACGTACAGCCGGCCCTCCTCGTCCTGTCGGGCGAGGTCCCCGGTCCTGAACCATCCGTCGGGGATCGCGGCGGCCGTCGCCTCGGGCAGGTTCCAGTAGCCGGCCATCACGTTGTGGCCCCGTACGGCGATCTCCCCCACCTCGCCGGGCCCGACGTCCCGCCCCGCGTCGTCGACGAGGCGCACGCGCACCCCGCTGACGGGGGTGCCGATCGAGCCGGGCCCGCGGGGCCGGTCGAGGTGGTTGAAGGTGGTGACCGGGGAGGTCTCCGAGAGCCCGTAGCCCTCGGCGATCTCGCATCCGAAGCGCTCCTCGAAGGCGTGCAGCACCTCCGTCGGCAGGGCCGCTCCCCCGGAGACGCACAGCCGCAGCGGGTCCAGGCCGCCGACGGGTCCGGCCGGGGCCCCGTGCAGCAGGGCGGTGTACATGGTGGGGACCCCCTCGAAGAGGGTCACCCCCAGCTCCCGCATCAGGTCGAGCACCCGGGCGGGGTCGAAACGGGGCACGAGGACCAGGCAGGCCCCCTGGCGGACGGCCGCGTTGAGGCCGCAGGTCTGGCCGAAGGCGTGGAAGAGCGGGAGGCAGCCCATCATCACGTCCTCGGGTCCCGCGTGCAGGATCTCCTCGGCCACGATCTCGACGTTGCGCAGCAGATTGTGGTGGGTCAGCGCCGCGCCCTTCGGCCGGCCCGTCGTGCCGGAGGTGTAAAGGATGACGGCGATGTCGTCGTCACCGCGCCGCACGGGCGCGGGCCGGTCGTCGCGGGGCTCCGCCGCGGGCAGCCCCGGGCCCACCCGGAGCACGGCGCCCCCGGTCGCCCGCGCCCCGTCGGCCGCCTCCTCGGCCGAGCCCTCCAGCACGAACAGCCGGGCGGCTCCGGAGTCGGCGAGGACGTGCTCCACCTCGCGGGCCTTCAGCAGCGGGTTCACCGGCACCACAACACCGCCGGCGCGCAGTACGCCGTAGTAGTGGGCGGCGAAGGCCGGGACGTTGGGCAGCATCACGGCCACCCGGTCCCCCGGTGCGAGGCCGTCGGCGCGCAGCCGGTCCGCGATCCCCGAGGCGGCCGCGTCCAGTTCCGCGTACGTCGTCACGGTGTCCTCGAACCGGAGGGCCGGAAGGCCGGGACGGCGTCCGGCCGTGTTCGCCAGGTTGTCGGCGAGGTTCGCCATGTCTCCTCCTGTCGGCGGGCCGGTTGCCCGGGGATCACCGCGTTGCCCTTGGTGCGCTCCAGGGTGTCCGGCCCGTGGGACGGCACCAATGGCGCGGCGGACAACGATGCCGGGCCCCGCTTTGTCCCCGGGAACAACGGACGCCGGGATGTTCCACGAGGTGGACCCCCATGCTTGTCGGTGGGGACAACCGGCTCGCGTAGCCTGTCGGGATGCCGCACCGTCCGCCCGTGCCGGGCCTGGAGGAGGTGGCCGAGTCCCTGCTGGACCGGCTGCCGGAACTCGTCGAGCGCTCCCTGCGGCGCATCCGCGAGGAGATCGACGTCTACGGGCCGAACGGCGTCGTCACCGAGGACGAACTGCGCACCTCGCTCCGGCTCAACCTCGGCAGTGTGTTCGCCCAGGTCGCCCGGGGCGCCGAGGCCGAGCCCGACGGTCCCGGCAGGACGGGACGGCGGCGGGCGGTCCAGGGCAGCCCGCTGCCGGACGTGCTGCGCGCCTATCGGCTCGGGTTCGCCGAGTTCTGGGAGGCCCTGACCGAGGAGGCGGCCCGCCGGCGGCTGGATCCGGCCGTGCTGGTGCGGGCTGCGGCGAGCGTGTGGGGGCTCGCGGACGAGTACAGCGACGCGCTGACGGCGGCGTACCGGGAGAGCGCCGCCGAGCTGCTGCGCGCCCAGGAGCGGGAGCGGTCCGCCCTGACCGAGGCCCTGCTCGGCGGGCGGATCACGGACCGGGGGACCCTGTGGGAGGTGGCGCAGAGCCTCGGCCTGCCCAGGAAGGGTCCGTTCGCCGCCGTCGCCGCGGAGGCCACCGCGCTCGGCCAGGAACCCCTCCAGGACGTGCAGGCGCTGCTCTCGGCGCACGGCGTCGCCTCGGCCTGGACGCTGCGCCCCGACACGCAGATCGGCGTCGTGTCCCTGCTGCGCCCGGACGCCCTCGACGTGACCGTGGCCGTCCTGCGGCGGCTCGCCGCGGGGCGGGTGGGGGTGAGCCTGGCCTTCGCCGCCCTCGACGGCACGGGCCAGGCGCTGCGCCAGGCACGGCTGACCATGCAGAGCAGACCGGCGGGGACCGCGTCCGTGACCCGCTTCGAGGACGATCCGCTGACCGTGGTCATGGCGTCGGCGCCCGGCGCCGCCGGCGACCTGGCGCGCAGGGTCCTGGGCCCGGTGCTGGCCCTCGGCGCCGAGACGCGGGAACTGCTCCTCGGCACCTTCGACGGCTGGATCACCGCCGCCGGGTCGGCCACCGGCACGGCGCACGCCCTGCACTGCCATCCCAACACCGTCCGGTACCGGCTGCGCAGGCTGGAGGAGCTCACCGGCCGGTCGCTGCGGGCCCCCGGCGACATCGCCGAACTCGTCGCGGCGCTGCGGGCCGTACGGTCGCTCGCGGAGCTCACGGCCGACGCCGCCCCTCCGGCGGAGCCCGTCTGACGGACCCGCCCGGGATGTTTCACCTGCCGCCCGTCCACAGCGGAAACGTGGAGAACATCAACCAGGGCATGCCCATCTGGGTGTGCGACGGCCCGAGGGAAGCCTGGACGGACCTCTGGCCCAAGCTCAGGCGCGGGAGGCCTTGTCGACGGCGTCGGCCATGCGGACGACGGCCTCCTCCAGGAGGTCACGGCCGGTGGCGAAGTTGAGCCGCACGTGGTCGGCGGTGTGGGAGCCGAACTTCACCCCCGGTTCGAGCGCCACCCGGCCGTGGTCGAGGAAGGCCCGCGCGCTGTCCTCACCGGTCGGCAGTCCCGCGCAGTCGAGCCAGGCGAGGAAGGTCGCCTCCGGGGGTCGCCAGAAGACGGCGGGCAGATGCCGTTCCAGCAGCTCGCCGAGGAACCGCCGACGGTCGTCCAGGGTGAGCAGCAGCCGGTCGAGCCATTCCTCGCCCTCCTCGAAGGCGGCGACCGAGGCGAGCACACCGAAGTGGCCGACGCGCCAGCGGAGGTCGGGGGGCAGCCGGTCGGTGATCGCGGTGGTCGCAGGCGAGCCCGAGACGATCGCGGCGCACTTGAGGCCCGCGAGGTTCCACGCCTTGCTGGTGGAGACCACCGACAACGCGACCTCGGCGGCCCCGGGCACGCTCAGCAGCGGCGTGAACGTCGCGCCCGGCAGGACCAGGGGCGCGTGGATCTCGTCGCTGACGACGGTGACCTCGTACCGGCGGGCGAGTTCGATCACGGCCGCCAGTTCGTCCGGCCGGTGCGCGCGTCCGGTCGGGTTCTGCGGATTGCACAGCAGGAAGGCGGCCGGGCGCCCGGCGAAGGCGCACTCCAGCGCGGCCAGGTCGAGTCCGGCCCCGTCGAGCGGGACCTCCACGCGCCGCACACCGGCCTCGTCCAGCCACTCGTAGAACGGCGGGTACACGGGGGTGTTCATCACGACGGCCTCGCCCGGCCGGGCGATCAGCCGCAGCAGGTGGACGACACCGGTGCTGACGTCCGTCGTCGCGGTCACCCGCGCGGGGTCGATCTCCCAGCCCCAGCGGCGCCCGGCGAACCCGGCCAGGGCGGCCCCCAGCTCCGGCTGGGCATGGCCGTAGCCCGTGTCGGCGCGCTCGACGGCGTCGCGGAGCACGTCCTGGACGGCGGGTGCGAGACCGAAGTCCATCTCCGCGATGGTCAGCGGCAGTACGTCCGGCGCACCGGCCCGCCATTTGGCGCTGCGGCGGCCGCGCAGGGTCGCCAGGTCGTCGACGGGCAGGAGTTCGGGCGGCATGGTCACGTCTCCTCGGCTGTGGGCGGGCGTCGCTGGTCCGCCTCCCCCGATCACGGGGCGCTCAAGCGGACCGATCGCCGGAAAGGTCCGCACGGGGGCCGCCGGGCGGCAGGTCCCGCGGGCGCGCGGAGACCGTGCGGAAGCCGCAGTTGGCCGCCGACGAGTGCGGGGTGTTGCCGGTGCGGGCCGCGGTCCGGTAGCGGTTGCAGTAGGAGTCGTGGCACAGGTAGGAGCCGCCGCGGGTCACCGCCAGGGTGCCGGTCCCGGGGCCGCGCGGGTCGTACTCGGGCGAGCGGGCGTAGTAGCCGGGGTCGAACCAGTCGGCGCACCACTCCCAGACGTTGCCCGCCGTGTCGTGCAGGCCGAACCCGCCGGCCGGGAAGGCACCGACGGGCGAGGTGGCGCTCCAGCCGTCCTCCTCGGTGTTCTCGACCGGGAAGGTGCCCTGCCAGATGTTGCAGTGGTGGGCGCCGCCGGGGGTGAGGTCGTCGCCCCACGGGTAGCGGCGGGACTCTGCGCCGCCGCGCGCCGCGTACTCCCATTCCGCCTCGGTGGGCAGTCGGCGTCCGGCCCAGGCGCAGTACGCCTCGGCGTCGGCGCGGGTGACCTGGACGACGGGGTGGGAGCCGCGGCCGTCGAGGGTGGAGCCGGGACCGTGCGGATGGCGCCAGTCGGCCCCGCGCACGTCCACCCACCAGGGGGTCTCGGGGAAGACGGCGAGGACGTCGGCGGGCTCCGCGCGCAGGTGCAGGGCGAACACCGCTGAGTGTCCGGCCAGTTCGGCCTCGGTCGGGTACCCGGTGTCCTGGACGAACGCGGCGAACGCGGTGTTGGTGACGGGCGTGGTGTCGATGCTGAAGGCGTCGAGCCGTACGGGGTGGACGGGCACCTCGCCGTCGTCCGGGTAACCCTCCCCGAAGGCGTCGCCCATCAGGAACCGCCCGGCGGGGACGTGCGCCTGGGCGAGAGGGTGGCGGCGGCCCGGTGCGGCGACCGACCGGGACGGAGGCGCGGTGCGGGCGGCGGTCGGTGGCGCGGTGTGCGCGGCAACCGGTGGCGCGGAGTGCGCCGCGTCGCCCGGCGGGTCGTCCCCGGGTCCGGCGGAGGGAACACAGCAGCGAGCCACGGTCCTCGCCCTCCTGCGTAGAATGATGCCGACCAATAGGGGACTAATCCTATAGCTCCCTGGCACAGGCGGAGACGGGACCAGTCGGTGATCAAATTCGAGCACATCCTGCTGGGCCTGTTCGCCCAGCGCCCCTGGAGCGGGTACGACCTGAGGAAGTGGCTGGCGGAGGGCGGGAAGTTCTTCCGCTCGAACGCCGACCAGAGCCAGATCTACCGGCTGCTGACCCGCATGGAGACCAACGGCTGGATCACCCACACCGTGGACCCGCGCGAGAAACGGCCCGACGCCAAGCTCTACACGATGACCGAGGCCGGCCGCGCGGAACTGCTCGCCTGGGCACGCTCCCCGTACCGGCCCCCGGCCCGGCACCAGGACCCGGACTTCCTCGTGCGGTTCTTCTTCGGCGGGATCGTCGACCCCGTCGGGCTGCGCGCGCTCGTCGAGACCGAACTGGCCGCCCGCAGGGAGCAGGTGGCCCTGCACCGGGGCCGCGACCGCACCCAGACCTTCGTCTCCCCGATCCCCGAGGTCGACGTGGCGCGGGCGCGGCTCCTGGAGGAGCTGACCCACATCCGCGGGATGGCCGAGATCGACTCCTGGATCGCGTGGCTGGAGGAGACGCTGGTGGCGCTGGACGCGGCCCACGTCACCTCCGCGCCCGCGTCGTCCTGACCGCCGCGAGGACCGTCCCACCCAGCGAAGGAGCCCGCCGCGTGCGCGCGATCATGGTCATGTTCGACACCCTCAACCGACGCTTCCTGCCTCCCTACGGCGCCGAGGGAGTCCACGCCCCCCACTTCGAGCGGCTGAGCCGGCTCACCGCCGTGTTCGACAACGCGTACGCCGGGAGCATGCCGTGCATGCCGGCCCGCCGGGAGATCCACACAGGCAGGCACAACTTCCTGCACCGGTCGTGGGGTCCGCTGGAGCCGTACGACGACTCGGTGCCGGAGATGCTGTCGCACGCCGGGGTCTACACCCACCTCGTCACGGACCACCAGCACTACTGGGAGGACGGCGGCGCCACCTACCACAACCGCTACGACTCCTACGAGTTCTTCCGCGGCCAGGAGGGCGACAAGTGGAAGGGGCACGTGGCGGACCCGGTGCTGCCGCCGTCCCTGGGGTGGCGGCCGGACTCGGGGCGCCGGCAGGACTGGATCAACCGCCGGTACATGCCGACCGAGGACCTGCACTCGCAGACGCTCACGGTCGACGCGGGCCTGGAGTTCATCACCACGAACGCGGACGCCGACCGCTGGTTCCTCCAGATCGAGTGCTTCGACCCGCACGAGCCGTTCTTCACGTACGACGAGCACCGCTCGCACTATCTGCGTCCGCTGCCGGACGACGGCGTACAGGCCGACTGGCCCGACTACCGGCGGGTCACGGAGGACGAGGACCGCGTGGCGCGGATACGCGCGGAGTACTCCGCCCTGCTGACGATGTGCGACAAGTCGCTCGGCCGGGTGCTCGACACCATGGACGAGCACGGGCTGTGGGACGACACCCTGCTGATCGTCTGCACCGACCACGGGCTGCTGCTCGGCGAGCACGGCTGGTGGGGCAAGAACGTGCAGCCCTGGTACGACGAGAACATCCACACACCGCTGTTCATCTGGGACCCGCGCAGCGGTGTGCGGGGCGAACGGCGCGCGAGCCTGGTGCAGACGATCGACCTCGGGCCGACGCTGCTCGACTACTTCGGGGTCCCGGCGCCCGACCGGATGCAGGGCGCGCCGCTCGGTGAGGCGGTGGCCGCGGACGAACCGGTGCGCACGGCCGGGCTGTTCGGCGCGTTCGGCAGCCACGTCAACGTGACGGACGGGCGGTACGTGTACATGAGGGCGCCGCTGCGGGAGTCCAACGACCCGCTGTACGAGCACACGTTGATGCCGACGCACATGGCGAGCCGGTTCGCCCCGGAGGAGTTGACGGACGCGGAGCTGATCGCCCCGCTGCCGTTCACCAGGGACGTGCCGGTGCTGCGGCTCCCGGGCAGCACCTGGGGCAATCCGTACGCCTTCGGCACGCTGCTGTTCGACCTGGAGAACGACCCGGAGCAGCGCCGGCCGCTGCTCTCGGACGAGCTGGAGCTGCGCATGGCGACGCTGCTGACGGACCTGATGCGGGCGTCGGACGCGCCGGAGAGCCAGTTCGAACGGCTCGGCCTGCCCGCGACGGGACCGGTCGCCGAGGAGCACCTGCTGGCCCGCCGCCAGTACGCGCAGGTGCTCGCGTCCACGCAGGAGATGCCGCCGGCCGAGGAGTTCAACCGCGCCGACGCCAACGTGACCACGCCGCTGGGCGAGTTGCTGGCGGACGCGTCCGCGCGGGCCGCGGTGCTGCGCCATCTGCCGCTGGTGGCCAACCCGGAGTTCGCCCGCCGCGTCGCCGACCGCTCGCCGTACCAACTCGCGGCGACGACACCCGGCGTGACGGTGACGGCGCTGCGCGCCCTGGACGAGGAACTGGCGGCGCTGACGGCGGCGTAGCCCCCGGGGAACGTCCCGCGAACCGGGTCACCGTACGCCGCGGGCCCGCCCCCCGTCGGTGGCGGGCCCGCGGCGGTGCGCGGCTGCCGGTCAGGGCTGCGCGCGGGACGTCGCGGCCAGGGCGCGGCGGGCCTCCCTGCGGCGGGCCTGTTCCACCGGGTCGGCCACCGGGGCGGCCAGCAGCAGACGCCGGGTGTAGGGGTCCCGGGGCGCGCTAGTGATCTGTTCCGCGGGGCCGCTCTCCACGATCCGTCCGCCGTGCATCACGGCGACCCGGTGGCAGACGTGCCGGACCACCGTCAGGTCGTGGGAGATGAACAGATAGGCGACGCCGGTGCGTTCCTGGAGCTCCACCAGCAGCTCCAGCACCCTGGACCGGGTGGTGAGGTCGAGCGCGCTGACCGGTTCGTCGCACACCACGAGGCGCGGGTCGAGCGCCAGCGCGCGGGCGATGGCGACCCGCTGGCGCTGGCCACCGCTGAACTCGCGGGGCAACCGCCGCCCGGAGTCGGCGGGCAGCCCCACCGCGTCGAGCAGTTCCGCGATCCGGGCACGGGCCGCGCCGGCCGACCGCCCGGCGGCGACCAGCGGTTCGGCGAGGACGGCCTCGACGGTCATGGCGGGGTTGAGCGAGGTGTAGGGGTCCTGGAAGACGACCTGGATCTCGCTGCTGAGCGCCCGGCGCCCGGCACGGTCGAGACCCGAGATCGTCCGGCCGTCGTAGGCGATGGTGCCGGCGGCCACCGGCACCAGGCCGAGGACCGCCCGGCCGAGGGTGGTCTTGCCCGATCCCGACTCGCCCACCAGGCCGACGCACTCCCCCGCGCCCACGGTGAGGGACACCTCGTGGAGGACCTTCAGGGGCGGCTTGCGGAAGCCCTTGGCGGGGAAGGTCACGTCGACGGCGTCGACACTCAGCAGGGGCGCGGTCGCGGCGGTCATCGGGGGGCCTTTCCCGGGGCGGCGGAGGTCAGGGGCGCCCGCGGCGGCGCGGACTCCAGGCCGGAGTCGAGCAGGGTGCGGGTGTACGGGTGCGCGGGCGCGGCGAAGAGGCCGGCGACGTCCTGTTCCTCGACGACACGGCCCGCGCGCATCACGGCGACCCGGTCGCAGAGGTCGGCGACGACCCCGAAGTCGTGCGTGACGAGCAGGACGGTCATGTCGCGCTCCGCGCTCAGGTCGCGCAGCAGGTCCAGCACCTCGGCCTGCACGGTGACGTCGAGCGCGGTGGTCGGCTCGTCGGCGATCAGGAGGTCGGGGTCGCAGGAGACGGCGCCGGCGATGAGGACGCGCTGGGCCATGCCGCCGCTGATCTCGTGCGGGTACGCCGCGAACGTACGGGCGGGGTCCGCGATGCCGACCCGGGCGAGGAGCGCGAGGGCGCGGCTCCTGGCCTCGGCGCGTGAGATCTTCAGCAACACCCGCATCGGCTCGACGAGTTGGTGGCCGACGGTGAACGCGGGGTCGAGGTTGGACATCGGCTCCTGCGGCACGTACGCGATGCGCCGGCCGCGCAGGGCGGCGCGGGCCCGGCGGTCGAGGGCGGTCAGGTCGGTGCCGTCGAAGACGATGCGCCCGGCGCGGACGTCGGCCTCCTCGGGCAGCAGTCCGAGGACGGCGAACGCGGTCTGCGTCTTGCCCGAGCCGGACTCGCCGACGAGGCCGAGGACCTGTCCGCGCCCGACGCTCAGGCCGACGTCCTCCACGACGGTCCGGTCCCCGTCCGGGCCGGGATAGGCGATCGTCAGCCCCTCGACGTGCAGCAGGGCGCCGTCGGGCGTGGTCGTGGGGCGGGTGCCGCCGGACCCGTCCGTGCGGGCGGTGGCGCCGGGTGCGTCCGCGGGCCGGGTCCGGCGGGCGGGGCGGCGGCGCTTCGGCCGGGTCCCCCGGTCGGCGATCGCGTCGCGCAGGGAGTTGCCCACGAGGGCGAGCGCCGCGACGGTGAGGCCGATGGCGACGCCCGGCCAGACGACGAGGGTGGGGGCGGCGTAGATGTTGGTGAAGGCGTCCGACAGCATCTGGCCCCAGCTGGCCTGGGAGGCGTCGACGATGCCGAGGAACTGGAGGCCGGTCTGGAGCAGGATCGCGATGCCGGCGCCGATGGACGCCTGGATGACGATGGGGGCGCGTACGACGCCGAGGACGTGGCGTCCGATGATGCGGGCGTCGCCCAGTCCGGAGATCCGGGCGGCGTCGACGTAGAGTTCGCCGCGCACCCCGCGTACGGCGGTGCGCACCAGGCGGAAGAACTGCGGGGCGAGCAGGACGCCGAACAGCGCCATGACCGGAAGGGTCCGCGGGCCGAGCGTCGCGGTGGCGCTCAGCAGGATCACCATGCCGGGGATCGACTGGAGCATGTTGGCGACCCAGCCGGCGACGGTGTCGAAGGCCCGGCCGTAGTAGCCGGCGAGGAGGCCGGAGGTGACGCCGAGCAGGGTCGCCACGACGAGGGTGACGAGCGCGCCCAGCAGCGTGGAACGGCCGCCGTAGAACAGGCGGGAGAGGACGTCGCGGCCCGCGCCGTCGCCGCCCATGAGGTGTCCGCCGCCGGGAGCCGAGCGTGCGGTCTCCGGGAAGACGTGGTTCGGGTCGTGGGGGGCGATCAGGGGCGCGGCCAGGCTGACGAGGATCACGACGGCCAGGACGGCGAGCGCGGCGACAGCGACCGGGTCGCGCAGGAGTCTGCGGGTCACACCGTCGGGGGCGGTGGTGCCGGGCAGGGTGACGACGTCGGTCATCGCACACGCACCTTCGGGTTGAGCCAGCCGTTGGCCATGTCGAGCAGGAGGTTGACCACGACGACGACCACGACCATCAGCACGATGACGCCGAGGACCTGCGGGGTGTCGCCGCCGAGGGTGGAGTTGAGCGCGAGGAAGCCGAGGCCGGGCAGGGCGAACACCTTCTCGATGACGACCGTGCCGCCGAGCAGGCTGATGAAGTGCAGGGACACCATGGTCAGGGCCGTGGGCGCGGCGCCGCGCAGCGCGTGCTCGTAGACGACGCGGGTCTCGGACAGACCGCGGCTGCGCAGGGTCCTGACGTAGTCCTGGTTCAGGATGTCGATCATGGCGCTGCGGACCTGCTGCGCGGTCGAGGCGATCGAGCTGACGGCGAGCGCGAGGACGGGCAGCACGAGGGAGGACAGCCAGTCGCCGGGCGACTGGGTGAGCGGGGTGTATCCGGTGGCGGGGAACCACTGGAGTCTGATGGCGACGCCGATGACCAGGAGCAGCGCGAACCACACGCCGGGCATGGCGAAGCCGACGACGGCGAGGATCTGCACGCACCGGTCGACGGCGCCGCGCCGTACGGCCGCGGTGACGCCGAGGACCACGCTGACGAGGGTGGTGAGCAGGACCGCGCCGACGGCGAGGGACAGGGTCACGGGCAGTCGGTCGGCGAGGCCGTCGGTGACCTTCTGGTTGGTGAGCCAGGAGGTGCCGAGGTCGCCGCGGACGGCGTGCGAGAGCCAGTCGCCGTACTGGCTGAGCAGGCTCCGGTCGAGGCCCAGTTCATGCTGTTTGCGGGCGATCTGGTCCGGGGTGGCGGTCTCGCCGAGCAGGGTCCGCGCGACGTCCGTGCCGCCCGCGGAGAGCAGGAGGAACGCCAGTGTGGAGATGACGAAGACGAGTACGACCCCCGCGAGCAGGCGTCGCAGGACGAAGGTCAGCAAGGGGTGGTCCTTCCCCGCGGGACGCCGGTCCGCGTCGGATGGGTGAGGTGGACCCGGCCGCGGTTCATGCGGCGGGGCGGAAGTTCTGCAACGAGGGCACGATCTGGAGGCTCTGCGGGGTGACCTCGATCGCCGGGGAGGAGAAGTAGACGGCGTCGGGGAAGTAGGCGGGCGCGAACCAGGCGCGCTCGACGTAGACGCGGTCGAGGCGGTGGTACGCGGCGTCGCGGGCCGCGCCCTCGGGGGCGTCGCGGACGGCGTCGATGGCGGCCTGGACCGCCGGGTCGTCGACGTGCAGGGGGTTCCAGGCGGCCTTGGCCGTGCCGAGGAAGTTCACGGCCTGCCAGGGGTCGCTGGACTGGAGCTGGTAGTACACGGCGGGGAACTTGCCGGAGAGGTACTGGGCGTTGACCGACTGGGTGGGCACCTGCACCCAGTTGACGCGGATGCCGACGTCGCCGAGGAGCTGTCCGAGGATCGGGGAGAGGTTCGGGTAGACCGGCTCGGGGATGTCGAGGTCGAAGCCGCGGGCGTAGCCGGCCTGGGCGAGCAGGGTGCGGGCGCGGGCCGGGTCGTGCGGGTAGTAGGTGTCGAGGCTCAGGTCGGCGGCCGGGGACTGCGGGTTGAAGACCTGTCCCGTGGTGCGGGCCCTGCCGTCGACGAGGATCTTGGCGATGCCGTCGCGGTCCATGGCGTGGTTGACGGCCCGGCGTACGCGGACGTCGCCGAGGGGGCGGCTGACCCGGCCGTCGCGGTCGAAGAGGAACAGGCCCTGGAAGCCGGGGCCCGGCGAGACGGTGGCCTTGAGCCCGGCGGAGGTCGCGGCGCGGATGTTGAGCGCGTCGCCGAACGCGCCGTCGACCTGTCCGGAGCGCACGGCGTTGAGCCGGGCGATCGCGTCGGTCATGGGGATGAGGACGACCTTCTCGAAGGGGAAGGAACGTTTGTCCCAGTAGTCGGCGTTGCGGACGAAGGTGTACTTGACCGTCGGTGTGGTGCCCTTCGGGTCCAGCACGTACGGCCCGGTGCCGACGGGGCGCGTCCGCAGACCGGGCGTGCCGACGGCCTTCGGGCTCGCCATCATGCCGCAGCCCATGGCGAGTTGGCGGACGATACCGGGGTCGGGCCGCTCCAGTACCAGGTCGACGCCGCCGGGCGAGTCGACGCGGACGGACCTGAGCGAGGCGAAGCCGGCCGCGCCGGTGCCGGTGCCCTTCTTCGCGGCCATCAGATTGGCGGCGACCGCCCTGCCGTCGAAGGGCGTTCCGTCGTGGAAGCGCACTCCGGGGCGCAGCGTCAGGTGCAGGACCGTGCGGCTGCGGTCGTACGACCACTCGGTGGCGAGGCCGGGTGTGTAGGTGCCGTCGGGCGCGATGCGCAGCAGCCCGTCGTACGGCGCCTGGTAGTACTGCATGAAGTGCGCGTCCTGGGCCTCGGCGGGCGCGAAGGAGTTCACGTCCACGGCCGTGCCGAGGGTCAGCGTCCCGCTCGGCCTCCGGTCCCGCCCGGACGAGGAGCAGCCCGCCAGCCCGGCCACCACGGCACCCCCGGCCCCGAGCACCCCCAGCACTTCCCGCCTGCTCCGCATACACGCCCCCTCGTCATCCGGCGGACTTCTGCCGGTGACCATATAGGACCCTTCCTATAGTGGAAAGAGCGAATAACATTGCAGACGTGTGAACGGTCACGGGGGTGCGCGCCGCACGGGTTCCCGTCACCCGTGCGGGCGGGAGATCAGTCCGAGGTGCCCTGTCCCAACTCGTTCCTGATGAGTGTGTTCAGGTGGTGGCGGGCCTGGTCGGTTGTCAGGGGTGGGGACTGGCGGAGGCGTTGGAGGGCCAGGCCGTCGGCCAGGGCGGCGAAGCGGAGGGTGAAGCCGTCGAGGTCGTCGGTGGTGAACTCCCCGTCGGCCACGCCCCGTTCGGCCAGGGTGCGGATCTGCCGGTGCCAGGCCGCGTAGCGCTCGGCCTGGCCGCGGGCGAACGCCTCGTCCGTGCCCTGGTCGCCGGCGTTCCAGTAGTCGAACCACATGCGCCAGTGCCGGTCGGTGTCCTCGGTGAACAGCGCGTCGACGAGCAGGCGCAGCGCCTCGGCGCCGGTGGTGGCCCGCGCCGCGCTCTCGCTGAGCGCCGCGTAGTACCGCTCGATGTGCAGCACCATCGCCTCGGAGAGGATCTCCTGGACGCTGCCGAAGTGGTAGGTGACGGTGCCGACGGACACCCCGGCCGCCGCGGCCACGTCCCGCACCCCCACGGAGCCGTAGCCGCGTTCGGCGATGAGCGGGAGGGCCGCCTCGACGATCAGCCGGCGGCGGACCTCGGTGGGCTGGCGGGTGCGGTCGGCGGCGGCGACGGCGCGACGCGGGGTCCTGGCGGCGGTCATCCCGACGTCCTGCCGATGGTGCGGTGCCATGCGCGCTTGGCCACTGTCTCTCCGTTCGCCCGTGCCTCGATGCGGCTGTCCACGACGAAGTCCGCGGCCGTGGCGCGCAGCTCCGTGCGCGTCATGATCTCAGCGTCGAAGTCGTCGCCGCGCCGCAGCCGGACGTGCCACTCGGAGACGGCGCGCGCGGACAGCGGGTCGTCGTCTCGGATGCGGTACGTCTCCCGCGCGCTCTCCGTGTAGCGCAGCCCGTCGGGGTAGGTCCGTGATCCGCCGTAGTCGGGGTCGACCTCCAGGGTCCACTCCCCCGTGGCGACGTCCCGGGTGACCAGCCGTTCGGGACGTGCCGTCACGGGCGGGTCGTACGTCACGGCGAGCGGCGGCGCCTGTTCCGGTTCCTCGAAGGCGACGACCGGCTCGTCCCCGTCCGCCAGCCGCACCGGCAGCAGCAGCGCGCTGTCCCCCGGTACGACCCGCAGCGCGCCGCGCTCGCCGTGCGGCCACACCCACGGCCAGTAGGCGTCGCAGACGGCGACCCTGATCCGGTGGCCGGGCGGGAAGGCGTATCCGGTGCCGGTGAGGTCGAGTCCGACGTCCTCGTACGTCCCCGGGGCCCACTCCACGGCCCGGTCCCGGCCGTGCCGGCTCAGCAGGTTCAGCACCCCGCGCGTGATCAGCGTGGACGCGCCGTCGGGGGCGACGTCGCAGAGGCGGACGATCACATGGGCGCGCGGGGTGTCGCTGTCGAGGCGCAGCCGCACCCGGGGCCGGCCGAGGATCTCCACGCGTTCGGTGAGGGGCGCGGAGTCGAAGCACACGGACCGCCCGTCCTCCTCGCGCTGGTCGGGCGGCAGGTCGCCGGTGTTGCCGAAGGGGAAGAAGCGGCCGGCGTCGACACCGGTGTGCTGCGGGGAGCGCACCGGCACGGGCGCGCTGCCGGAGCCGAGCGCCCGCTCGTCCCACACGGTCCGCGGCGAGGGCCACCGGCTCTCGCCGATCCAGCGGCCCGGCATCACGTCGTACGACGTGGCGGGCGGGACCGGGTCGTTGATCCAGGCGCGCAGCAGCGGTTCGCGCATGACGCCGGTGTCGGTGTCCTTGAGGTGCTGGTCCCACCAGCGCAGGGTTTCCTGGAGGAAGCCGATCGCGGGGCCGGGCGGCAGCCCCCGGTCGGGGTACTGGTGGGACCACGGCCCGATCAGTCCCCGTACCCGGTCCGCGGGCAGGTGCTCGACGAGCCGCAGCACGGTGTCCCGGTAGGGGTCGTGCCAGCCGCCGACGGCGAGGACGGCCGCCCCGACGGCGCCGTAGTCCTCGCAGACGCTGCCGTGCCTCCAGTAGGCGTCGCGTTCCTGGTGGGCGAGCCAGGTGTGCAGGAGGGGTTCGAGGGCGTCGAGCCGTTCGCGCCACATGGGCAGCCAGCGCGCGCCGACGCTCGCGGGGTCCGGCGGGCGGGCGGCGAAGGCGAGCATGGTGCCGGCCCAGGCGAGCATGTCGATGCCGAGGACGGCGCCGCCGGTGTAGTGGACGTCGTTGTCGTAGCGGTCGTCGGTGGAGCAGACGGTGACGATCGCCTTCAGCGGCTCGGGGGCGAGGGCCGCGATCTGGAGGGCGTTGAAGCCGCCCCAGGAGATGCCGAACATGCCGACCCGGCCGGTGCACCAGGGCTGGGCGGCGAGCCAGTGGACGACGTCGACGCCGTCGGCGAGCTCCTGGGCGTCGTACTCGTCGCCGGGTGCGCCCTCGCTGTCCCCGTGGCCGCGGATGTCGACGCGGACGGAGGCGTAGCCGTGGCCGGCGTACCAGGGGTGGCGCTGGGCGTCGCGCGGCGCGGTCCAGTCGCCCTTGCGGTACGGGAGGTATTCGAGCAGGGCGGGTACGGGGTCGGCGTCCGCGGGCCGCCACACGCGGGCGTGCAGCCGGGTCGCGCCGTCGCGGGTGGGGATCCAGACGTCCTCCCGGACGACCCGGCGCTCGAACTGGTCGCGGTACTTCACACGGCTCCTTCGGCCACGGGGGTGTGCGCGGGCTGCCAGCGGCGGACGCGGTGGCCGTCGCCGTGGTCGGTCCAGACGTCGCCCGGTGCCGCCGCGTCGGACCAGCCGGGGGCGTCAAGGGGCGGCGGGGGTGTACGGGGGTCGGGTTCGAGGACGGCGGCCATCAGCTGCCGGGTGTAGGGGTGGCCGGGCGCGGCGAACACGGCCTCGGTCGGGCCCTCCTCGACGACGACCCCGTGGCGCAGGACCACGACCCGGTCGGCGACGCCCCGGACGACGGCGAGGTCGTGGCTGATGAACAGGCAGGCCAGGTCGTGTTCGCGGCGCAGGTCGTCCAGCAGGCGCAGCACCTCGGCCTGGACGGACACGTCGAGGGCGGTGGTGATCTCGTCGGCGATCAGGACGTCGGGGCCGCCGGCCAACGCCCGTGCGATGCCGATGCGTTGGCGCTGTCCGCCGGAGAGCTGGGCGGGCAGCCGGCCGGCGAGGGCGGGGTCGAGGCGGACGTCGGCGAGCAGCCGCAGGGTGCGCTCGGCGGCCTCGGCGCGGCCGGGTGCCGTGCCGAAGAACCGCAGCGGGCGGCGGACCGCCTCGGCGACCGGGCGGCGGGGGTTGAGGGAGGTGTCGGCGTTCTGGAAGACGAGCTGGATCCGGCGGCGCAGGGCCGGCGGGCGCTCGGCGGCGGGGAGGTTCAGGTTGCCGGACTCATGTGCGAGCGTGCCGCCGGAGGGGGTGCGCAGCCCGGCGAGCGCCCAGGCGAGGGTGGACTTCCCGCTGCCCGACTCGCCGACGAGCGCGAGGACTTCGCCGCGCCTGACCTCGAAGGAGACGCCGTCCACGGCCCGGCCGCTGCCGTAGTCGACGGTGACGTCGCGGGCGGTGACGGCGACGGGCGCGCCGTCCGGGACCGCGGAGCGCGGGCGCACGGTCCGCTCCCCCGCCTCGTCCACGAGCGCGAGTCCGGCGTCGTCCAGCCGGGGCACGCTCGCCAGCAGCCTTCTCGTGTACGGGTCTTGGGGGTGGTCGAACAGCTGCCGGGTGGGCGCGGCCTCCACGACGCGGCCCGTGCCGAGCACGCACACCTCGTCGGCCATGTGGGCGACCACGCCGAGGTCGTGGCTCACCAGGACGGCGGCCAGGCCGAGTTCGTCGCGCAGGGCGGCGATCAGGTCGAGGACGCCGCGCTGGGTGACGACGTCGAGGCCGGTGGTCGGTTCGTCGAGGACCAGCACCTTGGGGCGGGCGGCGACGGCCATGGCGATGGCGACGCGCTGCTGCTGGCCGCCGGAGAGTTCGTGCGGGTAGCGGCGGGCCAGGTCGGCGGGGCGGGGCAGCCGGACCTGGTCGAGCAGGTCGGTGACGGGGACGTCGGTGCCGGTCTCCTGGATCTGCCGTCCGATGCGCATGGAGGGCGTCAGCGCGTGCCCGGCGTTCTGGGCGACCATGGCGACGGTGCCGCCGCGCAGCCGGCGCAACTCCCGCGCGGGCAGGGCGAACACGTCCCGCCCGTCGACGCGTACGGTGCCGCCGGTGCGGCGGGAGCCGTGCCGGAGGTGGCCGAGGAGCGTGGCGGCCACGGTCGACTTGCCGCTGCCGGACTCGCCGACCAGGGCCAGGGTGCGGCCGGCCGCGACCTCCAGGGACACGTCGTGCACGACCGGCACGTCACGGCCGCCCGAACGGTAGGCCACGGACAGGGAGTCCACGGAGACGACGGGGGCGACGGGGCCGGCGGAGGTGTAGGGCGCGGTCATCAGGAGCCCTCCCGGAGGCGGTCCACGCCCCATGCCTTGGACAGGCCGTCGGCCGCGAGGTTGAGCCCGACCACGAGGGTGGCCAGGGCGATGATCGGGGCGATGCTCGCCAGGGGGACGACGGTGATGGCGGTGCGGTTCTCGGCGACCATGAGGCCCCAGTCGGGGGTGGGCGGGTCGGCGCCGAAGCCGAGGAAGGACAGCGAGGAGATCAGCAGCACGACCCAGGAGGCGCGCATCGCGAACTCCACGCACACGACGTCGGTGATGTTCGGCAGCACCTCCCGGCGCAGGATCGACCAGGTGCTCTCGCCGCGGGCGCGGGCGGCCGTGACGTAGTCGAGGGGGACGACGGCGAGGGCCGCGCCGCGCACGACGCGGACGACCTGCGGGGCGTACACGACGGCGACGGCGAGGACGATCACCGCGGGTCCGGTGCCGAGCGCGGTCACGACGACGAGCAGGGCGAGGACGGCGGGCACGGACAGCACCGCGTCCAGGAGCCGTCCGAGCACGTCGTCGAACCAGCCTCCGCGCAGGGCCGCGGCGCAGCCGACGACGGTGCCCGCGGCGACGGTGAGGAGGGTGGCGGCGAGGGAGACGCCGAGGGCGTAACGACCGCCGTACAGCACGCGGGTCAGGACGTCGCGGCCGTACTGGTCGGTGCCCGCCCAGTGGTCCCGGCCGGGGCCGAGCAGGGCGTGCGCGGGGTCGTTGGCCGTCGGGTCGTGGGAGGTGAGCAGGGGCGCGAGCAGCGCGATCAGGACGTGGAGCGCGACGACGGTCAGGCCGGCGAGCGCGACGCGCGAGGAGGTCAGCGTGCGCCAGGCCCGGGCGGCGGCGCGCGGTGCGGGGACGGTGGCGGCGGGCGTGGCCGCGGGTGTGGTGTCGTATGCGGTCATCGGGTCCTGCCTCGGGTGCGGAGCCGGGGGTTGAGGGCCATGGCGCAGAGGTCGGCGGCGAGGTTGCAGCAGACGTAGACGACGGCGCTGACGAGGGCGACGGCCTGGACGACGGGCAGGTCGCGGTTCTGCACGGAGGAGAGCATCAGCTTGCCGATGCCGGGGTAGTTGAAGACGTTCTCGACGACGGCGACGCCGCCGACGAGCCAGGCGACGTTGAGGGCGATCACGTGCAGGACGGGCAGCAGCGCGCTCGGCAGGGCGTGCCGGGTGACGATCCGCCAGGTGGACAGGCCCTTGAGGCGGGCCGTGGTGACGTACTCGCCGGCCATCACGTCGATCACCGAGGTGCGGGCCATGCGCACGATGTAGGCGGCCATGACGACGGTGAGCGCGAGGGCGGGCAGCCAGACGGCGGGCAGCAGTTGGCCGACGCTCGCGTCGGGGCCGTAGAGGACGACGGCGGGGAACCAGGGCAGCGCGACGGAGAAGCAGAGCACGAGGACGGTGGCGACGACGAACTCGGGCACGCTCATGCCGATCAGGCTCACGGTGGAGACGAGGTGGTCGGGCCAGCGGTCGCGGTACAGGCCCGCGACGACCCCGAGGACCACCGAGCCGGTCACCGCGAACACGACGGTGACGAGGGCGATGAGGGCGGAGTTGCCGAGGTAGGAGGCGACTTCGCCGCCGACGGCCCTGCCGGTGACGAGCGAGGTGCCGAAGTCGCCGTGCAGGGCGCCCCCGATCCAGTCGCCGTAGCGCTCCCAGGCGGGCCGGTCCAGGCCCAGCTTTCCGCGCAGGGCGGCAACGGCGTCGGGGGTGGCGTCCTTGCCGAGGACCTGGGTGGCGACGTCGCCGGGCAGGGCCTGGACGGCGAGGAAGACGAGGACGGAGGAGACGATCAGCGTGCCGACGGCGGAGGCCAGGCGGCGCAGGGTGAACACGAGCACGCTCAGGCCCCCTTCAGGCCGATGTTGAGGTAGTCGAACTCGAAGCCGCGCTCGGCGTATCCGCGCACCTTGCGGGAGATGCCGACGAGACGGTCGGCGAACATCGGGGTCATCGCCCCGCCCCGCTCGATCACCAGCCTCTGTGCCTCGCCGTAGAGTTCGCGGCGCCGCCGGGTGTCGGTCTCGGCGCGCGCCCGGTCCAGGACGGCGTCGAACCCCTTGTCGGACCAGGCGGTCTCGTTGTAGGAGGAGCCGCTGCGGAAGATCTCGGTGAAGAGCTGGTCGACGGGCCGGCCGGTGAACCAGTAGGTGGCCATGAGCGGCTTCTTCATCCAGATCTGCGTGTAGTACGAGTCCGCCGCGGCCGTCCGGACCCGCACCCGGATGCCGGCGCGGCGGGCGGAGTCCTGGTAGGCGAGCGCCATCGGCGTGAACAGCGGGTCGTAGGCCGAGGTGTAGAGGTCGACGGCCAGCCCCTCGTGTCCGGCCTGCTTGAGGAGGTGGCGGGCCCGGTCCGGGTCGTGGGCCGGGTGGGCGGCGACGTGGGCGGGGTCGTCGGGCGGTACGGGGTTGTCCCAGCCGGCGGTGCCCGCGCCCTGGAGGGCGACCTTGACGACATGCTCGGGGTCGTAGGCGAGTTTCATCGCCTGGCGGACCCGGACGTCCGTGAAGGGCTTCTCGGTGGTGAGCATCGGCAGCACGTACCACTGGGCGTTCTTGACGCGGGCGACGGTGGCCCGGTCGGAGGCGGCGACCACCCGGGCGGTCGCGAAGTCCAGGTTGGTCTGGGAGAGCAGGTCGACCTGGCCCGCGAGCAGGGCGCCCGAGCGCGCCGACATGTCGGCGACCGAGTAGAAGGAGATCGCGTCGAGCACGGGCGGGCCGGCCCAGTGGTCGCGGTGGGCGACGACACGGCCGGGGCCCGCGGGGGCGAACGACTCCAGGCGGAAGGGTCCGGTGCCGATGCCGGTGCGGCCGATGCCGGGGGCGCTGCCGTCGGGGACGACGTAGCAGTTGTAGTGCGTCAGCAGGCTGGGGAACTCGGCGTTCGCGGCCTTGAGCGGGACGACGAGGGTGTGGGCGTCCGGGGTGCGCAGCTCGCGCGGGTCGACGAGCGGGGCGAGGACGGCGGCCTGCGGTGACGCGGTGGCCTTGGCGAGGATGTGGCGCAGGGTGTAGACGGCGTCGGCCGCGGTGAACGGGCGGCCGTCGTGGAAGGTGACGCCCTTGCGCAGCCGGAAGGTCCAGGTGCGGGCCCGGGCGTCGCTCTCCCACGACTCGGCGAGGTCGGGGGCGGGTTCGCCGTCGGCGCCGGTGCGCACCAGCCGGTTGTAGAGGGCGCCCAGGTATTCGTACGCGGACAGGGAGCTCGCGGGGTCGAGGGTCTCGGCGTCGGAGGCGGGGGGCCGGGCGATGCGCAGGGTGCCGCCGCGGTCGGGGGCGCCCTTCGGGGCCGTCTCGGGCAGGGTCGGGGCGGCGGTCGCCCCCGCGCACCCGGACAGCAGCCAGGACGCGCCGAACGAGGCCGCGGTGGCCGCGCCCGCGGTGAGCACCGTACGGCGCCCCGGGCGATGGATGTCGGACATGGACCGACCGTCTCCCTCCGCTGTTCGTCCAAGCTATTCGTTCAACGGAACGATTGAGTAAAGTGCGTGAACGATAACCAGCGGACGGTTTCCGGCCAACCCCTCGGGCGCGGAAATTAACCATCCGAAACCCACCGGTAACGCCGCGGCGGCCCCGCCGGGCGCCCCCGAGCCCGTTTGGCCGGAGGCCGGAAAGGCTCGACAATCGCTAGTGCAAGGTGAGCGTCGGGAGTCGGCTCATGGACATGGATTCCGGCAACGCGGGCGACCAGGAGCTGCTGCCCGATCCCACGGCCGTCGTGGTGGTCGACGGCGACGGCCTGGTGACCGGCTGGAACACCGGCGCGACCCGGCTCCTCGGCGACGGCCTGCCTGCCCTGCGCGGCCACCCCTTCGCGGAACTGATCGCCGGCCGCTCCCCCCTGCCGCACGAACCGGTGCCCGCCCCTGGCCAGCTGCTCCTGCGCAAGCTCCACGGGGGCGTCGTGGACGCGGCCCTGACCGTCGTGCCCGTCGAGGGGACGGGCACCCGTCTGCTGTTCGTCGCGCCGGCCGACGAGGCCGCCGAGGAGACCCACGGTGTCGCCGTGCTCCGGGCGATCCGCGCCCAGGACCTGTTCGGCCTGGCCCTGCACGACACGGACCTCCGGCTCGTCTGGACGAACATCACCCAGAAGATGTTCGGCGTCCCCCCGCTCTCGGCGGGCGGCCGGCTGCACGAGTCGATGCACCCGGACGACGCCGCGGCCGTCGAGGCCGTCCTGCGCGAGGTGCTGACCACGGGGAAGCCGGTCGTGGCGCGCCTGCGCCGGATGCACGCCTTCAAGGACCCGGGGCACGCCTGGGCCCTGTCCCTGTCGGCCTTCCGGCTCCACGACAGGAACGGCACCCCGAGCGGCGTCGTGCTGCTGATCCGCGACGCCACCGAGCAGGAGGACATCCGCCGCCACCGCGACCTGCTGCACGAGGCCGCCATCCGCATCGGCTTCTCCCTCGACATCACGGCCACCGCGAAGGCCCTCGCCGCGGTCGTCGCGCCGGGGCTCGCCGACCTCGCCACGGTCGACATGGCGGAGCCCGTGCTGCACGGCGACGAACCGCTGCCCGCGCCCGGCCGCGGCGGCCAGGACCTCGTCCGGGTGGCGACCGCCTCGGCCTCCGGGACCTGGCCCGCCGGGCTGATGGGCGTCGGCCGGCACTATCCGCGGCTGCCGGACAGCCC
Organism: Streptomyces sp. NPDC026672; assembly: GCF_040638185.1. Classification (NCBI taxonomy): domain Bacteria; kingdom Bacillati; phylum Actinomycetota; class Actinomycetes; order Kitasatosporales; family Streptomycetaceae; genus Streptomyces; species Streptomyces sp. NPDC026672. The sequence continues at coordinate 152,871 of NZ_JBEZXS010000003.1, forward strand.
GACGCTGCGCGACATCCAGAACGGCCGCTCCATCGTGATGGACCGGGCGGCCGTGATCGAGTCCCTCGGCGGCGGCGCGCTCGCCGACCTGCTCGTCCCGGAGGACGCCCACTCGCTGACGGTGGCGCCGCTGTTCGCCCGCGGACTGCTCCTGGGCAGCGTCACGGCCTGGCGCACCGAGGACTCCGCCGCCTTCGGGGAGAGCGACGCCGTGCTGCTCACGGAGATCGCCTCCCGGGCGGCCCTCGGCATCGACAACGCCCGCCGCTACGTGAGCGCGCGGCGGGCCGCGACCGCCCTCCAGGAGCGGCTGCTCCCGTCGGCGACGACCAGTCTGTCCGCGGCGGACACGGCGGCCCTGTACCGCCCGGCCGGCGACGGCATCGGCATCAGCGGCGACTGGTTCGACGTCGTGCCGCTGCCCTCCCTGCGGCTCGCGCTCGTCATCGGCGACGTCACCGGGCACGGTCTGGCGGCCGCGGCCACCATGGGCCGGCTGCGCACCGCCATCCAGACCTATCTGAGCCTCGAACTGCCGCCCGAGGAGGTGCTCGCCCACGCCGAGGACCTGGTGCAGCGGCTCATCGCCGAGGCTCCGCCCGACCAGCACGACGTCATCGGCGCCTCCTGCCTGTGCGCCGTCTACGACCCGACCACGGGCCAGTGCGTCCTCGCGAGCGCGGGCCACCCGCCGCCGGTCCTGGTCGGCCCCGACGGCTCGACGCACCTGGTCGACGTCAGCCCCGGACCGCTCCTGGGCGTCGGCGACGTGCTCTTCGAGTCCGTCGCCGTGGACCTGCCGCCCGGCAGCCTGCTCGCCTTCTACACCGACGGGCTGTTCGCGCGGGACGGCGGAGACATCGAGCGGGGCACCCGGCGGCTGCGGGACGAACTGGGCGCAGCCCTGCGCGCGGGAACGCCCCTGGAGGACGTCGGCGCCCGGCTGCTGGGCACCCCCGGCACCGCGCCCGCGCGCGACGACGTGGCGCTGCTGTTCGCCCGGACCAGGGTGGTGGATCCGGCGAACGTGGCGAGCTGGGAGTTCGCGCCGGTGGCGGCGTCCGTGGCCGAGGCGCGGGCGGCGGCGGCCGGGCAGCTGACCGCCTGGGGGCTGGACGAGATGGCCTTCACCACCGAACTCGTCGTCAGCGAGCTGATGACCAACGCCATCCGCTACGCCGGCGGCCAGGTGGGGCTCCGGCTCGTGCGCGGGGACGTGCTGATCTGCGAGGTCACCGACCCCAGCAACACCCAGCCCCGCCTCATCCGGGCCAAGGAGACCGACGAAGGGGGCCGCGGGCTGTTCATCGTCGCCCAGTGCACCACCCGGTGGGGCTGCCGCTACGGCCACCGGGGCAAGACCATCTGGACCGAGCAGCCGGTGCCGGCCTCGCCCGGGGGCGCGGAACCGGGCCTGGCGCGTGCAGGTACCTGATAGGTACCATGGCGTCATGCCATCGCTGAACGTGTCCTTCACCGACGAGGAAATGGAAGGTGTGCGCTCGGCCGCCGCGGCCGAGGGCAAGAGCCTCAAGCAGTACATGCACGACCTGGGTGTCCGCGAGATGCACCGCAAGCAGTTCGTGGCCGGCGCCTCCGCGTGGGCGGACCGGCTGCGCGAGGAGTTCGACGAGGCGTTCCCGGACGAGGTGCCCCCGGCGCGGCACGGCCGGGGAGCCACCGCCGCCTGATGAGCGAGATCCTCTACGTCGACGTCTCCTGGCTCCTGGACGTGCAGGAGGCCGCCCTCGGCACCGACGACATGTCGGTCACCGACTACTCGGCCCTGGTCGCGGCCGTCGCCCGGCACAGGACGCGGATGCCGACGCTGGAGACGTCGAACCCCGACGCCGCCTGGCGTGCGGCGGCCCTGCTGCACTCGGTCGTACGGCTGGAGCCGCTGCCGCACCGCAACAGCCTGTTCGCCGCGTTCGTCGCGGCCCAGTACATGGACCAGTCCGGGGAGGGCATCGATCCTCCCTACGGCGGGCTGTCCGACCTCGTCAGGAAGGTCCGCGAGACCCGTCTGACGATCTACTCCGTCGCGGACACGCTGCGCTCCTGGCGAATCTGACCGCACCCGTCACGTCCGGACGGAACCAACGGCCCGAAGGGGACCGGCACCCAGTCGTAGCCGTCACCGTCGCGGCGCAGCCGACCGAGGCCCGGGAAGGGCAGATGGGCCGCCGCGACCCACCATCCCCCGTCGGCGGCGAGGCCGAGGACCCGGGCGCGGGCCTCGACGGCGCGGGGTTCGTCACTGTCGATGGCGACGGACACGTGCGGGCAGGGCAGTTGCACGGTGTGGCTGTGCACGGTGTCGCCCCAGAAGAGCACGGGCCGCTCGCCCTCGAAGAGGTAGCCGCTGTGACCGGCGGTGTGCCCGCGCTGGTCGAGGGCGCGCACGCCGGGCAGCGCGTCGAAGGTGTCGAACGTGTCGACCCGGCCGACCCTCCGATAGGGGGCCAGTGCGGAGGCGGCGGCCTCGTGGATCACCTTCGCGACCCCCTCGGCACGCGCCGCGCGCTCCGGGTCGAGCCAGTGGTCGGCCTCGGCACGCGCCACGTGCACGGTGGCGCGCGGGTAGACGGCCGCGCCGTCCTCGGTGACGAGTCCCCCGCTGTGGTCGGGGTGGAGGTGCGTGATCAGGACGTGCTCGACATCCTCGGGGGCGGTCCCGGCGGCGGACAGCGCGTCCGGCAGGTGCCCGGTGTCGGGGCCGAGGGTGGCGCCGCTGCCGGCGTCGACGAGGACACGGGTGCCGCGGTGCTCCACGAGGAACGCGAGGACGGCCGTGCGCGGGTCGCCCTCCTCGGGCAGGAAGGCGTCGGTGAGACGCCGGCGTATCTCGTGGCCGGGGGCACCGCGCAGGTCGTCGGCAAGGATGGGCACGTAGCCGTCGTACAGGGCGGTGATCAGGAGGTCGCCGAGGCGGAACCGCTGGAAGCCGGGGGCCTGGCGCGGTGACCGGACGGTCATGCGGGTCCTTCCGTGAGGTGTGCTCGCGGTACGGGGGGTCGAGGGGACCGGGGAGGCGGGCGCCGGTCGGTCCCGGGTGACGGCGGCGAGGAACCGCTCCAGCGTCGTGGGGGTGGTGACGCGCCGGCCGGGGGTCAGCATCCGGATGCGGCCCTCGGCCACGTCGAGGGTCATGGCGACCGTGCCGTCGGCCATGGGTCCGGAGAACCCGTCGGCGACGAGGGCGGCGCGGACCTCCGCGGGCGTCCGCACGGCGTAGGTGGCCGCGGCGGCTCCGACGGCCTCCCCGATCAGCCGGGTCGCCTCGCGCAGGGTGCGCGGGGCGGGGCCGGCCACCTCCACCGGGCCCGGGACGAAGTCCCGCTCGCCGCGCAGGAGTTCGGCCGCGACCCGGCCGATGTCCGCGGTGGCGGTCATCGGCAGCGAGAGGTCCGGGGGCAGGATGCCGCCCGTGGAGCCGGTGCGGCGGACGGCGTCGATGTCGGCCAGCAGGTTCTCCATGAACCAGCCCACGCGCAGGTGGACCGCCGGGACACCGGTCGCGTCGATCGCCTCCTCCAGCCGCCGCAGCCCCCACACCGGGCCGCGGGCGCCCGGGAAGCCTGCGGCCCAGCCGCTCAGGGTCACCACCCGGCGCAGCCGCCCGTGCCGGAATGCCTCCCGTACGGCGCGCGCCTGCGCGTCGACGGCGGCCCGCTGGTACGCGGCGAAGTCGGGGCTGTCCGGGACGAGTCCCGGCGCGAGCATGACGAACGCGCCGGTCGCCCCGGCCAGGGCCGCGGTGAGCCGGTCCGGGTCGTCCAGGGCGCTGACGTACGTGTGCGCGCCGCGCTCGGCGTACGGGCGCAGCCGTCCGTGGTCGCGTCCGACGGCCAGGACCGGGGAGCCGGCGTCCAGCAGGGCCCGTACGACCGCCGAACCGGTGGCGCTCGTGGCCGCCGTCACGACGACCGGGCCCCGTTCCTCGTCCGGGCGGCGCACGGGGGTGCCGTCGTCCGGGATGTGCATGACGTTCATGCCGCCCACTGTGGTGGGACCCTGTCCCGCCATCCAGACCATGCCGTGGGTACCCGGCCGGGTGTCCACGGCATGGGCAGGCACCGCCCGGGGCGCCTTGCGACACTGGTGGCATGGGTGAGAGGTGGTCGGCGGCGTCGGAGCTCGGCGCGTTCCTGCGCAGCCGCAGGGCGGCCGTCAGCCCCGAGGAGGCCGGCCTGGCCACCTACGGGCAGCGCCGGGTGCCGGGGCTGCGGCGCGAGGAACTGGCCGAGCTCGCGGGGATCAGCGTCACCTACTACACCCGGCTGGAACAGGGGGAGAGCCACCGGATCTCGGACGCGGTGCTGGACTCCCTCGCGCGGGTCCTGCGGCTGGCGCCGGACGAGCGCGCCCATCTGGTGCGGCTGGCGATGCCCAGCCGGACGGTGCTGCGCGGCGAGGAGCCGGAGCGGGTGCGTCCCGCGGTCCGGGCCCTGGTGGACGCGGCGGCCGGGCAGGCCGCGATCATCGTCGGGCGGCGTGCGGACCTCCTCGGCGGCAACCGGCTCGGCCACGCCCTGTGGGGGCTGCCCGCGCCGGACCCCGCGTCCGGCGGGCCCCTCCCGAACATCGCCCGCGTCACGTTCCTCGACGCCGCCGCCCGCGACCTCTTCCCGGACTGGACGGCCCAGGCCCGGGACATCACGGCCTATCTCCGGCTGGCGGCGGCGCGCCATCCGGACGACCGTGAACTCCATGCGCTGATCGGCGAACTCAGCGTCCGCAGCGAGGAGTTCTCCGTGATCTGGTCGAGTCATCCGGTGCGGGACTGCCTGCATTCCGTGCGGGAGTACCACCATCCGCGGGTCGGTGCCATGGTCCTCGACGAGGAGATCGTCCGTCTGACCGACGACCCCGGGATGCGCATCGTGTTCAGCGGCGCGCGGGAGGGCACCCCCTCGGCGGAACGCCTGGCCAGACTCGCCGACCTGGCCGGGGGCCGCGTCGGCCGGCGTTCGCCCTGAGTGCCCCCGGGATTCCCGGGAACGGACCACGCGCAGACTCCTGGTGGGCCGGGCGTCACCGTCGGGTGCTCCGCGACGCCGACGCCCTCAGTGGCGGAGCAACGCCGGGCCGGGCCCGGACGGTGGCACCGGCCGCCCCGCTCCCGGGCACCGCCGGACGTGCCCCCGGGCACGGCGTCCCGTCGCGCGGCCCGGGTCAGCCGACGCTCTCGGTCTCGCGGTCGATGAGTTCCTGGACCCGGCCCGAGGCGTAGATGCCGTCCACGAGGAGCTGGGACAGGCCCATGACGGCGGCGTCCGGGTCCAGCGCGCTGCGTACGATCTGGAGGTTGCGGGTGGCGAGCGGCAGCGATCGGCGGTAGACGACCTCACGGATTCCGGCGAACAACTGCTCGTCGGTGTGGGCGAGTTGGCCGCCGATGGCGATGACTCGCGGGTTGAACATGTTGACCGCGTCGGCGATGGCGACGCCGAGTATGCGAGCCGCGCGGCGGGCGAGCCGGACCGCGGTGAGGTCTCCGGAGCGGATCAGGCGGACGGCGTCGTTGACGCTGGTGACGTCGTGCCCGGCGGCCCGCAGATCGCGGACCATGGCCCAGCCCCCCGCGTACGCCTCCACGCAGCCGGTGTTGCCGCACCGGCACACGGGCGGCTCCTCGACGTCCTCGACGGTGACCTGGATGTGGCCGACGTCCCCGGCCGCGCCGTCGGCGCCCCGGTGGATCCGCCCACCGGCGATCATCCCGGTGCCGACGCCGGTGCCGATCTTGACCATGAGCAGGTGGTCGACGTCCGGGTAGCGCAGGCGCTGTTCGCCGTACGCCATGGCGTTGACGTCCTTGTCGACCAGGACGGGGCAGTCGTAGCGCGGTCCGATGCGGCCGGGGATGTCGTAGCGGTCCCAGCCGGTCATGATCGGCGGGCTGACGACCCGTCCGGTCGCGAAGTCGACGGGGCCGGGCACGTCGATGCCGACGCCCAGCACGTCCGCCTCCGACTGCCCGGTCTCCGCGAGGAGTTCGGAGAAGAGACCTTCGACGAGGGCCAGCACGGTCTCGGGTCCCGCGGTCACGTCCGAGGCGACCTCGCGCTCGGCGCGGACCTCGCCGGCCAGGTCGCACAGCGCGGTGCGCAGTCCGGTGGCGCCGATGTCGGCGACGAGCAGGACACCCTTGTTGCGGTTGACGACGAACCGTCCGGCGGGACGGCCCCGGGTGCGGGCGTCCTCGGGGGCGGGGACGAGCAGACCGGCGGCCAGCAGTCCTTCCAGGCGCTGGTTGACCGTCGTGCGCGACAGACCGGTGTGCTGCACGACGTCGGTCTTGGTGAGCCCCTCGGCGATGTCGCGGAAGAGGGCCAGGATCTCGCCCGGTCCGGTCCCGGTCCGGGGTGAGGCTGTGTTCGGCGTATCCACTCGCACACTCTAGCTATGACGGACACTGGACGGAAGTCGACCTACTTACGGCAGAAAAAGTCGAAAGAAGTATTGCCAGTCACCATAACGAGTCGTACCGTCTGCCCTATCCAGCGGGAAAGGGACAAGCCCCATGCGTACGAATCTCAGAGCCGTGAGAGACCGGGCCACAGCGCGTCCGGGTTCCGGGCGTCATGCCGCCGCCTGCGCGATCGCCCTGGCCGTCACCGGCACCCTGGCGCTGAGCGCCTGCGGCTCCGGCGGCTCGTCGGACTCCGGTTCGGGCGGCGGCACCAAGGTCGCCGCCGTGATCAAGGGGCTGGACAACCCCTTCTTCCAGAGCATGGAACAGGGCATCCAGGCACAGGCCAAGGCCGGCGGGGTGTCGGTCACCGTGCAGGCCGCCAACTCGATCACGGACACCACCGGCCAGGCGGACAAGCTCACCGGCCTCGCCGGACAGCAGTACGGCTGCTTCGTCGTCAACCCGATCTCCGCCACCAACCTCGTACAGGGCCTGGCCAGGGTCGCCGCGGCGAAGAAGCCCATCGTCAACATCGACAGCCCCGTGGACGCGAAGGCCGCCGCCGCGGCGAAGGCGACGCCCGCCACCTACATCGGCACGGACAACGTCGACGCCGGGAAGACGGCCGGCGCCCAGATGGCGAAGCTCCTGCCGCAGGGCGGGAACGTCGCCGTGATCGGCGGGATCGCCGGTGACGTCACCAGCGGCGCCCGTGTCGACGGCTTCCGGCAGGGCGTCGGACCGGACGTGAAGGTCGTCCAGAGCGTCGCCGCCGACTGGGACCGGCAGACGGCGCTGACCGCGGCGACCGACGTGCTGCGCGCCCACCCGGACCTCAAGGGCTTCTTCGTCGCCAACGACGACATGGGGCTCGGCGTCTCCCGCGCCGTCGCCAACGCCGGGAAGACCGGCCGGGTGAAGGTCATCAGCGTCGACGGCATCAAGGACGCGCTGGAGGCGGTGAAGGCCGGCACGCTCGACGCGACCGTGGCCCAGTACCCGTACACCATCGGGCAGATGGGCGTGGAGGCGTGCCGGGCGGCCGTCGACGGCAAGACGCTGCCCAAGAACGTCAAGGCCCCCGTGGAACTCGTCACCAAGGCCGACGCGGACAAGGCGCTGGCCAGCACTCCGAAACCGTTCGGCAGCTATGACGACCCGTTCAAGACGCTCACCAAGTGACCCGGCGGACGGGCGCCCGGGAGGACGGAACACCATGAGTGAGGCAACGCTCGCGGCGAAGCAGGGCGGTCCCGGCCCCCGGGCCCGGGCGGCCCGGCTGCGCGACGTCGGCTTCTGGGCCGAATGGGCCGCGCTGGTCGGTCTGATCGTGCTGGTCGTCGTCTTCCAGAGCGCCGACTCGACCTTCCTCAGCAGCGGCAACGTGCAGTCGATGCTCGTGGCCGCGGCCATCCTGATCATCCTGGCCGTCGGCCAGACCTTCGTGATCGCGACCGCCGGCATCGATCTGTCGATCGCCTCCACGATGACGCTCGGCGCGGTCGCCTTCGGCCAGGCGTACCAGGCGGGTTGGGGGCTCGGCCCGTCGAGCCTCCTGGCGGTCGTGGCCGCGGCCGCGGTGGGCGTGGCCAACGGGCTGATCGTCGCCCGGGGGAAAATCACCGACTTCATCGTCACCCTGGGCACGCTGTCGGCGGCCTCCGGGCTCGCGCTGATCCTGTCCGACGGCAAGCCCGTGACCGTCGTCGACAGCACCCTGCTCGAACTGTCCACCGGCGGCCTCGGCGTGCTCGGCTGGACCTTCCTGATCGCGGCGGGTGTCGCCGTCGTCGCCCATGTGGTGCTGTTCCACACCCGGTTCGGCACCCACGTCCTCGCCACCGGCGGCGCACCGGAGTCGGCGACCGCCATGGGCATCAGCACCGCCCGGGTGAAGATCGCCGTGTACGCGATCTCGGGTGTGCTCGCCGGGCTCGGCTCCGTACTGCTGGTGGCGCGGGTGGGCGCCGCCGAACCGGCCGCGAACACCTCGTTCCTGCTCAACTCCGTGGCCGCGGTGGTGCTCGGCGGGGTCAGCCTCTTCGGCGGCCGGGGCACGATCACCGGCCCCGTCATCGGAGCGCTGCTGCTGACCGCCCTGGTCAACGGGCTGACGCTGCTCGGTGTCTCGCAGTTCTACCAGCCGCTGTCCGTCGGCATCGTCGTGGTGCTCGCGGCCTTCCTTACGAGGTTCCAGCGATGACCCGTCCCCTGCCCTCCGACAAGCCGTCCGCCGTCGCGGAGCCACTGGTCAGCGTCGAGGACGTCTCGCTGTCCTTCGGCAACGTGCGCGCGCTCCAGAACGTGTCGCTCACCCTGCGCCCCGGCGAGATCACCGCCCTCGTGGGCGACAACGGCGCCGGCAAGTCCACCCTGGTGCGCTGTGTCGCGGGCATCCACCGCCCGGACGGCGGCCGCATCCTGTTCGACGGCGCCCCGATCGACTTCCACTCCCCCGAGGACGCCCGCACCGCCGGCATCGAGACCGTGCACCAGAACCTGGCGCTGGTCGAGGACCTGACCGTGTGGCAGAACCTGTTCCTCAACCGGGAACTGGTGCGCCGCTTCGGACCCGTCGCCTTCCTGGACCGCCGCTCCATGCAGCGGCGTGCCCAGGAGATGGTGTCCGCGCTCGCGGTCAACGTGCCCGCGGTCGGCTCCCGGGTGCGCCGGCTGTCCGGCGGCCAGCGGCAGGCGGTCGCCATCTGCCGTGCGGCGGGCTTCAGTTCACGCCTGGTCATCATGGACGAGCCGACCGCCGCGCTCGGCGTCCAGGAGACCGCCAAGGTCGAGGACCTGATCCTCAAGCTGCGCGACGACGGCCACACCGTGCTGCTGATCAGCCACAACTTCCCGCAGGTGATGCGGCTGAGCGACCAGGTGTGGGTCATGCGTGCCGGCCGCTGCGTCGCGGGCCGGCGCACCGCCGGCACCACCGGTGACGAGATCGTCGCCCTCATCACGGGGGCCCGCAATGACTGAGGAGACCCGCTCCATGACCGTCCCGAACCCGATCGGCGTGCACGCCCTCGTCTGGGCGGGCGACACCTCGCCCGCCTCCGTCAGCCACGCGATCGCCCGCACCGCGGCGGCCGGGTTCGACCTGCTGGAGCTGTCGCTGCACGACTCGGTCAACCTCGACGTCGACCGGGCCCGCGCGGAACTCGCCGAGGCCGGTCTGAAGGTGGCGTGCTCCCGGGGGCTCGCCTTCGACGCGGACGTCTCCAGCAGCGATCCCGCCGTCGTCGAACGCGGCGAGAAGCTGCTGCACGACTCGCTCGCCGTCACCCACGGACTCGGCGGTACGCACTTCACCGGCGCCCTCTACAGCGCGCTCGGCAAGTACGGCGCACCGCTGAGCCCCGAGGGACGGGGCAACGTCGTCTCCGTGCTGCGGCGGCTCGCCCGGGAGGCCCGCCCGCTCGGCATGACGCTCGGCCTGGAGGTCTGCAACCGCTACGAGACCAACGTCGTCAACACCGCCCACGACGCCCTGCGCCTCGCCGACGACATAGGCGAGGACAATGTCCTGGTGCACCTGGACACGTACCACATGAACATCGAGGAGGACGACCTCGTACGGCCCGTCCGCGAGGTCGGCGACCGGCTCGGCTACGTCCACATCGGCGAGAACCACCGGGGCTACCTCGGCTCCGGCCATCTGGACTTCACGTCCTTCTTCCACGCGCTCGCCGACATCGGTTACCGCGGCCCCGTCACCTTCGAGTCGTTCTCCTCCGCCGTGGTCGCGCCGGGCCTGTCCAACGACCTCGCGGTCTGGCGCGACCTCTGGTCCGACGGCGACGACCTGGCCCGGCACGCCCGGGGCTTCATCGCCCAGCACCTGGCGGCGAGCGTCCGCGCATGACCTTCGACGACCTCCTCGAACGGGCCGCCGCCCTGGCGGCCCCCGGTGGCCGGGCGATCCTCGGCATCACCGGCAGCCCGGGCGCCGGGAAGACCACGCTCGCCGAGCGGCTGGTCCGGGAGCTCAACGGCGACGGGCCGCCCTGGGTCGCGCACGTGCCGATGGACGGCTTCCACCTCGCCGACGTGGAGCTCGACCGGCTCGGCCGCCGGGACCGCAAGGGCGCCCCTGACACCTTCGACGCGGCCGGGTACGCGGCCCTGCTGCGACGGCTCCGCGAACAGCGGCACCCGGACCGCGGGGGCGACGGGGGCGAGGGGCGCTCCGCGGACGGATACACCGGCGGATACGTCGGCGGGTGCGACGGCATCGTGTACGCGCCGGGCTTCGAGCGGGTCCTGGAGCAGCCGATCGCGGGCGCCGTCCCGGTACCGCCCTCGGCCCGGCTGGTCGTCACGGAGGGCAACTACCTCCTGCTGGAGACCGGCGCCTGGCCGCGGGTGCGCGGAGAACTCGACGAGGTGTGGTTCTGCGACCTCGACGACGAGGAGCGCGTCCGCCGGCTCGTCGCCCGGCACGAGGAGTTCGGCAAGGACCACGACGCGGCCGTGGCCTGGGTGCTCGGCACCGATCAGCGCAACGCCGACCTGGTGGCGACCACACGGGCCCGGGCGGACCTGGTCGTGCCCGCGCTGCCGTAGGGCGGGCGCCGTACGGCGTGGGGAGGGGCGGGCGGAACTCCTGACCGTTCGTCAACTCCCCTGGCCCGCAGGGCGGTTACGGCCGGAGACCCGCCCGCGCCGCGCCGCCGGACGTACGGCTTCCGCGCCACAAGATGTGCCGCACCGGGGCCGGGCGTACGGTGGCGAGGGACACACCGGGGTGTCCTCGGGCCGAGGGGGCGAGCCCGCTCGCGCCCGCGCACGGCGTCTCCCCCGCCGCGCCGCACCCGCACCCCGGGGATCTCGTGCTTCAACCGGTCGAGCAGAGGATTCCGCAATGGGCACAGTCACCACCGATGACGGCACGACCATCTTCTACAAGGACTGGGGGCCGCGCGACGGGCAGCCGGTCGTCTTCCACCACGGCTGGCCGCTGAGCGCGGACGACTGGGACAACCAGATGCTGTTCTTCCTGTCGCACGGCTACCGGGTGATCGCCCACGATCGCCGCGGCCACGGCCGCTCCAGCCAGACCGCGACGGGCCACGACATGGACACCTACGCCGCCGACGTGGCCGCGCTGACCGACGCGCTCGACCTGCGCGGCGCCTTCCACATCGGGCACTCGACGGGCGGCGGCGAGGTGGCGCGGTACGTGGCACGCGCCAAGCAGGGTCGGGTCGCGAAGGCGGCCCTGGTCAGCGCGGTGCCGCCGATCATGGTGAAGTCGGACTCCAACCCGGGCGGGCTGCCGATCGAGGTCTTCGACGAGCTGCGCGCCGCCCTGGCCGCCAACCGTTCGCAGTTCTACATCGACCTGCCCACGGGCCCGTTCTACGGGTTCAACCGGCCGGGCGCGAAGGTGTCGCAGGGGCTCATCGACAACTGGTGGCGGCAGGGCATGATGGGCGCGGCCAACGCCCACTACGAGTGCATCAAGGCGTTCTCCGAGACCGACTTCAACGAGGACCTGAAGCGGATCGACGTCCCGGTCCTCGTCGCCCACGGCACCGACGACCAGATCGTGCCCTACGCGGACGCAGGACCGCTGTCGGCCGAGATCCTGAGCAACGGCACGCTCAAGAGCTACGAGGGCCTGCCGCACGGCATGCTGTCGACCCACCCGGAGATCCTCAACCCGGACATCCTGGAGTTCCTGAAGTCGTAGCCCCCGGGCCCCACGGCACACCACGCGCCGCCCCGCCGCTCGCTGTGGCGGGGCGGTGGCCGTGGGGCGATCCTGGAGACCACGGGACGAGAAGGGGGCCGGGGACGGGAAAGGCGGGCGTGCGATGGCGGACACGCGGGCCGAGCGGATCGCCGACCTCATCGGACCGCTGCGGGTGAAACCCGGAACACCGGTCGACCTGAGCAGCGACTTCGACCCCCGCTACCGGGCCGGTCTGAAGAAGAGCCGCGGCGTGGAGCTGCTGAGGACGGGTGTGGAACTGCTCGCCGAGTTCCAGGAGCGGCTGGCCGCCCAGGACACCTACGGCGTCCTGCTGTGTCTCCAGGCGCTCGACGCCGGGGGCAAGGACGGCACGATCCGGCACGTCATGAGCGGGGTCAATCCCCAGGGCGTGAAGGTGAGCAGCTTCAAGGTGCCCTCGGCCGAGGAGCTGGACCACGACTACCTGTGGCGCTACGCCCGCCGGCTGCCCGCGCGCGGCGAGATCGCCATCTTCAACCGCTCGCACTACGAGGAGGTCCTCGTCGTACGGGTGCACCCGGAGAACCTCACCCGGCAGCGGCTGCCCGAGGACGCGCGCGGCCCGGACGTCTGGGAGCGCAGGTACCGCGAGATCAACGACTGGGAACGCCATCTGACGGACAACGGGTTCAAGGTGGTCAAGGTCTTCCTGAACCTCTCCCGTGAGGAGCAGCGCGTCCGTTTCCTGAAGCGGATCGACCTGCCGGAGAAGAACTGGAAGTTCTCGGGCGCCGACGTCCGCGAGCGCCACTACTGGGACGACTACCAGCGGGCGTTCTCCGAGATGCTCTCCGCGACCAGCACGCCGTGGGCCCCGTGGTACGTCGTGCCCGCCGACCGGAAGTGGTTCGCGCGCATCTGCACCGCCGCGGTCCTGGCACACACGCTCATCGGCATCGACCCCCGGTTCCCGACGGTGGGCGCGGACGCCCGCAAGGCGCTCCGGGCGGCCCGGCGCGCACTGGAGGCCGAGGCACCCGCGGGCGCCGCGGCCGACCCCTACGCACAGGCGCACCCGCACGGGGCGGAGCGCCGGGAGGCGGAGCGCCGCGACGGAAAGAGCGGCGGCGGCAGGCACCGCGGCGGGAAGCGCTGAGACCGGGCGCGGAACCGGAGGTCGGGACCATGACGGCGAGAGCGGAGCGGCCCACCGGACCGCCCGCGGAACCCCGGGATCATCCCCCGGCCTGGTACGCCCGCACACCGGAACGGGTCGCGGCCGCGCTGGACGTCGACCCGGCGACCGGCATCGGCGCGGACCGGGCCGCGCGGCTGCTGGCGGAGAACGTGCCGAACGCGCTGCCGGAGGAGAAGCCGGTCCCGGCGTGGCGGCGGTTCCTGCGGCAGTACCGCAGCTACATGCAGCTCGTGCTGGTCGCCGCGGCGGTGGTGTCGCTGGCGATCGCCCAGTGGGGCACGGCCGTCGTGCTCGTCGCCCTGACGCTGCTGAACGCGGTCGTCGGACTGCGCCAGGAGGGCAAGGCCGAGAGCGCCATGAACGCGCTCAAGTCCATGTTGCGGGCGACCGCACGCGTGCGGCGCGACGGCACCGAGTCGGAGGTGCCCGCGCAGGACCTCGTCGTGGGCGACGTCGTGCTCCTCGCCGCCGGCGACCAGGTGCCCGCGGACGGGCGGATCGTGGAGGCGCACGCCCTCCAGATCGACGAGTCGGCGATGACCGGCGAGAGCGTTCCCGCGTTCAAGGGCACCGAGACCCTGCCGGACGTCCGGCTCGGCCCCGGGGACCAGTCGGACATGGCGTTCATGAACACCGCGGTCACCCATGGCAGCGGGGTCCTCGTCGTCACCGGGACCGGAGCACGCACGGAGCTGGGCAGGATCTCCGGCATGCTCTCGGCGACCCGCGCGCAGGAGCCGCCGCTGACCCGGGAGCTGGACACCCTGACCCTGTGGATCACGGCCGCCGCCGGACTGACCATGATCGTGATGTTCGTCCTCGGGCGCGGGCGCGGCCAGGAGTGGGACGCGCTGTTCGTCAGCGCGGTCTCCCTGGCCATCGCCGCGATCCCGGAGGCGCTGCCGACGGTGACCCAGGCGATCCTGTCCGTCGGCAGCCTGAACCTGGCGCGGCGCAACGCGATCGTCAAGGAGCTGCCCTCGGTCGAGACGCTGGCGTTCACCTCGGCGGTCAACTCCGACAAGACCGGCACCCTGACGATGAACCAGATGACGGTGGTGGAGGTCGTGACCCCCGCCGACCGGTACACGGTGTCGGGCACGGGGTACGGCCTGGAGGGGCGTGTGCACCACGCGGCGGGCTCCTCACCAGGCGTCGAGGACGCGATCCTGCCGTACGTCGTGGCCAACGACGCCCGGCTCGCGGACGGCGCCGTCGTGGGAGACCCGACCGAGGGCGCGTTCCTCGTCCTGGCGCACAAGGCCGGGCTGGACGTCGAGGCCACCCGGGAGCGGCTGCCCCGGCTCGCGACCCTGCCGTTCGATCCCGGCTACAAGCTGATGGCGACCTTCAACTCCGCGCGCGACGCGGCGGGCAGGCCCGTGGTGCGGTGCTTCGTCAAGGGTGCCGCGCCCGCCGTGACGGCCCGTGCGAGCAGTGCGCTGTCCGCGGGGTCGCCGGTCCCCTGGGACGCGGCGCTCGACGGGCGGGCCCGGGCGCAGACCGAGCGCATGGGCGGCGAGGGGCACCGGGTGATGGCCGCCGCCGTCCGGGACCTCGACCCGGCGGACTTCGATCCCGAAGGGGACCTCCTCCGCCACGTCGACGAGTTGTGCGTGACCAGTCTCGTCGGCATGGTCGACCCGCCGCGCGAGGAGTCCGCCGCCGCCGTGGCCGACGCGCGGGCCGCCCACATCCGGGTGCGCATGGTCACCGGGGACGACGTCACCACCGGCGCGGCCATCGCCCGCCGGCTCGGGATACCCGGCGAGGCCGTCCTCGGCGCGGACTTCGCGGCGCTCCCGGAGGCCGAGCGGCTGGCCCGCATCGACGGCATCGGGGTCCTCGGCCGGGTCGCCCCGGAGCACAAGGTGCTGCTGGCCGACACGCTGAGGAAGAAGGGCGACGTCGTCGCGATGACCGGCGACGGTGTCAACGACGCGCCCGCCATCAAGGCCGCCGACATCGGCATCGCCATGGGCACCGGCACGGACGTCGCGAAGAACGCCGGCCGGATGATCCTCTCCGACGACAACTTCGCGACCATCGTGTACGCCGTGGAGCAGGGCCGGAAGCTCTACGACAACCTCACCAAGTACATCCGCTTCGTGCTGCTGCTCCTGGTCACGTTCGTGCTGACCTTCCTCGGGGCGACGATCCTGAACATCGCGGCCGGTGAGCCCTTCAGCCCGCCGCAGGTGCTGTGGATCCACTTCGTGGTGAACGCCTCGTTCGGCTTCGCCCTGGGCTTCGACAAGGAGACCCCCGGGCTGATGCGCCGCAGGCCCCGGCCGCGCGGCGAGTCGGTGCTGACCCGCCCGGTCCTGACGACGGTCGTCCTCGCCGGTCTGGCCGTGACCGTGATCCTCCTGGTCCTCATCGAGCTGGGCGAGTCCCGCTACGGCAGCCCGCGGACCGGCAACTCGATGGCGTTCACCGCGTTCGCGCTCTGTCTGATCGTGGCCGCGTTCGAATGCCGGAGCGAGACCGACTCGGTGCTGTCGGCGAGCACCTTCGACAGCCGGCAGATGAACCGGGTGGCCCTGGCCCAGTTCGTGCTCGCGGTGGCGGCGACCCAGCTGGACGGCTTCCGCACGGTCCTCGGCACCACCGAGATCACCCTGCGCCAGTTCGGCTGGGCCCTGCTCGGCGCCCTCGTGCTCCTCGCCCTCTGGGAGCTGGCCAAGCTCGTGGCGCGGCGCACGCGCGGCAGGCGCTACCGGCGTACCGGCGGGGTCTCGGCCGGGGCCGACTCCTCGTCGAAGTCCATCTCCGGCGGGGCGACGCGGAAGCCCCTGGTGAGGTAGAGCAGGTAGCAGACGCCGAGCCCCAGCCAGATCAGGCCGAGGGTGAGGGCCTTGCCGTCCAGGTGGGCCAGCAGCCACACGTCGACGACGGCGCCGATCGCGGGGAGCACCACGTACGACCACACGCCCGGGGAACGGCCGGCGCGGCGCTCGCGGAGCCAGGTGGCGATCACCGACAGGTTGACGAAGGTGAAGGCGGTGAAGGCCCCGAAGTTGATGAACGACGTGGACGTGGCGACGCTCAGCCGCAGCGCGATCAGCCCGACCGCCCCGCACAGCAGGATGTTCAGCGCCGGGGTGTGGTACTTGGGGTGGACGCGGCCGAAGACCTTGCGCGGCAGCACCGAGTCCCGGCCCATGGCGTAGAGCAGCCGCGAGGTGCTGGCCTGCGCGGCGATGCCGGACGCGAACTGCGCGACGATCAGACCGGCGAGGAACACGGAGGAGAACAGGTCGCCGCCGACCGTCTTGGCGATCTCGAAGGCGGCCGAGCTGGAGTCGGTGAACGCGTAGCCGGGGTGGGCGAGCTGGGTGGTGTAGGCGACCACGACGAAGATGCCGCCGCCGATCAGCGCGATGAGCAGGATGGCGCGCGGGATGGTGCGCTGCGGCTCCAGGGTCTCCTCGGTCAGGGTGGTGACGGCGTCGAAGCCGAGGAAGGAGTACGCGGCGATGGCGGCCCCGGCGGAGATGCCGGCGAGCGAGGTCGCGTTGTTGACGAACGGCGTGGTGCTGATGACGGCCGCCGCTCCGTCGTGCTGGAAGACGTGCCGCAGGCACAGCAGGGCGAAGATCCCGACGACCAGGATCTGGAAGACCATCAGCAGGTCGTTCACCCGCTCCGCGGTCTTGATGCCCCGGACGTTGAGGGCCGTGGTGAGGACGATGAACCCGACGATCCAGAGCCAGAACGGCACGGACGGGAACTGCGCCTGGAGATAGGCCCCGCCGATGAGCCAGATGACCATGGGCAGGAAGAAGTAGTCGAGCAGGGTCGCCCAGCCGACGAGGAAGCCGACCCGGGAGTCGATGGAGCGCCGTACGTAGGTGTAGGCCGACCCGGCCACGGGATGGGTCCTGGCCATGCGTCCGTAGCTGTGCGCGGTGAACAGCATGGCGCCCAGCGCGAGCAGATAGGCCGTGGGTACCGCTCCGTGCGTGCTGTCGGCGACGACGCCGTAGGTGCCGAGCACGATGATCGGGGTCATGTAGGCCAGCCCGAAGAGCACGACGGACCTGAGCGTCAGACTGCGGTGGAGGGTGGGAGCGGGCTGGGACATGGAGGTTCCTTGTGCTTCGGGGACGGGCGGGGAGCGGGGTCAGTCGGCGACGCGCCAGCGCCGGGGGTCCAGGCGGCCCTCGTAGAGCGGCAGGTCGAGGGGGGCGTCGGCGTCGGTGAACTGGTTCCACATGCGGTTGAGGCCGGCGGTGCCGTAGGTGCGTACGCGGGTGACGTCGTCGAGGTCGAGCACGTCCGTCAGGACGGTGGTTCCGGAGTCGGGCGACTGGACGCGGATGCGTCCCTCGGGGTCGACGACGGTGCTGCGTCCGGTGCCGAGCGGGCCCGCGGTGTTCACGCTGACGACGTAGACCTGGTTGACGATGGCGTTGGCGCGGGCGACGACGAGTTCCTGCTCTCGGTCGGCGGAGGTGGTCATGACCGGGTTGACGATCACCTCGGCGCCCATCCAGGCGAGATGCCGGGCGACCTCCGGGAACCACGCGTCGTAGCAGATCGCGAACCCGGCGCGGCCGATGCCCGGGAGGTCGAACACGACGAAGCGGTCCCCGGGGTCGTACGGCTCGTAGGGCCGCCAGGGGAAGACCTTGCGGTAGTGGGCGACGAGCCTGCCCTCGGGGGAGAAGGCGAGGGCGGTGTTGAACAGCCGGCCGGCCTCGTCGCGCTCGCACACCGTGCCCGGGAGGAGCCAGACGCCGAGGTCGCCGGCGAGTTCGGCCAGCCGCCGCACGCGCGGGCCGTCGAGCGGTTCGGCCGCGGCGCGCAGCTCCTCCTCCGCCCGGGCCGCGGGGCCCGCCGTGCCGCACAGGTGCAGCTCCGGGTGGACGACCAGACGGGTGCGGGGGAAGCGCGCGAGCACCCCCTCGGTGTCCTCGGCGAAGTCGGACAGGGGGTCCGTGGCCAGGCGGGGAGGGGCCTGGACCACGGCGATGGGCAGTGGTCGGGACATGCGCAGGAAATTAGCTCAAGGTGAGCACTTATACAATGGTCTCATGATGAGCAGTTTTCCCGACGACTACATTGAGGGCATGGCCGCCAACCCCAGCAGATCCGCGCCGGACGGTGCCGAGGAGGCCGCGCTCCCCCTCAACTCCCCCGAGCTGAACGGGATTCGCCGGCTCACGGCGCTGGACACGGTGCGCGCCCGCATCGGCATGGCGGTCGACCTCGGTCTGCTCGCGCCGGGGGAACGGCTGCCGGCGAACACGGCCATCGCCGAGGCCCTCGGCGTCGGGGAGATCACCGTGCGCCGCGCGCTCAGCTCCCTGTGCGCGGACGGCGTCCTGGAACGCCGGCGGGGCCGCAACGGCGGCACCCTGGTGGCCGCGCGACCGACGCGCGGGGTGGTCGACGCGACCGCGGCCTACCGCGAGCAGTCCGGTGAGGTGCACCGGCTGATCGACGAGCGGATCGTCATGGAGTGCGGCATCGCCCACCTCGCGGCCCGCGCGGCGGGCCCGGAGGCCGTGGAGGAGCTCCAGCTGCTGGTGGAGGCCATGGACCGCGCCGAGAGCTGGGCGCAGTTCCACTCGTACGACGAGCGCTTCCACCTCGCCCTGGCCCGCGCCACCGGTCTCGACGCGACGGAGGGCTACCGGACCGTGCTGCGCAAGCTCTACGAGTACTACCTCCCGTATCCCCTCGCCGCGCTGCGCGCCTCGAACGACGAGCACCGGGCGCTGGTGACGGCGGTGCGGGCGGGAGACCCGGCGCAGGCCGCCGAGGTCGCGCGGCGGCATGTCGAGACGCTGCACCGCACGATGTTCGTGGGGCTCACGGACTGACCTCGCTCCGGGAGCCCTCCGCGCGCCGTCAGCGCCGGTTCGGGCCCTGTCCCCGGCCGCCGCGCCTGCGGCCGTCGCCGGAGCGGCGCCGGCCCGTCACGGAGGGCGCGGGCTCGGGCGCGGGTCCGGCCAGGGCGCTGAATCCGCCGGGCACCGCCGGAACGGACGGGGCCTGGGGCTGGGCCGGGGACTGCGGCTGGGCCGGGGGCTGAGCGGGCGACTCAGCCGGGGACTGGGTCTGAGGCTGGGGCGGCACGCGGGCCGGTCGCTCGGCCGGGCCGGTGCCCGGTGGGGCGGTGCGCGGTGGGCCGGTGCGTGACGGGGCGGTGCGTGGCGGGGCGGTCCCCACGACCCGGCAGTGGGCGAGGCGTGCGGCGCAGTGGGCGCAGACCTCGGCGAGGGTCCAGACCCGGCCCACGGCGGGGTCGTGCCGCAGCACCAGCACGACGGGGCCCGCGCAGGAGCCGGACGTGCCCTCGTGCGCGCTGCAACGGGACTGCCGGCAGGCGCAGAGGGCGTCCTGCCGGACGGTCGCGGCCCGCGCGTGGGCGGCGGCGTGGGCCTCGGCGAACCGGCGCAGCGCGGCCAGGTCCCGGGAACGGGGCGGCATCCGGCAGGCGGAGGAGCAGTCGAGAGAGGCGGTGCGGTCACTGTGCCCGTTCATCCGGATCGTCCAGGTACGCCCGGATCGGCGCGCGGAGGATGCGTCCAGCTCCAAGTGTTCTGATCCTTTGCAGCGGAGGGAGGCGAACGGCTCAACCGGCCGTCACCGTATGGCTACCCGGGTTTTGCCGGGGCGATTCGGCCGCGACGGTGAGCCGTCGCCCCGCAGGCGCGTCCCCACTCGAACGAACGACACGGAATCGAGCAGGTGGCCGACCATCGCGCCGGGCCGGTGCGGCTCAGCCGGCGGCGCCCGTGGTGACGTACGCGATCGCTCCGCCCGAGTGGGAGGGGAGCCGGGTGCCCAGGAGCGTCCGGGCCAGACGGCGGTCGGCGGGCGATCGGGCGGTGAGCACGGTGTGCGGGGCCGCGAGGTCCGTGACATGGCCGGCCAGCCGGGCGTCGGGGAAGGCATGCCGGCCCTCCGTGTTCCTCTCCCACCGCTGGAGCCCGGTCAGGACGGCCACCACATAGCCGGACAGGGTCACGGGCAGCACCCCGCCCGCCGCCACGCTCGGCGCGTCGCAGCGCCACCAGCCGCGCAGCGCCTTGAGCAGGTCCTCCGGGGCGAGGCTCGCCCCGAAGCCGATCCACTCGCGGTCCGGCTCGTCGCTGCGGCGTGCCGCGTCGACCCGCAGCACGGCGATCTCCGCCGCCGCCAGCGTCTCCAGCGGCGCCGTGCGGCGGGCGCCCAGGGCCTGGACGACATCGAGCGGGACCATGACGCGCACCCCGCGGCGCGCGAGACCCGGCAGCACTCCGGCCCGGACGAGCCGGCGGAACGTGGTGATCGCACAACCCAGTTCCTGCGCGGCCTGTCCGGTGGTCAGCAGCATCCACCGAGCCTACATGTGGACTTCGACATCTGATCGGGCATGCACGGGAACGGGGCGGGTGCGGAAGTGCCGGACCCGGCGGCCGGAACGGCGGCGAGGCCGCGATTCCGCTTGTTCGCACGGATGCGGGAACCCCGTCGCGCGGCCCCGGAGACGGTCCGCCGCCGACCGCCGACCCAATTTTGACAGGCGCTTGACAAAAGCAGGACCCGTTGCCAGCCTGCAAGTGAGCCGCACCATCCCGCACCTTTCCTCGCGCCACCCGAAAACGCTGCGCACGCACGCGCAGTGATGCGACGGCAACCAGCGCGTCCGGCGCGCGCCTTGCCTGACACCCCCATGACGTCAGGAAGGAAAGCTCTGTGTTCAGACGTCCACGCCCAGGACCAGGATGGGCCACCACCCTCACCCTCGCGCTGGCCGCCGCCACCGTGACGGCCCTCGCGCCCTCGCCCGCGTCGGCCGCGGACATCCCGGCCGCCGACTATCAGCACGTCCAACTGGCCACTGGGGCCGCCGAGTTGGGCGAGGCGATGTCGCTGACCGTGCTCCCCGACCGGTCCGTCCTGCACACCGCGCGCGACGGCACGATCCGCTACACCGACGCCGCGGGCAACACGAAGCAGGCCGCCAAGCTCGATGTGTACACCCATGACGAGGAGGGCCTCCAGGGCATCGCGGCCGACCCCGGGTTCGCCTCCAACCGCTACATCTACGTGTACTACTCCCCCAGGCTCAACACCCCCGCGGGCGACGCCCCCACCACCGGCACGGCCGCCGACTTCGACGCCTGGAAGGGCCATCTCAACCTGTCGCGGTTCACTCTGAAGGCCGACAACACCGTCGACACGGCCAGCGAGAGGGTGCTGCTCGAGGTCGCCAACGACCGCGGCCAGTGCTGCCACGTCGGCGGTGACATCGACTTCGACGCGGCCGGCAACCTCTATCTGACGACCGGCGACGACACCAACCCCTTCGACTCCGCCGGGTACGCCCCGATCGACGAACGCACCAACCGCAACCCGCAGTTCGACGCCCAGCGCAGCTCCGGCAACACCAACGACCTGCGCGGCAAGCTGCTGCGGATCAAG
Organism: Streptomyces sp. NPDC026672; assembly: GCF_040638185.1. NCBI lineage: Bacteria > Bacillati > Actinomycetota > Actinomycetes > Kitasatosporales > Streptomycetaceae > Streptomyces > Streptomyces sp. NPDC026672. The sequence continues at coordinate 174,591 of NZ_JBEZXS010000003.1, forward strand.
CCCACGGCGGCCGGCGGCTACACCGTGCCCTCCGGCAACCTCTTCGCACCGGGCACGGCGAACACCCGGCCCGAGATCTACGCGATGGGCTTCCGCAACCCCTTCCGCATGTCCGTCGACCGTCCCACGGGCACCGTCTACATCGGCGACTACGGTCCCGACGCGGGCACCACCGACTCGAACCGCGGCCCCGGCGGCCAGGTCGAGTTCAACCGCATCACCGCCCCGGGCAACTTCGGCTGGCCGTACTGCACCGGCACCAACACCACCTCGGAGACGTACAACGAGTACACCTTCCCGAGCGGTCCCTCCGGTGCCAAGTACGACTGCGGCGGCGGGCCCACCAACAACTCGTTCCGCAACACCGGCCAGTCCAAGCTGCCGCCGGTGAAGACGAGTTGGATCAAGTACGGCCTCGACGGCTCCCCGCCCGAGTTCGGCGGCGGCTCCGAGTCCCCGATGGCCGGCGACGTCTACCGCTACGACCCGAACCTCAACTCCTCGGTGAAGTTCCCGCAGTCGCTCGACGGACGGTTCTTCGCCACCGAGTACGGACGGCGGTGGATCAAGGCCGTCGAGGTGACGAGCAGCGGCGGCTACGGGACCATCGACAGCTTCCCCTGGAACGGCACCCAGATCATCGACAGCGACTTCGGACCGGACGGCGCGCTGTACGTGCTGGACTACGGCACCGGCAGCAACAACCAGGCGCTGTACCGGATCGAGTACATCGCGGGCAGCAACCGCAACCCGGTCGCCAAGGCCGCCGTCGACAAGACCTCCGGCGCCACGCCCCTGACCGTGCAGTTCTCCTCCCAGGGCAGCTCGGACCCGGAGGGCAAGGCGCTCACGTACTCGTGGGACTTCGGTGACGGCACGTCGTCCACGCAGGCCAATCCGAGCCACACGTACACCGCGCGGGGCACCTTCCGGCCGACGCTCACCGTCCGGGACCCCGAGGGTCTCACCGGCACCGCGAGCCTGGTCGTGACGGCGGGCAACACCGCTCCCGCGGTCACCCTCCAACAGCCCCTGGACGGACAGCTGTTCGCCTTCGGTGACACGGTTCCCTTCCGGGTGCAGGCGAGCGACGCGGAGGACGGCGCCGCCGACTGCTCCAAGGTGAAGGTCACCTATTCGCTCGGCCACGACAGCCACACCCACGCCATCACCTCCTCGACCGGCTGCACCGGCACACTGTCGATCCCGGTCGACGGCGAGCACGACAGCGCGGCCAATCTGTACGGCGTGCTCGACGCCGAGTACACCGACTCCGGCGGTCTGACCACGCACTCGCTGCGCACCCTCCAGCCCCGGCACCGGCAGGCCGAGCACTTCTCCGCCCAGTCCGGCATCCAGACCGCGGCCCACGGCAGCGCCGAGGGCGGCACCACGGTCGGGTTCACCGACGACGGCGACTGGATCTCCTTCAAGCCGTACGCGCTGACCGGCGCCTCCCGGTTCACGGCCCGCGTCTCCTCCGGCGGGACCGGCGGCACGCTGGAGGTCCGCGCGGGTTCCGCGACCGGCACCCTGCTCGGCCGGGCGACCGTGCCCGTGACCGGCAGCTGGGAGACCTTCACCGACGTCTCCGCGTCCCTGTCCCAGATCCCGTCGGGCAGCACCGAGCTGTTCCTCGTGTTCCACGGGCCCACCGGACAGGGCAACCTGTTCGACGTCGACGCCTTCACCTTCGGCAGCGGCGGACCCACCACGACGGCCTGGGAGGCGGAGTCGTTCAGCTCCAACTCCGGGGTGCAGTCCGCCGCGCACGCCGCGGCCAGCGGCGGCCTGACCCTCGGCTACATCGACAACGGCGACTGGGCGGGCTACGCCTCCGTGTCCACGGCGGGCGCGTCCTCCTTCTCCGCCAAGGTCTCCTCGGCCGGCGCGGGCGGCACCGTCCAGGTCCGCTCCGGCTCCCAGACCGGGCCGGTGCTCGGCTCGGTGACCGTCCCGGTGACCGGCGGCTGGGAGACCTTCACGACCGTCACGACCGCCCTCAACGGATCGGGCTCAGGGCCGCTGTTCCTCACCTTCACCGGCGGCAGCGGGTCCCTGTTCGACATCGACACCTTCTCCCTCGGCGCCTCGGCGCGAAAGGGGCGATGACCATGATCGGTGTGCGCCGCTCCCTCGCGGCCCTCGCCCTGGCGCTCGCGGGCGTCCTCGCCGCCCCGGCCCAGCTGACCCAGGCCCTCCCCGAACGGCAGGCCGCGCCCTTCGACGTCCTGGTGTTCTCCAAGACGGCCGGGTTCCGGCACGACTCGATCCCGGCCGGCATCACCGCGCTGCGCGCCCTCGGGCAGCAGAGCGACTTCACCGTCACCGCCACCGAGGACGCCGCCGCGTTCACCCCGTCCAACCTGGCCGGGTACGAGGCGGTGGTGTTCCTCAGCACCACCGGCGACGTCCTCAACGCCACCCAGCAGACCGCCCTCCAGTCGTACGTCGACTCCGGCGGCGGCTTCGTCGGGGTGCACGCCGCCGCCGACACCGAGTACGACTGGCCGTACTACGGCAGCCTCGTCGGCGCCTGGTTCAAGAGCCACCCCGCCATCCAGCAGGCCACGCTCAAGAACGAGGACCGCACCCACCCGGCGACCGCGCACCTGGGCACGACCTGGACGCGCACCGACGAGTGGTACAACTACCGCACCAATCCGCGCCCCAACGTCCACGTGCTCCAGACCCTGGACGAAACCACGTACAGCGGTGGCGAGATGGGCGGCGACCACCCGATCACCTGGTGCCACGCCCAGGGCAGCGGGCGCTCCTTCTACACCGGCCTCGGCCACACCGCGGAGTCCTACAGCGACCCCGCCTTCCGCTCCCTGCTGCTGGGTGCCGTGCGCTACGCGGCCGGACAGGTCCAGGCCGACTGCTCGGCCCCGGGCGGCGGCGGCAACGGCGGACAGGTGGAGGCCGAGTCGTACACCTCGGGCTCGGGCGTGCAGGCCGCCGGGCACGGTCCGGCCAGCGGCGGCCAGACCCTCGGGTACATCGAGAACGGCGACTGGGCTGGCTACGCCAACGTCTCCACGGCGGGCGCCCGCACCTTCACCGCCAAGGTCTCGTCGGCCGGCGCGGGCGGCACCATCGAGATCCGCTCCGGCTCGGCCACCGGCACCCTGCTCGGCTCCGTACGGGTGCCCGTGACCGGGAACTGGGAGACCTTCACCACCGTCTCCACCACCCTGACCGCCACCGCGTCCGGCCCGCTCTTCCTGCGGTTCACCGGCGGCAGCGGATCCCTGTTCGACATCGACACCTTCTCGCTCGGCGCCACCGCGGCCGTCCAGGCGCTGGACCAGAACGTGCACCTGTTCTACTACCCCTGGTACGGCACCCCGGCGGTCAGCGGCTCGTGGCGGCACTGGCCGCAGGGCGGACACAACCCGCCCGACGACATCGGCGCCGACCTCTATCCGGCGCTCGGCCCGTACGACTCCGGTGACTTCGCCACCACCGTGGCCCAGCACATGAAGTGGATCGCCCGGTCCGGCGCCGGCGTCCTCGTCTACAGCTGGTGGGGCCGGGGCGGTTACGAGGACGGGCTCGCCCGAGGTGTGCTCGACGCCGCCGCCAAGGAAGGCATCAAGGTCGCCTGGCACCTGGAGCCGTACGCCGGAAGGACCGGGGCGTCCACGGCCGCCGACATCCAGTACATCAACAGCACCTACGGCGGCCACCCCGCCTTCTACCGCTCCGCGGAGCACGGCAACAAGGGCGCCTTCTACGTCTTCCAGAGCCTGGACGTCGGCGACTGGACGGCGCTCGACCAGGTGACGGGCAACAGCATCGTGCTCGCCCAGACCACCGACACCAGCAAGATCGCCCACTTCTCCGGGCTGTACACCTACGACGGCATCGCGGGCGCCACGGCCCCCGGCTGGAAGCAGGCCGGTGACTACGCGCGGGCCCACAACCTGATCTGGGCCCCGTCGGTCGCCCCCGGCTATCTCGACGACCGGGCCGTCCCGGGCAACAGCACCCCCACGGTGGACCGCAGGAACGGCGCGGCGTACGACCAGCAGTGGAACAACGCCCTCGACCCGCAGATCGGCGGCTCGCCGACCTGGGTGTCGGTCACCTCGTTCAACGAGTGGCACGAGGGCAGCCAGATCGAACCGGCCGACTCCACCCCGCCGGCCGGCCACGGGTACCGGACCTACGACGGTGCCTACGGCAAGACCGGTACCGCGGCCGAGACGTCCTACCTGGACCGCACCGCGTACTGGGCGGGCCGGTTCACGGCGGCGCGCGGCCACTGAGCGGCGGGCCGGGTGCCACGGAGCACGTGGCACCCGGCCCGTGTGCGTCCCCGCCGCGCGCCCAGGTCGCCTCCGGCACGCGCGAGCCGGCTCGGTACGCGTCCACCCCCCTTCAGCCACAGAGGCTTGAGCGTTATGCTTATGTCGACTGCGGTCGAGGGAGTCGGCCGCGGAGCCACTCGGACCACCCACGAGGGAGTCGCCGGACATGACGCGATCACCCTGGCCTGCCACGGCACGCTACGGACTGGAGCCCGCTCCGGGCACCCTCGCCCTGGTGCACGACCTGCTGAACACGGTCTCGGCCGGCGGCCGGCGCGCGGACCTGCTGGCCGACCTGTCCTCGGCGCAGGAGTGGGCGGACTCGGTCGCGGCCGACTGGTCCGCCGCGACCGGCTCCGCGGCACCCCGCGTCGCCCTCGACGAGGAGGGACGTGAGCGGCTGCTCGAATACCGACGGTCCTTTCAGGACGCGGCGGCGCTCGGACCCCCGGCGGCCGAGGGGCCGCGCCCCGCGGTGGTCCACTCCGCCGAGGTCTCCCTCGACCTGCACGGGGACGGCCTGGTCGTGCCCGGCCCGCGCGGCAGTGACACGAAGCATCTGGCGTCCATGCTGCTCATCACCGCCTGGCAGTCCCAACTCGACGACACCTGGCGCCGGTTGAAGACCTGCCGCAACACGGAGTGCCGGGTCGCGTTCTACGACCGCTCCCGTAACAACAGCGGTGTCTGGCACGACGTGAAGACCTGCGGGAACCTGGCGAACCTGCGCGCCCACCGCGCCCGCAGGCGGCTGGCGGACGAGGCGGCACAGCCGTGATCACGGGGGACGCGCACGCGGGCTGGAACGGGAGTGGGGACAGGGTGCCGCTGCTGAGGCCCATGGGGCAGCCGGGTGACCGGGAGCGGCTGCGGGACTTCTGTCCGCGGGTGTCGGCGCAGAGCCGCCGTCTGCGGTTCCACGGGGTGCTGAACGAGCTGAGCGAACCCCTCCTCGACCAGCTCATGGACGTCGACCACCACCACCGGGAGGCCCTGGTCGCGCTGGACGGCGACCGGTTCGTGGGCGTGGCCCGTTACGCCGTCGTCCCCGGCACCCCGGATCTCGCCGAGGTCACCGTGCTGGTCGCCGACGCCTGGCAGCGCCGGGGCGTCGCCGCGCGGCTGATGACGGAGCTGCGCGAGACGGCGACGGGACGGGGCATCCGGCGCTTCAAGGCGTCCGTGCTGCCGCACAACGACCGCGCGCGCCGGCTGATCGGCGCGTTCGCGCCCGGCCACGAGGTGGTCCGGGACGAGGACGCGCTGGAGTTCCGCTGGAACCTGCCGACGCCCGCCGACGACACCGTGGGGCGCCGACCGACGGCCGGCGCCCCACGGTGTACGCCCGGACGGGCCTGAGCCGACAGGCCCGGGCCCCCGGCGGTCAGACCTCCGCGCGCTTCGGCAGCCGCCAGCCCGGCCGCGGGAAGTGGCAGGTGTAGCCGTCCGGGTAGCGCTGGAGGTAGTCCTGGTGCTCCGGCTCGGCCTCCCAGAACGCTCCGGCCGGTACGACCTCGGTCACCACCGGCCCCGGCCACAGGCCCGACGCCTCGACGTCCTTGATGGTGTCCTCGGCGACGCGCTTCTGCTCCTCGTCCAGGTAGAAGATCGCGGAGCGGTAGCTGCTGCCCAGGTCGTTGCCCTGGCGGTCCTTGGTGGTGGGGTCGTGGATCTGGAAGAAGTACTCCAGGATCGTGCGGTAGTCGGTCACCGCCGGGTCGTAGACGATCTCGATCGACTCGGCGTGGCCGTCGTGCCGGCGGTAGGTGGCGTTGGCCAGCTCGCCGCCGCTGTAGCCGACCCGGGTGTCCAGGACACCGGGCTGCTTGCGGATCAGTTCCTGCATGCCCCAGAAGCAGCCGCCGGCCAGCAATGCCTTCTTCGCGTTGTCACTCATCGCGTGTCCCTCTCCTCCGCGAGCCAGACGAACATTTTCACACGAACCCCCGACCGGACCCTTCCCGGACACCGGCCCACCCACGTCGTCCGGGCCTACCCGACAGTCACCTGTCAGGATGGTGAGGTGACTCTCGAACGCGCCGACCGTGCCGAACGGCTCCCGCACGTCTTCGTCTGCGGGCACCCGGCGCTGGACTTCGTCGCCACGCTGCGTGCCCGGCGTACGGCCCGTTTCGAGATGTGGGCGACACCGGACCGGCTGGTCGCGTGGTACGTGGAGTCCGGGATCGTGGACGCGGTCTCGCCCGGCGACCGTGCCGACGTCGCGCGGGCGACGGACGTACGGGAGGCGCTGTACGGGCTGGTCACGGCCCGGCGTCTCGGCGCCGGCCTCGACACCGGGGCGCTGGCCGTGCTGAACGACGCGGCGCGCAGGCCCGCCGCCGTGCCGCAGCTGACACCGTCCGGCCGGTGGACGCAGGCGACACCCGAGGAGGCCCTGTCGACCGTGGCCCGGCAGGCCGTCGACCTGCTCGGCGGCCCGGACGTGCCGCTCCTCAAGGAGTGCGGCAACCCCGAGTGCACCCGCGTCTACGTCGACCGCTCCCGCGGGCGGCGGCGCCAGTGGTGCGGCATGGAGTCCTGCGGCAACAGGATCAAGGCGGCCGCCTACCGGGCCCGCAAGAAGGACGTCCGGACCGCCCCGGCCCACTGAGGAGACCGTTCCCCCGCCGTCCGCTTGAACGGTACGGCCCCTCGCCTCCGTGTTGATCACGAATCACGGTCACTCCGCATGGAAGCGAGACTTACGTGAACGACCTCACCGTGGGCCGCAGACGCCTGCTGAAGATGTTCGGACTGAGCGCGACCGCGACCACCGCGGCGATCCTCCAGGCCGACCCGGTGCTCGCCGCCACCCTCGGGTACGACGAGCGGACGGGCGTCTCTCCCGCGACGTACCAAGCCCCCGGGGGACTGGCGAAGGACACCCCCGCCAAGAGGACGGCGCTCGACTGGATCGGCGCCAACGAGCGGGCGATCACCGGGCTCAGTGACGACATCTGGCAGCACGCCGAGCTGTCCCTGCGCGAGTGGAAGTCCTCCCTGGCCACCGCCGCCTTACTGAAGGCGAACGGTTTCACCGTCGAGTGGGGCTCCGCCGGCTTCCCCACCGCCTTCGTCGCCACCTACGGCACCGGCGGCCCCGTCCTCGGCTTCAACGCCGAGTACGACGCCCTGCCCGGCCTCTCCCAGAAGAAGGGCGTGTCCACGCACGACCCGCTGGTCTACAACTACGACGCCTACGGCCCCTCCTACGGTGCCGGGCACGGCGACGCGCACAACGTCCTGGGCGCCGGGGGCACGGCCGCCGCGATCGCGGTCGCCCAGGCGATCCGCGCGCACGGACTCGAAGCCACCGTGAAGCTGTTCGGCAGCGCCGGCGAGGAACAGCTCGTCGGCAAGGCGTACGCGGTCAAGGCCGGTGTGTACGACGGTCTGGACGCCTTCCTCGACTGGCACCCCTTCAACATCACCGTGCCGTTCTGGAACACCACGAGCGCCCTGATGTCCGCGACCTTCACCTTCCTCGGCGCCTCCGGGCACGGCGGCACCCCGCTCGGCAACAGGAGCGGTCTGGACGGCGCGCTGCTGATGGCGACGATGTCGGAGTACCTGCGGGAGAAGAACGTCGCCCCGTCCGGCCGGTTCCACTACGCGATCATCAACGGCGGCGGCGCGCCGAACGTGACCCCCGACATGTGCTCGATCTGGTTCTTCGTGCGCGAGGGCAGCCCGGCCCGCGCCAAGGTCCTCTACGACAAGATCGTGGACTGCGCGAAGGCGGCGGCGCAGGCCAGCCGGACGCGCCTGGTGCACAAGTTCCACTCCGCGACGTGGAACGTGCTCGCCAACAAGGCCGGCGCGGAACTCCTCAACGACAACATGCAGCAGATCGGCGCCCCGCGCTTCACCGACGCCGACCACGCCCTGGCGAAGGAGATCCAGAAGTCGCTCGGCCGCCCGGAGACCGGGATGCCGACACAGCTGACGCCGCTCGCCCCGCCCGCCGCGGCCTACACGGGCGGGCTGGCCACGGACACCGCGGACATCAGCTGGCAGGTGCCCACCGCCGTGCTGCTGGCGGCGGCCTACCCGCCCGGACTGCCCAACCACAACTGGGGCGTCACGGCCACGGCGGCCACCGGCATCGGCCACCAGGCACTGCTGTCCGCCGCCCGCTACCTCGCGGCGGGCGCCGTCGACCTCATCGAGCAGCCGGACCTGCTGGACGGCATGAAGCAGGAGTTCCGGGACCGTACCGCGGCGATCTCCTGGGCGTCGCTGATCCCCGACGGGACGCAGCCGCCGCTGTACGAGCCGCCGGCGGACTTCCTGGAGGAGACGGGGCAGAGCTGGCCGCCCGAGGGTGTGACCTGGCCGGTGCCGCCGGTGATCGCCACGGAACACCTCGGCACGACGGGCCCCGACCTGCCGCCCGTGACCTGACCGGCCCGGCCCCCGCCCACGACCTCCGGACCGCCGGGGGCGTGGGCGGGGGCCTCCGGGGCTCACCCGGCCGTGCAGGACACCCGCGCGGCGCGGTCGACGTTCATGTCGTGGACGGGCGTGACGTGCCCAACACCGCCGCCAGCCCCAGACCGCACACGGCCGCCGCGCACAGGCCGAGGGCGGGGAAGCCCGCGCCGGACAGGACCGCTCCGGCGCAGGCCGTGCCGACGGCGGCGGCGACATAGGTGACGCAGTTGTACAGGGCCAGCGCGGTCGAGGCGCCGGGGCCGTGGGAGACGCGTACGACGAGCAGGGTCAGCGCGGTCTCGTTGACGAACCCCCACAGGGCCGCCACCGCGAGCACGGTCGGCAGGGTGCGGTCGGCGTAGGGCAGCAGCGCGTAGATCCCGACGAGGCAGGCGAACGCCGGCGGGAGCAGCGAGCGGTCGAACCGCGCGGTCCAGCGCTGTACGGCGCCGGCGAGGGCGAACCCGCAGCCGAAGGCGAGCGCGATGGCCGAGGAGAGACCGGGGCCCTGGTGCAGCCGAAGGCGCGCGTCCGTCCCGACGAACGCGAAGACTCCGTAGAACGCGGCCATGAAGGCGACGACCCCGGCGAGCAGCCGTACGAGGTTCCGGTCGTCCAGGGCCTCGCGGAACCTCGGGCGGGCCGCCTCGGGTGTGCGGGAGGCGGGCAGCGCACGCCCGCAGACGGCGGACGCCAGGGTCAGCGCGGCCAGGACGACGAACGCGCCGCGCCACGAGGTCCCCTCCGCGACCGCGCCCGCGACGGGAATGCCGATCACGAAGGCGAGGGCCCAGCCCAGCAGGACGCGGCTGGTCGCCCGGGGCGCGGTGTCCCGGTCGACCAGCGCGGGGACGAGCAGGTAGACCGCGGGCAGGGCGACGCCCGCCGCCGCGCCGGCGACGAGGACGCCGAGCAGCAGCAGGGGTCCCGTGGTGGCGGAGGCGACGAGGAGCAGGGCGGCGGCCAGCGCGGCGAGGCCGCCGGTCACCCGGGTGCGCGGGGCGAGGCCGCCGAGCCGGGCGCCGGCCGCGAGCGAACTCGCCGCGAGGGCGAGGCCGTACAGCCCGAAGACGGTCCCGGCGGCGGCGACGCCGATGCCGGTGCCCCGCGCGATGTCGGCGAGGAGGACTCCGGGGACGAGGGCCTGGGCGCCGACGGCCGTGACGGCCGCGGTCAGGATCCACACCCGTGCGGGCAGGGGTGTGGACCGTGTCTGGGTATCGCTCATGTCGTTATATTGCATCCGGCTCATTGCTGGCAGAACCGAATCAGAATCGGACCGAATCGGGTTCGGCCGAAGAATTTACGAGGAGGCTGGATGGACGACATCGACCGAACGCTGATCGGTCTGCTCCAGGAGGACGCCTCGCGGACGTACGCAGACCTGGCGGCGGCGGTGGGTCTGTCGACCGGCGCGGTGCACGAGCGGGTGCGCAAGCTGCGCCGGAGCGGGGTGATCGTGCGCACCGCGGTGGAGGTCGACCCCAAGCAACTGGGCCGCAACGTCGTCGCGTTCGTGCTCCTGGAGACCGAGGGCTGGATCACGGAGCCGATCCGCCGGGCCACCGTCGACGATCCGCGGGTCGAGGACCTGCACACCGTCGCGGGGGACGCGAACTTCGTCCTGAAGGTGCGCGTCGGCGACCCGGCCGAGCTCCAGCGGCTGCTGCGCGGTCTCTTCGACGTGGAAGGGGTGCGCCGGACCCGCACGCTGATGGTCCTGGACACCTACATCGACCGGGCGCCGGGCCTCTCGCCCACCGGCCGGCACCCGGCACCCCCGGACTGACGGCGGGCGCCCCCATGGAGCATGATCTCCAGGACATCGGGAATCCGGCGGAAGGAGTCACATGGCAACCGGAACGGTGAAGGTACGCGGTGTCCGTCTCGCCTACAGCGACGAGGGCTCCGGGCCCGTCGTCCTCAACGCGCACGGCCTCTCCGCGAGCCGCGCCGCCGACCGCTCGCTCGGGCTGATCGACTGGTCGGCGCTGCCGGCCGCGGGGTTCCGGCTGATCTCCTACGACGCCCGCGGCCACGGCGAGTCCGAGGGGACCCCCGAACCCGGCACCTACCGGTGGGAGGCTCTGGCGGAGGACCTGCTGGCGGTCGCCGACCACTTCTCCCCCGGCGAGCCGGTGCGCGCCATGGGGGTGTCGATGGGGACCGCCACCATCCTGTCGGCGCTCGTCCGGGCCCCCGAGCGGTTCGCGGCGGTGGCGCTCGGGGCGCCGCCGACCGCCTGGGAGACCCGGGCCCCGCAGGGCGAGCTGTACGAGCAGTTCGCCGCGACCGCCGAGGAGGTCGGGCCCGAGGAGTTCGCGGCGCTGCTCGCCGAGGCACCGGTGCCGCCGATCTTCGAGGAGCTGCCCGGCTACCCCGGTGTGCCGTCCCTCGCTCATGAGCTGCTGCCCTCGGTGTTCCGGGGCGCGGGCGCCTCCGACCTGCCCGCCGGGGAGCTGATCGCCGGCGTGCGGGTGCCCGCGCTGATCCTCGCCTGGGACACCGACCCGGGCCACCCGCTGAGCACCGCCGAACGGCTCGACCGACTGCTGCCCGCCGCCACGCTGCACGTCTCGCGGACGACGGACGACATCGCGACCTGGGCGGGCCGGGCGGCGGCGTTCTTCGCCTGAGCGGCGGTCAGGGCGAGGAGGGCTCGCGGGGGTGGGAGCCGACGCGGGCCCGGAGGATCTCGACCGCCTCCCACTGTTCGGTGGTGAGGTTCGCGAGCGCCGCCGGGAACACCCCGTCCTGCTCCTTGAGGATGTGCTCACGCAGCAGGCCCAGGGTCTCCTCCAGCCGCCCCGGCCAGCCGGGGTCGGCCGGGGTGCCGTGCGCCGACTCGGCGAGCACCGCCTCGATCTCGCGGTGTTCCCCCTCCAGTTGTGCCATCTGGTCGGGGAAGTCGTCGGCCAGGGCGGGGAACAGGCCGTACTCCTCGACCAGGGTGTGCGGCGCGAGCACCGCGGCGATCTCGCGGGCGGCCCCCGCCATCGCGGCGAGGTCGCCGTCGCGCCGCGCGTCCCTGGCACGGCTGATGAGCGTCACGACCCGTTCGTGCTCCTGGGTCAGTTCGTCGATCGACTCCAGTGCCTGGCAGCCGCAGTACTCGCACATCGTGTGTCCCTCCTTCGCGGCCGGTGCCGTCAGCGCGTCTGGACCGCGGGCGTGCGCCGGGCGACCGCGCGGCGCACCCCGGTGCCGGTGAAGGCCAGGGCCGCCCCGGCGGTGAGCGCCAGCAGGAGCAGGCCGACCCCGTAGGAGCCGTACGCGCCGTACAGGGCGCCCATGACCAGCGGCGGCACGAAGCCGCCCAGTCCGCCCGCGGCGCCGACGATGCCGGTGACCGAGCCGACCTTGTTGGCGGGGGCGAGCAGGGCCACCAGGGCGAACACCGAGCCGCTGCCCGCGCCGAGCGCGGCGGCCATCAGCAGGAACGCCACGGTGCCGACGGGTGCCAGGGAGGGGGTGAAGGACTGTGCGACGGCCCCGAGGAGCACGAGGGCCAGCGCGCCGGCCGTCACCCGCACCGGTCCGACGCGGTCCGCGAGCCAGCCGCCGACCGGGCGCATCGCGACGGCCAGCAGCACGAACCCGGCCATCCGGTCGGCCGCGTCCTGCTGGGCGAGGGCGTAGCCGGTCTTGAGGTAGGTGGGCAGGTAGACGGAGAAGGCGACGTAGCCTCCGAACGCGACCGCGTAGAGCGCGGACGCCTGCCAGGTGACGCCCAGTCGGGACGCTGCGGCCAGCCGCGCGGCGAACGGCTCGGAAGGGACCGTACGGCCCGGGGCGTCCCGCAGCACCAGCAGCGCCAGGACCGCGTACACGGCGAGGACGGCGGCGGTGATCCAGAACGGGGTGGCCATGCCGTGGGCGTCGACCAGCTTGACGGTCGTGAGCGCGCTGATCGCCGTGCCGCCCATGCCGACGCCGAAGACGCCGATGGCGAGGCCCCTGCGCTCGGGCGGGAACCAGGCGTTGACGAAGGGCACGCCGACGGCGAACGCCGTGCCGCCGATGCCGAGGAAGAAGCCGCCCACCAGCAGCGCGCCGAGGGAGGAGTGTCCGGCCAGGCCCAGATAGAGCACCGGCACGATGGTCGCCGCGGACACCAGCGGGAACATCACCCGGCCGCCGTAGCGGTCGGTGAGCGCGCCGACGGGTACGCGCCCCAGCGAGCCCACCACGACCGGCACGGCGACCAGCAGCGACTGCTGGAACGAGCTGAGCCCCAGGCTGTCCTTGAAGCGGGGGCCGAGGGGGCTGAGCAGGGCCCATGCCCAGAAGTTCACGGCGAAGCCGATCGCCGCGACCGCCAGCATCAGCCATGCGCGGCCCGCGACCGGCGTGTGTGCCGCGGGAGTCGTGTTGTTGCTCGCAGATGACTGGAGCGTCATCTCGTTCCTCCTGATCGCAGTTCGACCGCTCGGGCGGCCCGTGATCAGCCTTTCGTGGGGCGCGTGCGCACACATGGGGCCGTCGGTTCCTCGCCGCGGCCCGACCGGGCCCGTGGGCGGGGACCGGTCGGGCCGTCCGGCGGCCGGGATTCAGGACCGTCGGGCCCCGTCCGCGGGCCCGGGACCCCGACCTGGGGCACGTTCGGGGGCGGGCCTTGGCGCGGGGCGGCGCGGCTGCCGGGCGCGGGCGCGCGGGGTGGGGACGCCGTCCGGGCCGTAGCCGAAGCGGATGAGCGCATGGGGGCAGTACTGCCGTTTCGGCTCGCACATGGCGGCCCTGAGGTCGGGCCACTCCATGGCCTGGTGCAGGACCGAGGTGCGCACGCCGTGCGCGGTGGCGGTCAGCAGGACGTGCTGCAGGGCCTGGCCCGCGCGCAGCCAGTCCTCCCGCCGGTCGTTCGCGGTCCACAACAGGGCGACCTGGGTGTGCCGTTCGAAGGTCACGGGCGGCAGGCGCCAGGCGGGCAGGGGGCCGGTGAAGTCCCGCACCGGCATCCGTCCCGCCGCGTCCAGCGGGCCGAGGGCGGTGAGCGGGATGCCGTAGGGGGAGCGCGTCCCGGGCGCGGTGATCCAGGCGCGGGCCTCGGCCGTGCGGGGCGCGCTGGCCCGGTTGCGGGCCTCGGCGAGGGCGGTCACGCGCAGCAGCCGGCGGGTGGCGGTGATGCCCGGTACGTAGAGCCGGGCGCCCTCCGTCCGTGCGGCCTCGGTCATCTCGGCGACGACGGATTCGGGGACCGGGCGGCCGGTGAACGGCAGGCGGCAGGTGTGCCGCAGCGGGATCGCGTCGTACAGGTCGGCGCACGGTCCCGGACCCTCATCGGGGCGGGGCGGGTCCAGGGGGTGGACGGTGGCCAGCAGGTCGGGACGCGCGGGGTCCGGGAGCAGGTCCGCGTACGGCCGGCCGCCCAGCCGGGCCGCGGCCAGCCGCAGGTTGAAGACGGCGGCGCCGACGGACACGTGCCGGGCGCGGCCCCTCGGGTCGGCCAGGGGCAGGGACCGTTCGGCGGCGGAGCGGACCTCGACCGTACGGGTGTCGGCGTTCCAGTACAGGCGCCAGGGCTGGGTGTTGTGGATCGACGGGGCGGCGGTGGCCGCCGTCAGCAGGGTGTCCGGCGTGGTGGTGTCCACGGCCTGGGTACGCATGGTGCCTCCTGTTCGTCCGCGAGCGCGGGCGACCCGTCGTTCCGGTGCCTGTCTCGCGGTGCGTCGGGGCGCCGCCCGCCCCGCCCCCGGCGGCGGGTGGCGCCGGGGGCGGGGCGGGCGGCGGGGTGGCGGGTCATGTCGCGGGCAGGGCGGTGGCGAGCAGGACGACGCCGAGGGAGCCGACCAGGGAGACGACGGCGAGCGCGCGGGCCAGTTCGGCACGGCCCCTGGCGTGGGCGAGGCCGTGGCCGCCCGCGGCGAGCATCACCACGACGAACAGGGCGAGTTTGCACACGAGGGTCCGCCCGTAGCCGGGGTCGGCGAGCGAGGCGAGGGTGACGCCCCGGTGCCGTGCCATCGCCCAGCCGGTGGCCAGTTGGAGGGGGAGGAAGAGCGCGCCGGTGAGCAGTCCGAAGCGGCGGCCGGCCTGCGCGGTGAAACGGTCCCTCTCCTCGGGGGCGAGCAGCCGCCGGGCCAGCGGCAGCACGACCAGGGTGAGCGCCAGTTGGCCGCCGACCCACAGCACGGCGCCGGTGACGTGCAGGAACCGCACGAACGACCAGAGGCCGACGCCTCCCATCTACCTCACCTCCACGACGCCGTGGGCGCCTGCCTCGGCGCGGCGCATGTCGTGGTCGACGAAGGAGTAGTGGCCGGGCGCGGGGAACACGGTCTCCACGAACCCGCCCTGCGCCGGGCCCAGGTCGAGCGCCTGCGAGCCCCCCGGGTCACCGGGCCTCAGCAGGTAGGCGCCCTCCTTGTAGACGGTGTCGAAGACGGTTCCGACGATGTGGAAGGTGACGCCGTCGCTGGGCCCCGCGGCCACCACCCAGAAGCGGGCCCGCTGTCCGGGCCGCACCGCGAGGGGTGCCTCGGCGTACTGGTCGGCCACGCCGTTGAACACCCAGGCGTCCGGGGTGTCCTGGCGCATCTTGGTCACCTGGGCGGTGCTGCCGGGGGTGCCGAGGTACAGCTCGGAGGAGACGAGGACGTACTCGTGGTCGACCTCGGCGAGGCCGGGCGGGTCGATGACGACGGCCCCGTACATGCCGTTGCCGATGTGCTGGAGCATGGGCGCGGTGGAGCAGTGGTACAGCCAGGCGCCGGCCCTGTCGGCGCGGAACCGGTAGACCAGTCGCTCGCCCGGCCGGATCGTGCGCATGGGGCCGTCGGGGGCGAGGGAGCCGGCGTGGAAGTCGATGCCGTGGCCCATGCCCTTGTCGTCGTTGACGAGGGTGACCTCGAAGACGTCGCCGACCCTGCCGTGCAGGGTGGGCCCCGGTGCGGTGCCGCCGAAGGTCCACATCCGCTGTCTCACCCCCGGGGCGACCTCGATCTCCCGGTGGGCGGCGTGCAGTTCGAGCCGGTGGACCGTGCCGCCCGGCACGGGTGGCAGGTCGGGGTCGCGGGCCGTCCAGCCCCGGGAGAAGTCCGCGGTCAGGTCGAGCGGGCCGCCGCCGGCCGCGGCGGACATGTGGTCGCCGTGCCCGGAGGAGCCGCTGTCGGTGCCCGCCGTACCGCCGGTGTCGCCCGTGCCGCCGGTGACGACGATGGCCATGGTCATCCCGGCGGCGCGGTGTCCGGGCAGGGTGCACCACGCCTGGCGGTCCTCGGTGACCGGGCCGAGGTCGAGGGTGCGGGTGGCGCCCCGGGACAGCAGCGGGGTGGCGGGGCCGTCCTGCACCTTGAGGTCGTGGCGCTGGGCGTCGTCGTTGGTGACCTTCAGACGCAGTGCGGTGCCTACGGGGACGCTGATCCGGGAGGGGCGGATGCGCATGTTCGCCAGGGTGACGGCGACGGTGCGCACGGCGGCGCCGGTACCGGTGGCGGTGCTCGTGCCGGTGTCCCCGGCGGTGGACGTGCCGGTGTCCTGGCCGCTGCCCGCGACCAGGACGGCGAGGACCGTGAGGACGGTCCCGGCCGCCGTACCGAGCAGGACCGGCCGCCGGGCGGGGCCTCCGGTGCGGGCGGAGTCGCCGGTGTGTGCGGGGTCGCCGGTGCGGGCGGCCGTCCCGCCGCGGACGAGGACCGTGACGACGAGCGCGAGGAAGGCCGCCCCGGCGAGGGCGGCCAGGACGGCGCCCGCGGTGCCCGCGGTGCCGGGCAGGGCCAGCAGCGCGACCGCGAGGTTGAGGGCGCACACCCGCGCCGGCCAGCCCTTCTCCAGTACGGCGCGCAGGGCGGCGCGTTCCTTCGGCCCGGCGCCGAGCACCACCGGCAGCAGATAGGTGAGGGCGCCGACGAGCACCTGGGCGACGAAGCCGACGAGCCACACCGGCACCAGACGGCCGATGCCCTCCTGGGCCCCGGTGAGGGTGCCGGTGGCGAGGATCACGGCGTCCGCGACGACCCCGGTCAGCAGCCACGCGGCGGCAGCGGCCAGGGTCCAGGCCGCTGCCGCCGAGATCGGGGGCCGGCGGCGCACCGTACGGGCGAACAGGTGCGCGGCGAGGGCCACGCCGACGGCGTACCCGCCGATTCCCGCGACGGCGGGCGGGCGCACTCCCGCGGCCAGGCCGGCGACCGCGATCAGCAGGCCGCCACCGGTCAGGACGAGGACCCAGCGGGCGGTCCGGGTGGTGCGGTCGGCCATGCGGACGCCGAGGACGGTGGGCCACAGCATGAACAGGGTGCCCAGGACCGGGAGTCCGATCCACCCGAGCAGCGTGACGTGGACGTGCGCGAGCCGCAGCCCGGCATGGTCGTGGGGGCCGGTGCGGCCGGTGGCGAGCAGCCAGCCGAGGACGGCGCCCGCGATCAGCGCGGCGGCGGCCGCCCGGTAGAAGCCGACGACGGGGGCGAGCCGTCCGCCGAGCGCGCCCCGGCCCATGCGGACCAGGACGACCAGGTGCGCGGTGACCGCGGCGACCAGCAGGGCGCAGGCGGCCCCGGTCAAGGCCGTGCTGTCCGCCCAGACCCCGCTCACCACACCCGCCACGGCGACGTTCACCGCGGCGAGCCTGAGGTCGCTGCGGCGTTCGTCGGGGACCTCGGCGTGCAGCAGGGCGACGGCGAAGTGCTCGCTCCACACGACGACGGCGGTCGTGGCGGCGCCCAGCAGGAACAGGTGGACGGCCAGCCAGCGGGCCACGGGCAGCGCGGGCTGGAGGGCGGCCGCGCACAGGGCGAGGACGAGCCAGCCCACCACCAGGACGTGGGCGCGCAGATGGCGGGCCTTCAGGGCGGTCCGGGCGCGCCGGGCGGGCGGCCGGCCCACGGTGCGGGCCGGGCCGCCCGGCCCGCCGGTCACGGTCATGGCGCGGCTCCTTCGGGGTCGCCGAGCAGCGCCGCCAGCTCCCGCTGGTGGGGGAAGGACCCGGGCCGGTAGTCGCACCAGGGTTCCTCGGCGTAGGGGTCGCCCGTCACGCCGTACGCACGGGAGCGGGAGCCGCCGCAGACGCGGCGGAACTCGCAGCTCCCGCAGCGGCCGGTGAGCCGGTCGGCGTCGCGCAGTCCGGTGAACAGCTCCGAGGTGCGGTAGATGTCCGGCAGGGTGCGGGTGCGCACGTCGCCGGCGTCCAGGGGCAGGAATCCGCTGGGGTGGACGGTGCCGGTGTGGGAGACGAACACGAAGCCGCGGCCCGCGTTGACGTCCAGCGGCGGGCGGCGGGCCCGGCGTTCCCCGGTGTGCAGGCCGAGTTCGGCGGCGCGGTCGCGCAACTCCCGGTAGAGCGGCCCGAGTCCGAGCACCTCGACGGGGTCCTCGCCGGTGTCGGTGAGGACCCGGCGCTGGAGGGAGACCCGGCGGAAGTGGTGGGCCTCGGTGGTCTTGGAGGGCACGGTGAGGCCCACGTCGTACACGAAGTTGAGCACGTCCTCGGTCTCGGCCGGGGTGAGCGAGCCGAGCCGGCGGCCACGGCCGGTGGGCACCAGGAAGAAGGCGCTCCAGGTGGTCGCGCCGTGGTCGCGGACGAGCCGTACGACGTCCGGCAGGTCGTGCAGGTTGTGCCGGGTGACGGTGGTGTTGATCTGGACCTTCAGGCCCAGTCCGCGGGCGGTGTCCCAGGCGTCCAGGGTCCACCCGTAGACGCCGGGCACCCCGCGGAAGCCGTCGTGCAGGTCGGCGGTGGAGCCGTCCAGGCTGAGCGACAGACCCACGGCTCCTGCCTCCTGCACCTCCTTCAGCCGCCGCGGGGTGAGCGTGGGGGTGCCGGAGGGCGACACGGCGACGTGGAGCCCGGCGTCGGTGCCGTAGGTGATGAGTTCCGCGAGGTCCTTGCGCTGGAACGGGTCGCCCCCGGTGATCACGAAGAGCGGGGCGGGCCGGCCGAACGCGGCGACCTGGCGCAGCAGTTCCTTGGCCGCGCCGGTGTCCAGCTCGCGCGGGTCGCGGTGCGGCACGGCCTCGGCGCGGCAGTGCAGACAGGCCAGCGGGCAGGCCCGGGTGGACTCCCAGATGACGATGAACGGCCGGTCCGCGACGTCCTGGTGCTGTCGGCGGACGGCTCGGCCGCGGTTCACCGCTCGCCCCGCGCGGCGTTCGTGCGGGGTGTTCGTCCGGCCGCCCGGGAGTCGGGGCAGACACGGTGGGCGGCCGGACGGTGACCGGGCCGGGCCGTGCGCGGCATCCGTGACGGGGGCCGGCGGTGGAGACGGCCGCACGGATGCCGGTTGCAGTGGTGCACGGGGTTCCTCCGGATCGGTCGCCGCTCAGTCTCCGGCAGCGGGCCGGGCGCCGCGGCGGCCGATCAGTCCTTCGTGGGTGGGCCGACGGTCCCCCGGCGGCGGGCCGGACGGCCCGGGGCCGCCGGGGGCCGCGGGGGACGGTGCGAGGGGTACGGCGCCGTCAGCGGCGGCCGTGGTCCAGGGAGCCGGCGGTGACGAGGAAGGCGGCGCCGGCTCCGGTGAGCAGGGCGCCGAGGCCGCCGACGAGGGTGGTGAGCTGCCACGCCTGGTAGGCGGAGAGCAGGGAGGCGCGCAGGATCTCGCCCATGAAGGCGGTCTGGCGCAGCCCGTTGAGCTTGTCGTTCTCGCCGTCGGCGGCGTGGACCTCGTCGGTGATCTCGGCGTAGGTGCGGCTGCCGGTGGCCTTGGCCAGGTGGTCCTTGATGAGCTCGGCGTACGCGTGGGCGTCCTCGCCGGTCTCGACGGTGCGGCCGGCGTATCCGGCGAGGTGGTCGGGCAGGCCGTGGCCGGGGAACCTGATCCGCTGGGCGGCCAGTTCGGCGCGTATCTCCCGGCGTCCGCTGCGGGCGCGCAGCAGCATGACCGGGCCTGCGGCGCCGAGGGCGAGGCCGACCGCGCCGATCAGGGTGCCGGTGCGGCGGTGCGCGGCGTTCATGACGTGGTGCACCTCGTTCCCGTCAGACGTGGCTGAGGCGCAGGCGCCAGGCCTCGGGGCCGCGTTCCAGGTATTCGACGGAGAACGCGCCGGGGCGGCGGTCCTCGATCTGGGCGAGCAGCGGGAGCGGGTCGTGCGGCGCGACGAGCACCATGGCGGCGCCGCCCGGTACGGCGTCCAGCGCGCCGAAGACCGCGGCGTGGCGCAGCGCGTGGGGCACGCCGCGGACGTCGAGTTCGGGTACGGCCTCCTCGTCGGCGCCGCCGCAGGCGCAGGCTCCGCCGCAGCCGCCGGTCTCCTCGTGGGTCATGGTGGTGTCCTTCCTGGTGTCGGTGGTGCCCGCGGTGTCCGTGGTGGGCGGGTCGGTGAGCCGGTCGTGCAGATGGGCGAGGAGGCCGGCCAGGGAGACGTCGGGTGCCGTGGCCAGCAGCGGCAGGACGAGGGTGGTCTCCTTGGCGGTGTGCTCCTCGAAGAGGACCTGGAGGGCGCGGGCGTCGGCGACGGCGTCGGCCGCGCTGGGCGCGGTGCGCAGGGAGTCGACGAGCGCGGCGAGACAGCGGTGTTCGGCGACGAGGCTCACGATCAGCAGCCGGGCGTCGGGCAGGACGCGGGCGGCCGGATAGAGGACCGCCTCCTCGGCCGCCGTGTGCGGCAGGACACCGCGTTCGCAGAAGGCCACGAGTCCGCGGCGCAGGCGTTCGGCGGCCTCGGGGTCCTTGCCGGCGGCGGTGGTCAGCAGCGCGACGCGGCCCGTCAGTTCCCCGGCCGTGCGGGCGTGGTGGGCCTCGGCGGTCTCCAGGGCCGTGGCGTCCTCCAGGGCGGACGCGAGGGTGAGAGCACTCATGCTGGTGTCTCCAGGGGGTGTCGACCGGCCGCGGCAGCCGGTGCGGGTGCTGGCGTCGTGGTCCGCCACGCTCCGGTACGACCGGAGCCCGGGGCGTGGCGGACCACCTGTCCGGCCGGTGACAGAGGGACGGCCGGACGGTGACCGGCCGAGGGATCGCCGCGTCGCCCGCACTGCCTGGTACGAGAAGACGTGGCCGGCGGGCGGTTGCGACGGTCCGTGCCGCCGCTCGGTCGGTCGTGTCACAGCTTCTCCGGGCGGCGCTCCCCGGAGCGTGGGCCTGCCGGACCCGACGGCGCCGCCGCTGGTCCTGCTTCGGCGCCCCTCACCAGGGCCGAACGGCCGGGCGCAACGGGGTAATTGGCCCGCGCCGACCACGGTGGGGGCCCTCGCGTGGACACCTGGCCGCGGTGGGGGCCCGCGCGTGGACACCCGGTCGCGGTCCGCCGCCGCCCCGATCGCCCGATCCCCTGATCGCCCGACCCGCTGATCGCCCGGATTCCCGGCGCGGGACCGGTCCCGCGCCGGGCGCTCCCGCGCGGGACCCACCGCGGCCGTATCGGGGTGGCCGACCGGTCACACCGTTTCACCTGGGCGTACGGGTCGCACGGGCCCGTCGTGGGCGGTGGGATCGGGCCGGTAGGACGGGCGGTGGGAGCCGATCGGCCCAAGGCCGGAGCGGGGGCGCGGACCTAGCGTCACGACCATGGAGAACGACCAGAGCGCACGGCCCGGACGGTCGCGCGGCGTCACACAGGACTGGCCACTGGCCGCACGCAGACTCCTCACCCGCAGTGAGGTCTCGGCCGACGGCAGGGCCGTGTTCGGCACGACCGACGGCACGTGGGAGGGCTTCTACCGCGACCGCTGGGCGCACGACAAGGTCGTACGCTCCACCCACGGGGTGAACTGCACGGGCTCCTGCTCGTGGATGGTGTACGTCAAGGACGGCATCATCACCTGGGAGCACCAGGCGACGGACTACCCGTCGATCGGCGCGGACTGCCCGGAGTACGAGCCGCGCGGCTGCCCCCGGGGCGCGTCGTTCTCCTGGTACACCTACTCGCCGAGCCGGGTGCGCTACCCGTACGTCCGGGGCACGCTGCTGAAGCTGTGGCGGGAGGCCCGGCGCCGGCTGGGCGACCCGGTGGCCGCCTGGGCGGAGATCACCGGCGATCCGGCCAGGGCCCGCGCCTACAAGCGGGCCCGCGGCAAGGGCGGCCTGGTGCGCGCCGACTGGGACGAGGTCACCGAGCTGATCGCCGCGGCCCATGTGCACACCGTGAAGACCTACGGTCCCGACCGGGTCGCGGGCTTCTCCCCCATCCCCGCGATGTCGATGGCGTCGTTCGCGGCCGGGTCCCGGTTCATGTCGCTGATCGGCGGCACGCTGCCGTCGTTCTACGACTGGTACGCGGACCTGCCGGTCGCCTCCCCGCAGGTCTTCGGCGACCAGACCGACGTCCCGGAGTCCGCGGACTGGTGGAACGCGCGCTATCTGATCATGTGGGGCGCCAACATCCCCGTGACGCGCACCCCGGACGCGCACTTCCTGACGGAGAGCCGGTACAACGGCACCAAGGTCGTCGCGGTCAGCCCCGACTACGCCGACAACGTCAAGCACGCCGACGAGTGGGTTGCCCCGCACCCGGGCACGGACGGCGCGCTGGCGATGGCCATGGGGCACGTGATCCTGCGCGAGTTCCTGGTCGACCGGGACGTGCCGTACTTCCGGCAGTACCTGCGCAGCTACACCGACGCGCCGTTCCTGATCACGCTGCGCGAGCAGGGGGACGGCCTGGTCCCCGACGGCTTCCTGACGGCGGCCGATCTGGGCCGGGACGGGGGGCACGAAGGGAACCACGAAGGGAACGGGGAGCGCGAGGAGAACGCCGACTCGAAGACGGTGCTGCTCGACCGGGCGACCGGTGAGCCCGTCGTGCCCAACGGTTCGCTCGGCTTCCGCTGGGCGAAGGGCGAGCAGGGCCGCTGGAACCTCGACCTCGGTGACGTGGAGCCCGAACTGAGCCTGCTGGAGCGGGCCGAGGAGACCGTGGAGGTCCTGCTGCCGCGTTTCGACGCGGGCGCCACGGAGGGCGGCTCGGTCATGGTGCGCGGTGTCCCGGTCCGCCGGATCGCGGGCCGCCGGGTGACGACGGTGTTCGACCTGATGCTCGCCCAGTACGGGGTGCGGCGCCCGGGGCTGCCCGGCTCCTGGCCCTCCTCGTACGACGACGCCTCGGAGCCGAACACGCCGGCCTGGCAGGAAACCATCACCTCCGTGCCCGCCGAGCAGGCGACGCGCATCGCCCGCGAGTTCGCCCGCAACGCCGAGCGGACCCGGGGGCGTTCGATGATCGCGCTCGGCGCGGGCACCAACCACTGGTTCCACTCCGACACGATGTACCGGGCGTTCCTGGCGCTGGTGACCATGACCGGCTGCCAGGGCGTGAACGGCGGCGGCTGGGCGCACTACGTCGGCCAGGAGAAGGTCCGTCCGCTCACCGGCTTCCAGCACCTGGCCTTCGCGTTCGACTGGCAGCGGCCCACCCGGCACATGGCGGGCACCTCCTACTGGTACCTGGCCACCGACCAGTGGCGCTACGACGCGTTCGGCCCCGACGAGCTGGCCTCCCCGCTGGGCGAGGGCCGGTTCGCGGGCCGCTCCACCGCGGACACCCTGGCGCAGGCGGTCCGGCTCGGCTGGACGCCGGGTCACCCGGGCTTCAACCGCAATCCGCTGGACCTGGCCGACGAGGCCGCGGCGGCGGGCCGCGAGGTGGCCGACCACGTCGTCGACGAACTCCGCTCGGGGCGGCTGCGGTTCGCCGCGGAGGACCCGGACGACCCGGCCAACTTCCCGCGGGTGCTGACCGTGTGGCGGGCCAATCTGCTGGGCTCCTCGGGCAAGGGCAACGAGTACTTCCTGCGCCATCTGCTGGGCGCCGACTCGTCCGTCCGCTCCGCCGAGACCCCGCCGGAGGGCCGGCCGAAGGAGGTGGTGTGGCGCGAGGAGGCCCCCGAGGGCAAGCTCGACCTGCTGGTCAGCATGGACTTCCGGATGACGTCGACCGGCCTGTTCTCCGACGTCGTGCTGCCGGCCGCCACCTGGTACGAGAAGGACGACCTGTCCAGCACGGACATGCACCCCTTCGTGCACGCCTTCACCCCGGCGATCGCCCCGCCCTGGCAGGCCCGCACGGACTACGACACGTTCCTCGCGATCGCCGACAGGTTCAGCGAGCTGGCCCGTGAGCACCTCGGCACCCGTACCGACGTGCTGGCCGTGCCGCTGATGCACGACACCCCCGACGAACTCGCCCAGCCGGGCGGGCGGGTCAGGGACTGGAAGGCCGGCGAGTGCGAGCCGGTGCCGGGCCGGACGATGCCCGGGCTGGTCGTCGTCGAGCGGGACTACACGGCCGTCGCGCAGAAGATGCGCGCGGTGGGCCCGCTCCTCGACACCCTGGGCACCACCACCAAGGGCGTCACCGTCCACCCCGACCAGGAGATCGAGCAGCTGCGGCGACGCTGCGGGACCGTACGCGACGGGGTCGCCGCGGGACGGCCGACGCTCGCCACCGCCTCCGACATGTGCGAAGCGATCCTCGCCCTGTCCGGCACCACCAACGGACGGCTGGCGACGGAGGGCTTCCGCGAACTGGAACGGCAGACCGGCAGCGAGGGCCTGGTGGAACTCGCCGCCGAGCGCGAGGCGGAGCGGATCACCTTCGCGGACGTCCGCACCCAGCCGCGTGCCGTGCTGACCTCCTACGAGTGGTCCGGCAGCGAGGCGGGCGGCCGCCGCTACTCCCCCTTCGTCATCAACGTCGAGCACCGCAAGCCCTGGCACACCCTGACCGGGCGGCAGCACTTCTTCCTCCAGCACCCCTGGGTCGCCGAACTCGGCGAGCAACTCCCCGTGTACCGGCCGCCGTTGAACGCCCCCCGGCACTACGGCGACGAGCGGCTGCACGAGGCGGGCCGCGCCGAGGTCACGGTCCGCTATCTGACCCCGCACTCCAAGTGGTCGATCCACTCCGAGTACCAGGACAACGCGTACATGCTGGCCCTGTCCCGGGGCGGCCCCGTGATCTGGATGTCCGCCGAGGACGCGGAGAAGATCGGCGTCAAGGACAACGAGTGGATCGAGGCGTACAACCGCAACGGCGTCGTCGTCGCCCGCGCGGTGGTCACGCACCGCATGCCCGAGGGCACGGTGTACATGTACCACGCCAAGGACCGCACGGTGAACGTGCCGAAGACCGAGGTCGGCGGCAGGCGCGGCGGCATCCACAACTCCCTGACCCGGCTGCTGGTCAAGCCCACCCATCTCGCGGGCGGCCAGGCCCAGTTCACCTACGCCTTCAACTACTACGGTCCCACCGGCAACCAGCGCGACGAGGTCACCGTCATCCGCCGCCGCTCCCAGGAGGTCGACTACTGATGCGCGTGATGGCCCAGATCGCGATGGTGATGAACCTCGACAAGTGCATCGGCTGCCACACCTGTTCGGTCACCTGCAAACAGACGTGGACCAACCGCACCGGCGTCGAGTACGCGTGGTTCAACAACGTCGAGACCAAACCCGGCGTCGGCTACCCGCGGCGCTACGAGGACCAGGAGCAGTGGAAGGGCGGCTGGGCGCTCGACCGGCGCGGCCGGCTGGTGCTGCGCTCGGGCGGCCGGCTCAAGCGGCTGCTGTCGCTGTTCTCCAACCCGGACCTGCCGAGCATCGAGGACTACTACGAGCCGGTGACGTACGACTACGACACCCTGCTCACCGCGCCCGCCGGACAGGACGTACCGGTGGCCCGGCCCCGCTCCGCGCTCACCGGCCGCCCCACCTCCATCACCTGGGGCGCCAACTGGGAGGACGACCTGGGCGGCGCTCCGGAGAACGCGGGCGGCGACCCCAACCTGACCGGCGAGTGGGCGCGGAGGGTGAAGTTCGAGTTCGAGCAGACCTTCATGTTCCACCTGCCCCGGCTGTGCGAGCACTGCCTCAACCCGGCCTGTGTGTCGGCCTGTCCGTCGGGTGCGATGTACAAGCGGGTGGAGGACGGCATCGTCCTCGTCGACCAGGACCGCTGCCGCGGCTGGCGGATGTGCGTGACGGCCTGCCCGTACAAGAAGGTGTACGTCAACCACGCCACCGGCAAGGCCGAGAAGTGCACCTTCTGCTTCCCGCGCATCGAGGCCGGGCAGCCCACGGTGTGCTCGGAGACCTGTGTGGGCCGGCTGCGCTACCTCGGTCTGCTGCTCTACGACGCGGACCGCGTCGGCGAGGCCGCCGCCACCCCCGACGAGCACGACCTGCTCGACGCCCAGCGCAACGTGTTCCTCGACCCGGACGACCCCGACGTCGTCGCGGCGGCGCGGGAGTCGGGGATCTCCGAGGACTGGCTGGCCGCCGCCCGCCGCTCCCCGGTGTACGCGCTGGTGTCGAAGTACAAGGTGGCGCTGCCGCTGCATCCGGAGTACCGGACGCTGCCGATGGTCTGGTACGTGCCGCCGCTCTCGCCCGTGCTGGACGCCGTCGGCGCGGCGGGCGGCGACCAGGACGACCCCGACCACGTCTTCGCGGCCGTCACCCGGCTGCGCATCCCGCTGGAGTACCTGGCGGAGCTGTTCACCGCCGGGGACACCGACATGGTCGCCGGGGTGCTGATGAAACTGACCGCGCTGCGCTCGTACATGCGGGAGCGTTCGCTCGGCGAGGCCGGCGACGAGGTCGCCCTGAAGGCCGCCGGGCTGACCGCGCGCGAGGCGGAGGACCTGCACCGGCTGCTGGCCGTCGCCAAGTACGCGGACCGGTACGTCGTGCCGGCCGCCCACAAGGAGGACGCCGCCGCGCTGACCGCGATGGAGAACCGCTGCCCCGTGGAGTCCTCCGGCGGTGGCACGCCGGCCGACGGCGGCGGCCGGGTCCTGCTCGGCATGCCCGGTCTGCGCCGCCGTACGTCCGAGAAGTCCACCGGAGGCCCCGCGTGAACGCCCGTCCCACCACCGCCGACGGCAGGGTCCGCACCCGGGTCCGGGCGGCCCTGCGCCGCCAGGACCGCCCCGCCCGCCAGGAGCCGCTCACCCCGGAGGAGGCCGAGACCCGCTCCCTGCACCTGCGGCTGATGTCCCTGCTGCTCCAGTACCCGGACGCCGACCTCGCCGCGGCACGGCAGGTGCTCGGCAGCACCGTGGACGCGCTGCCGCCCTCCCCCGCCGCGGAGCGGCTGGCCCAGTTCACCGCCTGGTTCGCCGGCCAGGACACGGACGCGCTGGAGCGGCACTACGTCGAGACGTTCGACCTGCGCCGCCGCAGCAGTCTCTACCTCACCTACTACCTGCACGGCGACACCCGCCGCCGCGGCACGGCCCTGCTCACCCTCGCCCAGCGCTACCGCGCGAACGGCTGGTCCATCGGCGAGGGCGGCGCGGAGCTGCCCGACCACCTGCCGGTCGTCCTGGAGTTCGCCGCGCTCGCCGGGCCGGGTGCCGGTGAGGCCCCGCTGCGCCAGCACCGGCGCGGCATCGAACTGATCCACCGCGCCCTGACGGACGCCGGCTCGCCCTACCGGCACGTGCTGGCCGCGCTGATCGAGCTGCTGCCGCCGGCGAGCGAGGCCGATCTGCGGGCCGTGGAGGAGCTGGCCGCACAGGGCCCGCCGGCCGAGGAGGTCGGTCTCGACCCGTACGGGGCGGGCGAGTTCGCGCCGCCCGGCGCGTTCGTCCCGCCGCAGCAGGCCCCGCCCACCCTCGTGCCGCCCCCCT
Source organism: Streptomyces sp. NPDC026672 (assembly GCF_040638185.1). Lineage (NCBI taxonomy): Bacteria > Bacillati > Actinomycetota > Actinomycetes > Kitasatosporales > Streptomycetaceae > Streptomyces > Streptomyces sp. NPDC026672. The sequence continues at coordinate 201,840 of NZ_JBEZXS010000003.1, forward strand.
CCACCCCGGAAGGCTCCCGATGAGCACCGCCGCCGCACTCGCCGCCACGAGCGGCGCCGACCTCCTGCTGTGGGTCGCCGTCCCCTACGTCTGCCTCGCCGTGTTCGTCGTCGGGCACGTGTGGCGCTACCGCCAGGACCAGTTCGGCTGGACCTCCCGCACCTCGCAGCTCCTCGAACACCGCTGGCTGCGCTGGGGCAACCCGCTGTTCCACCTCGGCGCGTTCATGGTGATCGGCGGGCACGTGGTGGGGCTCGCGGTGCCCGCGTCCTGGACCGAGCGGGCCGGCATCAGCGAGCACCAGTACCACACCACGGCCGTGTGGGCCGGTTCGGTCGCCGGGCTCACCATGGTCGTCGGGCTCGCCATGCTGTGCGCCCGCCGCCTCCTGTCCCCGCGCATCCGGCTGGGCACCGACCGCAGCGACAAGGTGCTCTTCCCGCTGCTGTCGCTCACGGTGCTGCTCGGCATCGCCGCCACCGCCGCCCACAACGTCTTCGGCGGGGGCTACGACTACCGCGCCACCGTGTCCGTCTGGTTCCGGAGCGTCCTCACCTTCCAGCCGCAGCCGGAGGCCGTCTCCGGCGCCCCGCTCCTGTTCCAGTTGCACGCCCTGAGCGCCTGTCTGCTCTTCGCCGTGTGGCCCTTCACCCGGCTCGTCCACGTGTGGAGCGCGCCCATCGGCTACCTCGCCCGCCCCTACCTGGTCTACCGGCGGCGCGCCGCCACCCGGCCGGCCGCGCCGCGCACCGCCGCAGGCCCCCGGCGCGCCGCATGAGTCCGACGGCGACGGCGGTGCCCGCTCGGCGCATCGGCTGGATCGTCACCGGCGCCGGCGTCCTCGGCTGGCTCGCCGCCTTCCAGCTCACCGTGGACGACTGGCGTGTCCTCAAGGACCCCACCTACCGGTTGTCGTGCGACATCAGCCCGGTGGTGGGGTGCGGCACCGCCATGGAGAGCTGGCAGGGGAACCTGCTCGGCTTCCCCAACATGCTGCTGGGCCTGGCCGCGTTCGCCGCCGTGATCACCCTCGGTCTGACCGTACTGACCGGGGGCCGGCTGCACCGGTGGATGTGGCTCGCCCTCAACGCCGGGGCGCTGGTGGGCATCGGGTTCGTGCACTGGCTGATCTGGCAGTCGCTGTACGACCTCGGCCGGCTGTGCCCGTACTGCGCCGTGGTGTGGGTCGCCACCATCGCCCTGTTCTGGTACGTGACGCTGCACAACCTGGAACACGGTGTCGTCCCCCTGTCCCGCAGGGGCCGGGTGGTGCTCGGCGTGGTGCGGGAGAGCCACTGGCTGCTGCTGGCCGGCTGGTACGGCGTGATCGTGCTGCTCGTCCTGACCCGCTTCTGGACGTACTGGAGCGGCCTGCTCTGAGGCTGCCCCGTCGGCCCACCGCCTTGGGACGTTCGGCCCCCCTGCGCCCCGGGACCCGCGCATTAGGTTCACCTCAGTAGAGCTCGTGCGCACAGCAGAGAGCGAGGCCCACCCATGGCGCCCAGGAACGACGACCGCCCGCTCGCCGAGAGCATGCCCTTCCCCGGGGAGGGCCTCGACCCCTCCCGGATACCCGGCCACTGGCTGCTGGCCCGGCTGGGCAAGCGTGTCCTGCGGCCGGGCGGGCTGGGGATGACCCGGTGGATGCTCGACACGCTGGCGGTCGGTCCCGACGACCGGGTGGTGGAGCTGGCCGCCGGGCTCGGTTCCACCGCCCGGCTCGCCCTGCGCGCCGCGCCCGCCGCCTACACCGCCGTCGACCGCGACCCGGACGCCGTGGCCCGCCTCGGCACCCTCACCGGTCCGGGCCCCACGCAGATCGCCGCCGTACGGGCCGACGCCGCGCGCACCGGGATGCCCGCGGGGAGCGCCACCGTCGTGTACGGGGAGGCCATGCTGACCATGCAGCCGGAGCCCGCCAAGCGGCGGATCGTGCGGGAGGCGCTGCGGCTGCTGGCCGACAGCACCGGCCGGTACGCCGTCCACGAACTGTGCCTCGTGCCCGACGACATCGACCCGGCGCTCGCGGCCCGGATCACGGCCGACCTGGCCGAGGCCATCCACGCCGGCGCCCGGCCGCTGACCGCGGGCGGCTGGCGCGACCTGCTGGCCGCCGAGGGCTTCACCGTCGTCGACCGGCGCACCGCGCCCATGGCGCTGCTCGAACCGCACCGGCTGATCGCCGACGAGGGGCTGTCGGCCGCCCTGGGCATCGCCGGCCGCACGCTGCGCAGCCCGGCCGCCCGGCGCCGGGTGCTGCACATGCGCGGGGTGTTCCAGCGGCACCGGGACTACCTCGGCGCCATCGGCCTGGTGGCCCGGCCGACCCGGATCTTCTGAAGCCTTCGTGACCCCGTGGGGAGAAGTTCATGTCCGACGTCTCTGCCGTCTCCCGGCCCGCCACCGTCATCGCCGATCCGGTGGCCGAGCTCCCGCTGCCCGAGGACGGCACCCTCAGCCGCGTCCTGTACCGGGATGAGCGGGTGCGCGTGGTCGGTTTCGCGTTCGCCGCGGGCCAGGAGCTGACCGAGCACTCCTCGGCCCTGCCCGTGGTCATCCAGGTCCTGCGGGGCCGGCTGGACCTGGTCCTCGGCGAGGAGCGGACCACGGCGGAGCCGGGTGCCTGGATCCGTCTGCCGGCCCGGCTGCCGCACACGGTACGGGCGGTGGAGCCGTCGGTGATGCTGCTGACGATGCTGTCGGGACCCCTGGGACCATCGGCCCCTTCGGAGCCGTCGGCCGGGTGACCCGCCCGTGCGCGCCGCCCGGTCACCGGTGGCCACCGGCGGTGCGCTGATCGCGGGCGTGACAACGGGCGGTGTGCCTCTGCATGCGGGTGGCACACCGCCCGTCGTGCTGCCCGGCACCGTGTCAGGGTGTGCCGGGGTCTGCGGGGGTCCTAGCGGCGGGGGCCGCGCTCACCGTCGAAACGCCGGTCACGGTCGCCGTCGAAGCGCCGGTCGCCGTCACGGCGGTCGCGGCCACCGTCGTAGTAGCGGTCGTCGCCCCGGTAGCGGTTGTCGCGGTCGTTGCCCCAGTACCGGTTGTCCCGGTCGTTGCCGCGGTACCGGTTGTCACGGTCGTTGCCGCCGAAGCGGCGGCCCCAGGAGGCGTCGTCGACGAGCCGGCCGCGGTTGTCGCGCAGCGTGGCCCTGTCGTTGTCGTCCCAGATGTAGCGGCTGCGGTCCTGGTACACGTCCCTGCGGGTGTCCCGGCCCTGACCGGTGTGGACGCGGACGGTCGAGCCGCCGTCGAGCCGGAGCCGGCGGAAGGTGTAGGTGTTGCCGTCCCGGTCGGACAGGCGCCAGCCGTTCAGGTTCACGGCCCGGCGGGAGGTGTTGCGGATGTCGACCCACTCGCTGTTCAGCGAGCGGTTGGAGCGGTCGTCCCGGCCCGGGGAGTCGTACTGGACGGCACCGATCGACACGGGGCCCCGACTCGGACGTGCCTGCTGCTCGGCCGCCGTCGCGGGCAGTACCGCCGCGCCCACCACGGCCGCGGCCACGGCGGCGGCAGCGGTCAGGCGGCGGGCGATCACGGAAACGGACACAAGTTCCCCTTTCGCAGGGTCTGCGCACGTCGGTGCGCGGAACCAATCGGCGACCGAACGGCCGCACACCCGCACTTTCCCGATCTTGGGGAGAAATGGTGAGCAACACGCGAAAGGGGCGACACGTTCCGCACAATTCCGTGACATTAGCCTGCATCGTCCATTCATGAGGTGAATGCAGGCTTTTGACGGTGTTTCAGGGAGACCGGGCCCTGGACCCACCGCCCTCATCACCCGAAAGTGAGTAACAGCCCCACCCGACCGGGGTGACGTCCGGGCCGCCGGGGAGCGGCCTCGGGGAAGGGAAGAACCGATGCTGCTGCGCGATGTCTCGCCCGACGACGTGGACGCCTACGTCCGGATGCGGTGCGACCCGGTGATGATGGCCGACCTGGGCGGGCCCCTGCCCGTGGAGGGGATGGCGGACAAGGTGCGGCGGGACGCGCTGGAGGCGGCCGCGGACCGCGCCTGGCTGAAGATGATCGTCCCCGACGCCGGCGATCCGGGCACGGTGGCGGGGACGGTGACCGTCTGGTCGCACGAGACGGAGGACGGGCCGGTCTCCGAGATCGGCTGGATGGTGCTGCCGGAGTTCCAGGGGCGGGGGCTGGCCGGGCGGGCCGTGCGCGCGCTGCTGGAGCGGGCCCGCGACGAGGACCGCTGGGGGACCCTGCACGCGTTCCCCGCCACGACCAACCAGGCGTCCAACCGGCTGTGCCGCTCCGTCGGCTTCCGCTTCCTGGCCCGTGTCGACACCCCGTTCGCGGGCCGGCTGCTGCGGACCAACCACTGGGCCGTCACCCCGCGCACCGACCTCATGTGACGGTGCGCGGGGACGCCTCAACGACCGGTGCGGACCGGCGCGGCCCGGTGCGCGACGCGGATCGGGGTCGTGCCCCCGCGCAGGCGGCGGCCCGGTCGGTCGTGGGTCACGGCGACCAGTTCGGCCAGGACGGCCAGGACGGTCAGACCTCGCTCAACACGGCGGACTCCCCTGTCGTACGGCGCTCATGGCAGCGGTGTCTCCTCCAGCACGCGGTCGAGACGGATCGGGAGCTCGCGCTGTCTGACACCCGTGGCGTGCCACACCGCGTTGGCGACGGCGGCGGCCGTGCCGACCGTGCCGATCTCCCCGACGCCCTTGATGCCCGAGGGGTCGCCGGGCTCGTAGTCGGGCACGAAGTCGGCCTCGATGTCCGGGACGTCGGCGTGGGCGGCGATGTGGTACCCGGCGAAGTCGGCGTTGACGTGCCGGCCGGTGGCGAGGTCGCGGACGCCCTCCTCGTGGAGCGCCATCGACAGGCCCATGACCATGCCGCCGACCAACTGGCTGCGCGCGAGCAGCGGATTGACGACGCGTCCCACCGCGAACATCCCCAGCAGCCGCCGTACCCGCACCTCCCCCGTCGCCGGGTCGACGGTCGCCTCGCAGAAGACGGCGCTGTAGGAGTGCCGTTCCTTCGGGGGCAGTTCGGCCAGCAACTCGGTGGTGTCGAACGAGACGGTCGCCGGCAGGTCCGGTGCCTCGTCGAGCAGGGAGCGCAGCCGCGCCGCGGTCTCGGTGATCGCCCAGGACCAGGACGTCGTGCCCCGTGATCCCCCGGCGCTCCAGGCGGGTCCGAGGTCGCTGTCGGCCATCAGCAGCCGGATCCGCTCGGGCCCGACGCGCAGCGCCTCGGCGGCGACGGCGGTCAGCGCGGTGCGCGCGCCGGTGCCGATGTCGCTCGCGCCGACGGCCACGGTGAAGGTGCCGTCCGCCTCGGCGGTGATCGACGCCGACGAGGGCAGCGCCCCGGCGCTGAAGGAGGTGGCCGCCATGCCCGTGCCGACGAGCAGGTCGCCCTCCCTGCGCAGCCGCGGGCGGTGGTCGCGCGCGGCCCAGCCGAACCTGCGGGCGCCCTCGCGCATGCAGGCGACGAGGTTGCGGCGGCTGAACGGCAGACCCGTGACGGGGCCGGTCTCCGGCTCATTGCGCACCCGCAGCTCCAGCGGGTCCGTGCCCAGCCGTTCGGCCAGTTCGTCCATGGCGGACTCCAGCGCGAACGACCCGGGCGTCGCCCCCGGGCCGCGCACCGAGTACGGCGGCAGGATGTCGACCGGGACGGCGGTGCGCGAGGTGCGGATCGCGGGCGCCGCGTAGAGGGTGTTGGAGAGTTCGGTGCAGTTCTCCAGGTAGTCCGCGAGCGGGGAGACCTCGAACGCCGACCGGTGGTCGATCGCGCGCAGCCGGCCGTCGGCGTCGGCGCCGAGCCGGACCCGCTGGTCGGTCGCGGGCCGCATGGAGACCGTGCGGAACACCTGGCTGCGGCTCAGGGTGACCCGCACCGGACGGCCGAGCAGCGTCGTGGCCATCACGGCCAGGATCAACTGGGGCCCGCATCCCGCCGACTTGGAGCCGAAGCCCCCGCCGACGTGCTGGGCGCGCACCCGTACCCGCTCGGGGTCGAGGGAGAACAGCGTGGCCAGGGTCATGGCGGTGAGGAACGGGCCCTGGTTGCTGTCGAGGACCTGGAGCCGGTCGTCCTCCCACCAGGCGGTCGCGGAGTGCGGCTCCATGGCGGCGCCGTGCTCCTCGGGCGTGCGGTAGCGCTCGTCGACGACGACCGCGCTCGACGCCAGCTCCCCCTCCACGTCGCCGAGGTCGGCGTCGTGCCCGAAGAACGACGTCGCGGGCCGGCCCGCCGGGTGCTCCAGCGAGAAGCCCACGTCGAAGGGTTCCTCGTCGTAGGTGATCCGCAGGGCCGCGGCCGCCGAGCGGGCCTGTTCGAGGGTCTCCGCCACCACCAGGGCGACGATCCGGCCGGAGTGCGGGACCACGTCGTCCTGGAGCAGCTGGAGCCCGCCGTCCGGGCCGAAGAAGGAGCCCGCCCCGGCGTTCAGGGGAGGGGCGTTGCGGTGGTCGAGCACGGCGAGGACACCGGGCATGGAGCGCGCGGCGGCGGCCTCGATGCGCCGGACGCGTCCGCGGCTGACGGTGGCGGTGACCACCCAGCCGAAGGCGAGGTCCGGCAGGGGCTCGTCGGCCGCGTAGCGCACACGTCCGGTGACCTTGTCCGGGCCCTCGACGCGGGTGCGCGGGGTTCCCACGACGCTCACGGGCGGGCCCGGCGGGAGGGGGTGCGGCGCGGCCTCGGCCGGCGTCCGCGGGGACGCGCTGACGGGGGAGGTCATGTCGGGGTCTCCTTGGAGGTCGGTGGTCAGCCGGTCCGGTCGGCGAGTTCGGTGAGCACGGCCCGGACGAGGTTCCGGGCCAGCGCGACCTTGTACGCGTTGCCGGGCAGCGGTTCGGCGGCGGACAGCTCCGCCTCGGCGGCGGCCCGGAACACCTCCGGGGTGGCCGGCGCGTCCACCAGGACCGATTCGGCGGTCCCCGCGCGCCAGGGCCTCGAGGCGACACCGCCGAGCGCGATCCGCGCGCCGCGGACCGTGCCCCCGGACACCTCCAGGGCCGCCGCGACGGACACGGTGGCGAAGGCGTACGACGCCCGCTCGCGCACCTTGCGGTAGCGGGAGACCGGGAAGCGCGCCGCACCGGGCAGGGCGACGGCGGTGATCAGCGCGCCCGGTGGCAGTACGGTCTCCGTCTGCGGTGTGTCGCCGACCGGGCGGTAGAACTCTGCGAGCGGCACCTCGTACGCGCCGTCGAGCGTCTCGTAGTGCACGACCGCGTCGAACGCGGCGAGGGCCACCGCCATGTCGGACGGGTTGGTGGCCGCGCAGTGCGCGGACCGGCCGAGGATCGCGTGGTTGTGGTGGTCGCCGGTGACGGCGGCGCAACCACTGCCCGGCGCGCGTTTGTTGCACGGCTGGGAAACGTCGGCGAAGTAGCCGCACCGGGTGCGCTGGAGCAGGTTGCCGCCGGTGGTGGCCGTGTTGCGCAACTGGCCGGAGGCGCCCGCGAGCACGGCCTGGCTCAGGGCCGGGTAGCGGCGGCGTACCTCGGGGTGGGCGGCGAGGTCGCTGTTGGTGGTGGTCGCGCCGATGACGAGTCCGCCGTCCGGTGTCTCGCGGATGCCGTCCAGCGGCAGGTGCCGTACGTCGACCAGCCGGGCGGGGGCCTCGATCTCGTCCTTCATCAGGTCGACGAGGTTGGTGCCACCGCCGAGGTAGCGGGCGCCGTCCGTGTCGGCGACGAGGGTGAGGGCCTCGCGCACTCCGGTCGGCCGGCGATAGGTGAACTCCTTCACCGTGCCGCCTCCTCTCGGGCGGCGGTCTCCAGCACGGCCCGCACGATGGACGGGTACGCGCCGCAGCGGCACAGGTTGCCGCTCATCCGTTCGCGCACCTCGGCGGCGTCCAGGTCCGCCACCGGCCGGTCGGGGGAGGTGTCGGCGGTGACGGCGCTGGGCCAGCCCGCCGCGTGCTCGGCGAGCATGCCGACGGCCGAACAGAGCTGGCCCGGGGTGCAGTAGCCGCACTGGAAGCCGTCGAGCCGGACGAACGCCTCCTGAAGCGGACGCAGTTCGCCGTCCTCGGCCAGGCCCTCGACGGTGATGACCTCGGCGCCGTCGGCGGCCACGGCGAGGGTGAGGCAGGAGACCGCGCGGCGGCCGTCGAGCAGGACCGTGCAGGCTCCGCACTGGCCCTGGTCGCAGCCTTTTTTCGGCCCTGTGTGACCGATTTCCTCACGCACGGTGTCGAGGAGGGTCGCGCGATTGTCGACGTTCAATCGATGGAGTACGCCGTTGACCCGGAGCGCGATATCACTGCGGAACTCTTCTCCCATGTGTTTCCTTCTGGAATTCGGCCGGTGGGGGCAGAAGGAAACGTAACCAACGCGTCGGGAGGATGTGTTGTGCAAAGCTCGCGCATGCTTGCCTGATCCTGCCCGCGACCGTTCAGCGCGTCGGGGCGGACTCCCCGTCCGGTCCTCCCGCGCCGTGCAGCCGGGTGGCGTCGCGGCTGGGCGGGGCGCCGAACTGGCGGCGGTATTCGCGGCTGAACTGGGAGGGGCTGTCGTAGCCGATGCGGCGGCTGATGCCGGCGATGTCGGTGGCGTCCTCGGCGAGCAGGAGGCGGGCCCGCTGGAGTCTGATCTGCTTCTGGAACTGGATGGGGCTCATCGCGGTGACGGCCTGGAAGCTGCGGTGGAAGGCCGACACGCTCATGCCCGCCCGCTGGGCCACGTCCTCGACGCGGAACGTCTCGTCGTAGTGGTCGCGGATCCAGCGGACGGCGCGGGCGACATGGCTCAGGCTGCTGTCGGGCAGGCCGAACTGGCGGACGGTCGGGCCCTGTTCCCCGGCGAGGAGCCGCCAGATGATCTCGCGTTTGACCAGCGGCGCGAGCACCGTCCTGCCCTGGGGCCGGTCGAGCAGCCGCAGCAGCCGGACGACGGCGTCGAGCAGTTCGAAGGGCGCGGTGCTCACGGCGAGGCCGGGCGGCGCGGCGCCGTCGAGGTCCGGCAGGTCGCCGGGTGCCGCCTGGAGCAGGACCTCGGCGACGGCGGACGGCTGGAGGTTCAGCCCGACCCCGAGGCCCGGCCGGTCGGGCCCGGCCTCCACGAAGTGGCTGGTCACCGGGAGGTCGACCGACGCGACCAGATACTGTCCGGCGCGGAAGTCGTGGATCACGTCGCCGAGCGCGAACCGTTTCGCGCCCTGGACGACGAGGGCCATGGTCTTGCCGTAGGTCGTGGGTCTCGGTGGATGGGGTTCGTCGGCCCGGAAAATCACCACGTCGTCGATGGGGGTGCCGAGATCGGGGCGCGCGTGCCGTTCGAGCAGGCGCCTCAACTCGTCGAGAAGGACGGATTCGGCGGTTTCCCGGGAGCGTTCATTCATGGCCTTCGGCATGACCGGGAGAACTACCCGACGACAAAGGGGAAAAGCAATTCCCGGCCCGGAGAAGGGACGGCTTCCGGACCACCGGCGGAACAAAGCGGCGACGGCGAGGACCGGAGGGGGCGACCACCGGGTCGGCCCACCGGACGCCCGGGGCGCGGACGGCGTCGATCCGGTACGGAACCGGGCATGTCGCCCCCCTGCGGTGGGCCGGGCGGTTACGTCCGGCGAACAGTTGGGCAAACCCTCGTCCTCGTGGGCCCCGCCGTCTTGTTGCCCACAATCTACGCGCGTATCTTTTCTGCCGGTCCACAACTCGCGTGCCACCTCCCACGGTTCAGTCGCTTCGTTCCTCATCGGTCCCCGCACGAAAGAGCCCTACGTGTCTTCACGCATACCGCCGTCCCTGCGCGGCAGAGGTGCCAAGGCCGGCCTCCTGGCGCTCCCCATCGGCATCGTCGGTTCCCTGCTCGCCCTGCCGCTCTCGGCCCAGGCGGCGCCGTCCGCGGACGCCGTCATCTCCGAGGCGTACGGCGGCGGCGGGAACTCCGGTGCCTCCCTGACCAACGACTTCATCGAGCTGGGCAACGCCGGTGGCGCGCCGTTCGACCTGAGCGGATGGTCGGTGCAGTACCTGAGCGGGTCGCCCACCGCCAACAGCAAGTGGCAGGTCACCCCGTTGACGGGCGCCGTTCCGGCGGGCGGCAGCTATCTCGTCCAGGAGTCGAAGGGCACCGGCGGCGACACCGCCCGGCCCGCGGCCGACGCCTCCGGCGCCATCGCGATGTCGGCGACCAGCGGCACCGTGGCGCTGGTGCACTCCACCACCGCCCTGGTCTGCCTGAGCGCCGCGGACTGCGCGGCCGACGGCACCGTCAAGGACCTGGTGGGCTTCGGCACCGCCGTCGTGCGCGAGGGCAGCCCCGCCACGGGCGCGAGCAACACCGCCTCGGTGTCCCGTACCGGCGCGCTCGCCGACACGGACGACAACTCCGCCGACTTCACGGCCTCCTCGCCCACCCCGCGCAACAGCGCCGGCGACGGCTCCGGCCCCGGCGGCGACCCCTCGCCCTCCCCCACGCCGTCGCCCACCGACACCGCGCCGGGCCCGCTGCGCGTCCACGACATCCAGGGCGCCACCCGGATCTCGCCGCACAACGGCGAGAACGTCACCAACGTGCCCGGCATCGTCACCGGTGTGCGCACCTCCGGCTCCAAGGGCTACTGGATCCAGGACCCCGACGCCGACGGCGACGCGGCCACCAGCGAGGGCGTCTTCGTCTACACCGGCTCCGCCAACCCCACCGTCAAGGCCGGCGACTCGGTCCTGGTCTCGGGCAGGGTCAGCGAGTACTACCCGGGCGGACAGAGCAGCGGCACCCAGTCCGTCACCGAACTGACCGGCCCCAGGGCGGTCGTGCTGTCCTCCGGGAACGCGCTGCCCGCGGCCGAGGTCATCGACCCGAAGACGCTGCCCGACGACTACGCCCCGCAGGCCGGCGGCGGGAACATCGAGGGCCTGCACCTGCGGCCCGGCAGCTATGCGCTGGACTGGCTGGAGTCCCGCGAGGGCATGCGCGTGCAGGTCGGCAGCTCGCGGGTGGTCGGTGCCACGAACCAGTACGACGAGACGTGGATCACCACCAAGCCGAAGCAGAACCCCACGCCCCGCGGCGGCACGGTCATCACCGGGTACGCGAACCCCAACTCGGGCCGTCTGCTGGTCACCTCGCTCACCGGTACCGGTCTGTCCGCCGACGTCGGCGACACCCTCTCCGGGACGACGGCGGGCCCCGTCGACTACTCCGACTTCGGCGGTTACAACATCCAGGCGACCACGCTCGGCACGGTCGTGCCCGGTGGGCTCACCCCGGACGTCGCCCGGCGCGGCAAGTCCAACGAGCTGTCCGTCGCCACGTACAACGTCGAGAACCTGGACCCGACGGACCCGCAGAGCAAGTTCGACCGGCTCGCCCAGGGCGTCGTCAAGAACCTCGCGTCGCCGGACATCGTGAGCCTGGAGGAGATCCAGGACAACAACGGTGCCAAGGACGACGGCACGGTCGCGGCCGACAGGACGATCGGCCAGTTCATCGACGCGATCAAGGCGGCGGGCGGCCCGGCGTACGACTGGCGCTCCATCGACCCGGTCAACGACGCCGACGGCGGTGAGCCGGGCGGCAACATCCGTACCGTCCTCCTGTTCAACCCGCACCGCGTCCACTTCGTCGACCGGCCCGGCGGCACGTCGACCACCCCGGTCGAGACGGTCCGCGACCGCAAGAAGGGCGTGCACCTGTCGGTGTCGCCCGGCAGGATCGACCCGGCCTCCGACGCGTGGAAGAGCAGCCGCAAGCCGCTGGTCGGCGAGTTCACCTTCCGCGGCAAGCAGGTCTTCGTCGTCGCCAACCACTTCAACTCCAAGGGCGGCGACCAGCCGGGCCACGGCGCGTTCCAGCCGCCGACGCTCAGCTCCGAGACGCAGCGCACGGCCCAGGCCACCGAGGTCAACTCCTTCGTGTCCGGACTGCTCGCCAAGGACGCCAAGGCCAAGGTCGTGGTGCTCGGGGACCTGAACGACTTCCAGTTCTCCAAGCCGCTGGCCACGCTGACCGCGCACGGGGTCCTCAAGGACCTCATCAACACCCTGCCGGTGAACCAGCGTTACAGCTACGTCTACGACGGCAACTCGCAGACCCTGGACCACATCCTCGTCTCACCGGCCATCAAGAAGCCCGACTACGAGGTCGTCCACATCAACTCCGAGTTCCACGACCAGACGAGCGACCACGACCCGCAGGTGGTCCGCTTCAAGTAGGCGCCCGTTCCGGCCGGTCCGGGGCGACGGCGGGTGCGGTGTGCGGGAGTGATCCGCGCGCTGCACCCGTTTTCGGGGTCAGAGCCGCACCGTGCCCGGCGTGCGCGGCGGCGAGAGCGCGGCCGGCCAGGACGGGTACGGCGCGCGGAGGGTCCGCCGCGCGAGGTGCGGGGAGGCGACGCCGGCCCGCACCTCCCCTTCCAGCAGGGAGCGGTCGGGCTCCGGTTCCGGCTCGGGCTCCGCCTCGAACAGGGGCAGCGTGCCGGTCAGCGTCAGTATGCGGTGCACCGCGGGACTCGCGGCGCGCACCGTGACGGTCTTCGACTGTTCGCGTGCCAGGAGCCGGATCTCCAGCAGGACGTTCAGGCCCGCGCAGTCGCAGAAGCCGACCCCGCTCATGTCGACGTCGATGCCCCGGGCCGAGCCGGCCAGCGCCGTGCTCAGCGTGTGGTGCAGTGCGCGGTCCGCGTCGATGTCGAGGTCGCCGCGCACGACGACGGTCGTACGGTCGCCGTCCGCGCGGGCGGCGTGTGACTGCTGTGGCATGGCCGCCTCTCCCCTGCGGGTCCCTGTCGTAGGGCAGCCTGACGGGGCACGTGAACATCCTCACCAACCACGCACGTGTTCTGGCCGCCATCGCCGACAACCCGAATGTGCGCATCCGCGACCTCGCCGCCCAACACCTACCGGATCGAATCCGACAAGGTCCTGCGGCATCCGGCCGAGGCCGGCCTGACCGTGGCCTCCCTGCTCTCGGTCCTCGCGTACGACGACGCCCAGCGCGGCGCCCACCACGACGGCGACCCCCTCCTCCGGTGACTGCCGCCGCTCCCGGTGATTGATTCCGGCACCGGGCCGCCCGTACACGACATGGTTCCCCGAATCTGGGGTCCTCCCCATCGGATTCCCGTGGTGACGCGCCCTCCGGCGTGGTTCCCTCCGACGTGCCGCATAGCGTCGGGGGAGCTTCGTAGGAGGTATCGATGCGCAAGTGGCTCCCCTTGCTGGCCGTGTGCCTGGGGACGTTGATGCTGCTGGTGGACGTGACGATCGTGAACGTCGCGCTGCCGGCCATGGCCGGGGACCTGAGGGCCTCGTTCTCGTCGCTGCAATGGGTCGTGGACGGGTACGCGCTCGCGCTGGCCGCGCTGCTGCTGGGGATCGGCTCGCTGGCCGACCGGATCGGACACCGCACGTCGTACGTCGCCGGGCTGGTCCTGTTCGCCCTGGCCTCGCTCGTCTGCGGTCTCGCCCCGACGGCCGGGGCGCTCGTCGTGGCCCGCGCGGTGCAGGGCGTGGGCGGCGCGGCCATGTTCGCCACGACGTTCGCGCTGCTCAACAGCGCCTACACCGGCCGCGACCGGGGCACCGCGTACGGGGTGTGGGGCGCGGTGGCGGGGGCCGCGTCCGCGATCGGGCCGCTGGCCGGCGGGCCGTTGACGCAGGGGCTGTCCTGGCGGTGGATCTTCTTCGTGAACCTGCCGGTGAGCATCGCCGCGGTGGTGCTGACCCTGCTGGTCGTCGACGGCACGCACGCCCCGGCGCGGCAGCGGTTCGACCTCGCCGGTCTGGTGGTGTTCACCGGCGCGGCCGGGCTGCTGACGTTCGGGATGATCGAGGCGAACACGTCCGGCTGGGCGGACGCCGCGAGTTGGGGTCCGTCGCTCGGCGGGCTGCTGCTGGTCCTGGTGTTCGGCGTGGTGGAGCGCCGGGTGGCGAACCCGCTGCTGGACCTGACGCTGCTGCGCCATCCGACGTTCAGCGGAGTCCTGCTCGCGGGCGCGGTGCTCAGCTTCTCGGCGTTCGTGTCGTTCACCTACACCTCGATCTGGCTCCAGTCGGTCCTCGGGCTCGGCCCGGTGGAGGCGGGGCTGGTGGGCCTGCCGATGTCGGCCGCGGCGTTCGCCGTGTCGGTCGTGGTGGGACGGATGCTGGCCCAGTGGTCGCCGAGGTGGGTGATCGCGGCCGGGCTGCTGGTCATCGGTGTCGGTGACCTGGTCGGCTTCGTGCTGGTGCGCGGCTCCGCGGGGGCGTGGGCGCTGCTGCCCGGGTTCTTCGTGATCGGCGTCGGGGTGGGCTTCGCGACCCCCTCGCTCAGCGCCACGGGCATGGCCGCGGTGCCGGCCCGCCGGGGCGGCATGGCGGCCGGCGCGGTGAACACGGCGCGGCAGTTGGGGTCCGCGTTCGGGATCGCGCTGCTGGGCAGCGTGTTCACCACCGGGGTGCGCTCCTCCCTGGCGGACTCCGGGCGGCCCGACCCGGAGGCCCTGGCCGGCGTGGTGGCGAGCGGGCGTGCCCGGGAGTCGCTGTCGGCCGTGCCGGACGCTTCGCGCGGAGCCCTGCGTACGGCCCTGGAGGCCGCCGCGGTCCACGGGGTGGGCCGGCTGTTCCTGGTCGCCGGGGTGGTGGCGGTCCTCGCGTCGTTCGTCGTCCTCGTGATGATCCGGCCGCGGTCGACGGCCCCGGACACCCACGTAACCCAATCCCTCGATTCATCTATTCGTTGACTTATTCATTCATTGATTCACAGTGGAGATGAATCGGTGTGACCGATCGAGCGGTGATCGAGGTCCGCAGCCCCGCCGAGGCCGCGGCCGGCGCGTGGGCCGCCCGGCCGGCCACCGAGCGGTACCGCTTGCTCCAGGAGGCGGGCTCCGAGCCGTGGTTCGCCGAGTTCCTGACCGGTGTCTACCGGGACACAGCCGAGTCGCTCGACACGGGTGAGCGGCTGCCCGACGACGGCGGCTGGACCCGGGTCCACCGGGTGCCGTACGGGGTGGTGGCCGCCATCACTCCCGCCAACTACCCCTTGCTGCTCTCGCTGTTGAAGGTCTTCCCCGCACTCCTCACGGGCAATGTGCTGGTGCTGGCCGTGCCGCCGACCGCGCCGCTGGCCACCCGGGCCGCGATGGAGGCGCTGGCGGGCGCACTGCCGTAGGCGGTCCTCCAGGTGGTGACGGGCGAAGGCGCCGTCGCCGCCCACCGGTTGGTGGAGCATCCGCGGGTGCGCGCGGTGTCGTTCACCGGGAGCGTGCCCACCGGCCGGATCGTATCGGCGACCGCGGCGGCCACCCTGAAGCACGTGGACGTGGAACTGGGCGGCAACGACCCGGCCCTCGTCCTGCCCGACGCCCCCTTCGACGACGGCATGTTCGACGCGCTCACCCGGGCCGCGTTCATGGCGGCGGGACAGGTGTGCTTCGGCGTCAAGCGGGTGTACGTGCCGCTGGACCGCGTGGCCGAGACCGTGGAGGGCATCCTCGCCCGGCTGAAGGGCCAGGTCGTGGGCGACGGCCTGGACCCGGCGACCACCATGGGCCCGGTCCACACGAGGGCGCAGCGCGAGCGGGTGCGCGACTTCCTCGACGAGGCGCGCTCCCTCGGCGCCACCGTGCACACGGCCGGGGAGTTCGGCACCGATCCCGAGCGCGGCTGGTTCCTGCTGCCGTCCGTGGTGTCGGGCGTGGACCACCGTGCGCGGCTGGTCACCGAGGAGCAGTTCGGCCCCGCGCTGCCCGTGATCGGCTACGAGGACGTCGAGGAGGCCGTACGGCTCGCGAACGACGTCGAGTTCGGGCTCGGCGGGTTCGAGTCCAGCGGCAACGGGGGCGAGGGCGGACGCGCGAGCGTCCTCGGCTTCACCCAGTCCAAGGTCATCAGCACCAGGCACTGACGTCCCGTCGGAAGGAGAACCGAGAACCATGCACACGAGGATTCAGCCGGACGGCGTCTTCGAGCCCGTACCGGGTCTGTACACGCAGATCGTCGGCTTCCGCGACACCCTGCGCTACGAGATCGCGGGCACCGTCGGCTACCGCCCCGACGGCACGCTGCCCGACACCATGGCGGAGCAGGCCGAGCAGATCATGACGAACCTCGGCGTCTCCCTGGCGGCGGTCTCCCTGACGCCGGCGCACGTGGTGCGCATCAACATCTTCACGACCGACATGGACGGCTTCCTGCGGGACGCCATGGAGACCGTGTTCGGCTGGTTCGGGGACACCCGCCCGGCGTCGACGCTGGTGGAGACGCCGCGGCTGGCCAACCCCCGGCACCGGCTGGAGATCGAGGCGGTCGCCGTGGCGGACGACGCGTAGCGGGCCGGTCCCCGCGCGGCCGGCGGCCCCGTACGGGTCACCGGCCGCGCGGGCCGTCGTACGACACGGCCGAGAAGCGGTCCCCGTCCATGCGGGCGCCGGACTGCTTCACCGGCAGCAGCAGGGGGACGAGGTCGGCGGTCTGGACTCCGGTGAGGGCGCCGATCCGGGTGCTGAGGAAGCCGAACAGCTCGTCCAGCGTGTGGCACATGACGGCGACGAAGACGTTGTGCGGGCCGGAGACGGCGGCGGCGAAGGTCACCTCGGGCAGGGCGCTGAGGGCGGCGCCGGTCCCGTCCAGGTGGGCGGGCGCGACCCGGAGCCACAGGTTGGCGCGCACCTGGTAGCCGAAGGCCGCGGGCGCCAGGTCCACGTCGAGGCCGACGATGCCGTACTCCAGGAGCGCGGCCAGGCTGCGGGAGGCGCGGCCCTCGGAGATCCCGGCCGCGGCGGCGAGTTCGGCGTAGCCGGTCCGGCCGTCGCGGGCGAGGACGTCCATGACGGCGAGGTCGTGCGGCTCCAGTTCGACCGTGCGCCGTGGCGCGTCCGGGGCGGGCGCGGTGCCGAGCCGGGCGGCCTCGTCGTCGGTGAGGGCGTCCGCGAACAGCGAGCGGTAACGCGCGCTTCCGCCGACGTACTGGTGCAGGACGATCGCGGCGTCGAGCCCGAGCACCGGGGTGGTGCGGGGCAGGCGCCGTACGAGGAGGTCCTCGCGCTGTTCCGCCGACAGGGACCGGACCACGCAGTTGACCTCGGAGCCCCCGGCGCTGAGCGCGACCCAGCTGACGTCGTCGCGGCGGGCGAGGGAGTCGGCGAGGGCGCTCGTGCCGTGCGGCCGGCACTTGACGCGGACCATCCAGGTGGACTCGCCGAGGGCCTGCGGATCGGTGACGCCGAGCACCCGGACGACGCCGGTGCGGGTGAGCCGGCGGTAGCGGCGGGCGACGGTCGGTTCGGACACCCCGAGCACCGAGGCGATCCTGGCGAACCCGGCCCTCGGCGACAACTGGAGACAGCGGATGATCCGCGCGTCCGTGCGGTCGATGTCGTGGGAATCCACGGGATCGGACGTCAGCATGGCGGGAAATCTACACGGAGGACCGGCATGGTGTTGCCCACCAGGTCCCCAGGGCTCCCCCGAGGCACCCCCGGGCCCGTCCTAGACGGCGACGGCCGCCCGCTCCCGGGCCGCCCGCACGGCCGCCGACAGGCTCGTGATGTCGTACGCGCCGTGGTGGCGGCGGCCGTTGACGAAGAACGTGGGGGTGCCCGCCACACCGCTGAGGTCCGCCGAGTCCACGTCCTCGGCGACCCGTGCCGCGCCCGCGTGGGAGCGCAGGTCGCGTTCGAAGCGGGGCACGTCCAGGCCGAGGCCGTCCGCGTAGCCGCGCAGGTGGTCGGCGCGCAGGGCGCCCTGGTGGCCGAGCAGCAGGTCGTGCATCTCCCAGTACCGGCCCTGGGCCGCCGCGGCCTCGGCCGCCTCCGCGGCGAGCTGGGCGTGGAGGTGGACGTCGGTGAGCGGGAGGTGGCGCCACACGTAGCGGACGTCCGCGAAGTCGCCGAGGAGTTCCCGGACGACGGGCTCGGCCTGCCCGCAGTACGGGCACTCGTAGTCGCCGTACTCCACCACGGTCACCGGCGCCTCGCGCGGGCCGCGCACATGGTCGCGGTCGGGGTCGACGGGGACCGCGAGGTCGACGATGGCCTCGGACTCCCCGAGCAGGGCGCGCAGCCGCACGGACCCGGGCAGGGCGTTGATCACCGCGGTGACGACCCTGCTGACCAAGAACGAGGCGAGGGCGGCGGCGAGGATGCCGGTCTTGGCGTCCGCCAGCCGGGTGCCGTCGAAGGCGAGCGTGGCGATGAGCAGGGACACGGTGAAGCCGACGCCGGCGAGGGTGCCGCCCGTCGTCACGGCCCCCCAGCCGACCGGGGGCCGCACGCGTCCGCGGGACAGGGCCGTGGCCAGGGCGGAGGCGCCGACGACGCCGAGCGGCTTGCCGACGACGTAGCCGAGGAGGATGCCCAGGGTGACCGGCGAGGTGAAGGCGCGGGCGAGCTGGTCGCCGCCGATCCCGATGCCGGCGTTGGCCAGCGCGAACAGCGGGACGACGGCATAACTCGCCCAGGGGTGGAAGAGGCGCTGGAGCCGGTCGTTCGGGGAGAGCGCGGAGGCCAGTCCGGCCCGCACGGAGCGTTCCAGCTCCGGGGTGGGCTGCTCGCGGAAGAGGCGGAAGAGCCCGGTGGCGCGCTCCAGGTCGCCGCGGGTGGCCGGGTAGGCGTACGTCAGCAGGCCCATGGCGAGGCCGATGACCACGGGGTCGACGCCCGACTCCAGCAGGGCGGCCCAGGCGGCGACGGCCAGGACGGCGTACACGGCGCCGCGCCGCACGCCCAGCCGCCGTACGAGGAGGATCACGGCGAAGGTGCCCACGGCGACCAGCAGGGCGGGCAGCCGGATGCTGTCGCTGTAGGCGACGGCGATGACGCCGAGCGCCAGGAAGTCGTCGACGACGGTGATGGTCAGGATGAAGACGCGCAGTCCGGGCGGCATCCGGCGGCCGACGACGGCGAGCATGCCGAGGGCGAAGGCGGTGTCGGTCGACATGGCCGCTCCCCAGCCCTGGGTGGTGCCGTGGCCCGCGTTGAGGGCGAGGTAGATCGCGACGGGCACCAGCATGCCGGTGAGGCCGGCGACGAGGGGCAGGGCGAGCCGGGCACGGTCGCGCAGCTCGCCCATGTCGAACTCGCGGCGCGCCTCCAGCCCGACGACGAGGAAGAACACGGTCATCAGGCCGCTGTTGACCCATTCCCGCAGGTCGAGCGAGAGACCGTGGGCGCCGAGCCGGACCGAGAGACGGGTGTGCCAGAGCGCCTCGTAGGAGTGGGGTGCGGCGTTGGCCCAGACGAGCGCGACGAGCGCCACCGTGACCAGGACGGCGGCGCTCCCGGTCTCGGTGCGCAGGAAGTCGCGCAGCGGGGTGTGCGTGTCGGTGCCGCACGCGGTCTGCCCCGTGTACTCGTCGGCCAGGGAGGCCATGCCAACCTCGCATCCTGTGGGTTCGCCGGTCATGACGCCGACAACAGCCGCCCGACCGCGCCTTTCATTCCTGCCGGTCCCGCGCGTCGTTCCTGCCGTCCCCCGCGTGCGTCGCGCCGGTCGTCCCCATCGTCGGCCGGGCGTGCCGCTCCCACCACCGGCCGGGGCCCCCGTCACGGGACACCTTTGGACCGGTGAGTCCAGACCTTGCTACCCTCGCGCCATGACCACTGCGAAGGGCGAGGCGACCAAGGCCCGCATCCTGGAGGCCGCCGCGGATCTGCTGGTCGTCGGCGGCGCCGAGAAGCTGAACCTGGACGAGGTGATGCGCGTCACCAGGACCAGCAAGGGCCAGCTGTTCCACTACTTCCCGGGCGGCAAGGAGGAGCTGCGGCACGCCGCCACCGAGCGGCAGGTGCGGCGGCTCATCGACGAGGGCACCCCCGAGACCCTCGCGACCTGGCGGGACTGGGAGGACTGGTTCGAGCGGATCATCGCGCTGCACGAGCAGCAGTCCCAGGACGACGCCTGCGAGGTGGCGGCCCTCGCGGGGCGGGCCATGGACTGCGACCGGCAGGCCCGTGCCGTCGTCGGCCGGGCCTTCACCACGCTGCACACCATGGTGCGGGACCGGCTGGGCACCATGCGGGCGGCCGGACTGCTGCGGGCGGACGCGCCGGTCGACCAGCTGGCCTCGCTGGTGCTCGCCGTGCTGGAGGGCGGCGCCGTGCTCGACAAGGCGACCGGCTCGACGGAGCACCTGCGCAGCGCACTGCGGCAGGCACTGGCGCTGCTGCGGACGTACGCGACTCCGTGACCGGCCGCGGGGGTCTCCGCAGTGGCGGCGGTCCCCGTGCGGCGGTGGTCCCCGACGGGGCGGAGATCATCGGGGCCATGGTGGCCCCTGCGCGCAACAAAGATCGTCAAGGACCAGGTGAATCCCTCGATCCGCTTGTCCGAGGCGAAATTCACAGGCCGTACGGCCCTCGTTCGGGCACGGTGCCGGCCTGTGAACGCCGTCCTGCACGGGTCGGCCGCCACCCCCTCGCCGACGTGCCGGCCGGTCGCCCCGGCCTCGGCCCCGCCCAGGTGGCCGCCCTGGCCGCACGCAGCGAGGAGGCCGCCGTACGGCTGGCGTACGAGGGACGGCTCACCGCGGCCGACGTCGATCCCGTGGCGCAGCCGCTCGTCGCGCTCGCCCTGCTCGACGGGGGCGCGGGCCTGTCTGGAGGACCGGTGGGCCCGTGCCGTGGCGGCGGCCCATCCGTCCCTGCCGCCCGAACTGATCGTCGCCCTGCTCTCCGACGACGAACAGGTGGCCGAGGCGGCCGGCGCGAGCCCCTCGCTGGCACCGGCCGCCATGGCGGACCGGATGCCGTGACCCACCCGCTCGCCGGATGCTCCCCGTGTCTGCGGAGCATCCGGCGAGCGGTCTTCCCGCGTGGCAGACCGTCAGGACGTCACTCCGCCGTGGCCGGCACCGCCGGGCTCGGGGTCCGGATCAGGGAGCCCCAGTGGATGCGGGTCGCCGCGAGGCAGACGATCAGGGCCGACACCGAGACCGCCGCCATGCCCATGACGAGCCCCGCCGCGCCGGCGACGAAGCCGATCAGCGCCGGTCCGACCAGCAGCCCCGTGGTGCCCATCGCCGCGACCAGCGCCAGCGCGTCGGAGCCCTGCGCGGCGGCGGCCACGTACACGCACGGGGTGATCGCCGCCGCGCCCAGGCCCACGCACGCGAACCCGACGAGCGCCGGTACGACCCCGCCCGCCAGCAGGGCGAGCGCCAGCCCGATGCCCGCGACCGCGCTGCCGACCCGCACGACCCGCCCGTCGCCCCAGCGGCTGCGCCAGCGGTCGGCGAAGAATCGGGCGAGCAGCATCATCACGGAGACGACGGCGATGCCCATGGGCGCGACGGACGCCGACGCCTTGGCGATGTCCTTCATGTAGAGCGCCGACCAGTCGTTCATGGCGCCCTCGGTGACCGTGCCGAAGGCCATCGCGCACCCCATCCACAGCGTCATGCGCGACGGCATGCTCCATCTGCGGCTCCGCTTCGGCTCCTCCCCCGGCGCCCCCGCGCCCTCCGTGTCCCCGGCGGCGGTGGCCGACCGCTCCCCGGGCTCGGCGAGCAGGGCCGGTCGGGCGAGGACCAGCAGCAGCAACAGCAACACCACGGCCACCCCGAAGTGCGCGGTCATCGCGGACGTCACCAGGTTCACCCCGGACGCCAGCAGCGCGGCGCCGAGCAGCCCGGCGCTGAAGGTGGCGTGCAGCTGGGACATGGCGGTGCGCCGGTACTTCTTCTCCAGCGCGGCGCCCTGCGCGTTCATGGCCACGTTCAGGGCGCCCACGGCGACCCCGTCCCCGCAGATGATCAGCAGGGTGACCGCGTAGTTCGGCGTGACGGACAGCAGGACGAGCAGCGCGGCGAGGCACTGGGCCGAGACGAGCGCCAGCCGGCGCGAGCCCCAGCGCCGCATCAGATGGGCGACCAGCGGGAAGGAGGCCGCCGCGCCCGCGCCGCAGGCCATCAGCAGCAGGCCCAGCTCCTCCTCGGACAGGTCGAGCCGGGTCTTCAGGGTGGGCAGCCGGGACGCCCAGGTGGCGTACTGGAACCCGAGAAAACAGAACAGCGCCGCGATGGCCCACTTGGTGCGCCGCGCCTCGTCGCGGACGCTCAGGACGTCTCTCAACCCGCTTCCTCCTCTTCCTGGGGCCGGCTCGCGCGCACCCCTGTCGACATGTAGACGGCGTTCTCGCCGTAGCCGGGCGGGACTTCGACGTCGTGGTGCGTGCGGTAGCCGTGCGCCCGCCAGAACCCCTCCATGCCGTCGACCGCGACCAGCGAGATGTGCTCGTAGCCCCGCGCCCCGGCGGCGGTCGTGACCCGGTCCAGGAGTCGCCGCCCCAGTCCTCGGCCGCGCAGCGGCGGGGCCACGACGATGTCGTGCAGATGGAGGTTGCGGGAGTGGAAGGTCACCTCCTCGGGCCGGCCCAGGTCCGGGTGGTGGAACATCGGGTAGGGCAGGGCGAGGACGTAGCCCCCGATCCGTCCGCCGAGGTCGAGGACGAAGCAGGTGCCGGGCGAGATCCGGCCCCGCGACTCCAGCGCGGCCCGCCCCTCCGTGAGGGACGTGCCGGCGTACGCCAGGGCCTCCAGGGCGGCGACGTCCGGCCAGTCGGTGTCGGCGACGGCGCGTGTGCGCGGCGGGTGGTTCATATCAGTCCGTCACCTCCGCGGGTGCCGCCGCGCCGTCCCGGCCCTCGCGCACGCAGACGTACGGCAGGGGGCTGAAGCCGTTGAAGCCGCGGGTCGTGTAGCTGGTCGTGTAGGCGCCGGCCGACAGGATCCACACGGGCTCGCCGGAGACGAGGTCCGCGGGGACGGGGGTGCCGGGCCCCTCGGTGCCGTAGGCGTCGTCGCTGTCACAGGTGGGCCCGGCGACGACGGCGGTCACGGCCGGGCCGTCGCCCGCGCGGCCGGGGAAGCGCAGCGGATAGCGCAACTGGTCCATCTCGTAGAGCCCGTTGAACTTGCCGCAGCTCAGGTACAGCCAGTGCGCCGTGTCCCCGTCGGCCCCATCAGCCCCGTGGCCCCCGTCGGCGCGCCCGCGCCCGGTGAGGCGGTACACGTGCGCGCGGACGGCGCCGTGGTCGGCGACGAGGTGGCGGCCCGGTTCCATGACGAGGCCGAGGGGTGTGCCGCCGGCGGCGTCGGTCACCTGGTCGACGCCGTCGCGGATGACGGCGAACATCTTGTCCAGGGGCGGTTCGAGGCGGTCGCCGCGCCGGTCGAGGTAACCGAGCGCGGGCAGCCCGCCGCCGAGGTTGACGTGGTCGGGTGTGATGCCCCGGCCGCGCAGGGCGGTGAGCGTGTCGCAGAGGGAGTCGAACGCCTGCCGCCAGGCGTCGGCGGTCATCTGCTGGGAGCCGACGTGGACGGAGAGGCCGGCCGGGACGAGCCCGGCCGCGCGGGCCTCGGTCAGCACCCGCACGGCGTCGTCGCGCGAGCAGCCGAACTTGCGGCTGAGGCCCCACAGAGCGCCGTCGCCGCTGGTGGCGAGCCGGCAGTACACCCGGGAGCCGGGAGCGTGCGCGGCGACGGCCCGGACGTCCTGGACGCTGTCGGTGGCGAAGGTCCGTACGCCGAGCCGGTGGGCCTCGGCGATGTCCGTGTCGGACTTGACCGTGTTGCCGTAGTGGATCCGGGAGGGGGGCACGCCCGTCGCCAGGGCCAGGGAGATCTCGGCGGGGCTCGCGGCGTCGAAGCCGGCGCCCCGGTCCGCGAGGCAGGCCAGCACCTCGGGGACGGGGCACGCCTTCACCGCGAACCGCACGGCGACGCCGGGCAGTTCGCGCAGCAGCTGGTCGTACTGCCCCTCGATCCCGGTGAGGTCGAAGACGATCCGGTCCGACGTGGCGGCGGCCAGGGCGGACGCCAGCCGCACTGAGAGGTCCACGCTCACCCGCCCGCGCTTCCCGGCCCGTGCTCCCGGGCGGCCCGGACCAGCGGGGCCCAGGCGTTGGTCAGCAGGGCGAACTCCTCGACGTCCCGCCGGGCCTCGTCGAGCAGTCGGTCCCGCTGTCCCGCGAGCAGGTCGGCGAAGACCTCGTAGCGGCCGCCGAGTTTGCGGTAGGCGGTGTCGACGCGGTCGAGCCGCCACACGTTCTCGGTCCGGTCCGCTGCGGTGCTCTCCCGCAGCAGCGCGGCGACGGTGTCCGCGCGGACGTGGCCCTCGTCGTCCAGCAGGGCGGCGTCCGGCCGGGCCATCGCGGCGTAGACGGCGTTGAAGTGCAGCATGGACAGCAGGAACTTCACGAACCGCGTCTGGTAGGCGAGGAATCCGGCGTCGGTGCGCCGGTGCGGTGTGTAGAAGTTCTCGATGTGCCGGTTGTGCAGCACTCCGGGGAGCGCGGCGTCGTGCACCAGGTGGATGAGGAAGTAGTCGCTGCCGATGGTGCTGGTGGCCGGGGGCAGCGGGACGCGCTCGTAGACGTCGTGGTCGAAGCTGATGTTGCACATGTCGACGCGCATCGGGTCGACCAGGCCGAGCAGGGAGTGGTCTGCGGTGAAGGGGGCGGTGCCCGCGCCCGTGAAGGACTCCTCGACCAGCGCCCGTTTGTCGGCCTCGGACCAGTCGGGGGGTGCCCACAGGCTGACGACGTCGTGGTAGACGCCCTCGTCGAGAGCTGCGATCTCGCCGATGTCGACGGAGAGTTCACCGATGAAGGAGGCGCCCACCATCGACACGGTCCGATGGGCGTGGGCCGGGTCGAGCCGGGTCTCGGTCACGTCCGCGGCTGCCTCGGCCGCGGGCCTGCCCAGGGAGAGCAGTTCGTGGTGGACGGGGAAGACCGGTGCGCCGTCGAGGGTCTGGTAGGCGCTGTCCGAGTCCCTGCGGTGCACGGAACGGCAGCCGAGCGCGGCGGCGATCAGGAAGGCCCGGTTGGTGCAGGCGCCGTAGGAGGGACCGTCGGGCAGCATCAGCCGCAGCAGCGTGTCCGGCTCGGCGGCGCCCGAGCGCCGTACGACGGTGCTCAGGAACTCCCGCTGCGCCGTCTCGTCGAGGTGGTGCACGGTCACGTCCGGCACGGCGGGCAGCGCGGCGACCGCGCGGGCGTGCTCGGCGTGGGTCGCCCTGTCGGAGGAGTCGAGGATCAGCAGGGCCACCTCGACGCCGAACCGGCGGGCCGCGTACGCCGCTTCCTCGCCGATGGCCGAAATGGTCGCGGAGCAGGCCCGGTCGGTGGGCAGCGCGAGGCAGATCCGGCGGCCGGCGCTCACGCTCGCCCGCCCCAGGGGTGCAGGCCGAGCAGCTTGGTGCCCAGGTCGTCGAGGGTGGCCGCGCCGTAGCGCTCCGTCTCCGGCCGGGACGCGTCGCCGAGCAGGGTGGCGTTCCAGTCGGGGGTGCCGAGCGTGCGCCAGGACTCGACGCGGGAGCGGCGCAGCGCGTCGTGCTCCTCCAGCGCGGGCATCATCGAGAGGTACTGCACGGCCCGGACACCGTTGTCGGAGAGGTTGGCCGCGACGCCGTGCGCCAGCAGTCCGTTGAAGATCAGCAGGTCGCCGGCCTGGAGGTCGGGGCGTACGACGGGGAACTCGGCGCGGTCGGCGGCGGGCCGGATCGGGTCGCGGTCGGCGGGCTGGGTGATCCGCCACTCCTCGAAGCGCCGGAAGAGTTCGGGGGCGCACTGGAAGCCGCCGAGGTCGGGCTCGGTGTCGTTGAGGGCGATGATGCCCTGCACCCGCTGCGGCAGCACGCCGAGGGTGGTGTCGACGTCCCAGTGCAGCTCGATGTCGAAGCCGGTGTCGGTCGCCTCGATGAGGGAGCGTGAACGGCTGCCCCGGTTGGGCGGGTTGAGGTTGAGCCGGTCGAGGGTGACCCACAGCTCCTCGCAGTCCCAGACGTCCACGAAGGCGTCGTAGACGCGCGGTGTCTGCCGGCTGTTCCAGATGAGCTGGTGGTGGTACGCCTCGACGAAGCCGTACACGTGCAGGTCGCGGTCGAGGTCGGAGCGGAACGGCCGCTCGGTGTACCAGGTCTCGGGGCGGTCGGGGTCCAGCCCCTGGAACTCCCAGGCGAATTCGAGCAGGCTCTTGGCCTCGCCGGGTGTGATGGCGCCTCGGACGACGACGTAGCCGTACGTCTTCCAGAACGCGAACTCCTCCTCGGACAGGACGCGCAGGGGGCGGGACTTGTCGATGTCCCGCAGCGGTGTCCGCGCGAGGTAGGTCTCGCCGTCCGCGCTGAAGTAGGGGCGCTCCGAGGCGGCGCGGTACAGGTAGGGGGCATGCGTCGGCATGCGATCACTCCAGGGATCGAGTTCTTCGGCGGCCGAGCGGCCGGTCGGTGCCGGATCGCCGCGATGATCGAACTGAGGTTCTCCCAACCTGGACTAGACCACTTGGCGGTGTCAACGCGAACCGGCCGAAGTTGCCGCCAACTGCCCGCTAGTTGCCGGTGACCGGCGGCGGCCCACGGGCGGACGGCCGCCGGTCCGGCACCGCGGGGCGTCAACTCCCTTGCTCTGCAAGGCAGTACGGCAGCGCGAAGCCCCCGGCGCGTCCGCGCCGGGGGCTCGTCGTCGTGGGGCGTCGCGGGTCAGCCCGCGACGATGGCCTCGGCCGCCGCCACCCCGCAGACACGGGCGGCGCCGTGCGTGGCGACGTACAGGGCGCCCCGCGCCGGGGACTGCGGTATGCCCATCTCGACGACGACCGTGTCCGTGCGGGCGGCGAGCAGCGTGTCGAGTCCCGTCCGCATCCAGTCGTGCCGGTGCTCGTCGCGGACCACGGCGACGACCCGGCGGCCGGCCGCCGCGGCCAGTGCCTCGGCCCCCGCGTCGGGCCCGCTGAAGGAGCCGGTGACGGTGCCGGGCAGCAGCCGCTCCAGTTCGCCCCCGACGCCCCACGGGGTCACGTCCCCGACGGCGATGTTGGGCTCCGGGTTGAAGGTGGCGACGAACACGGGCCCGTCGACCGGGGCGGCGGACGCCTGCCGCCGTACCGTCACCGCGCGGCGGGCCGCCGCGAGTCCGACCTCCGGGTCGGGCGCGGCCTCGGCCCGCGCGCGCCGCCGGGTCTCCACCGTCCAGGCGGCGAGCCTGCGCACCCGGGCGGCGGCGTCGGCAAGCCGTTCGTGCGGCATCTCACCGCTGCGGACGGCCTCGACGAGCGCGTCCCGCAGCCGCAGCACCGTGTCCTCGTCGCACAGTCCGCCGCCCACGCAGATCGCGTCGGCGCCGGCCGCGATCGCCATGACGACACCGCGTTCCAGGCCGTACGTGCCGGCGATGGCGCGCATCTCCATGCCGTCGGTGACGATCAGGCCGTCGTAGCCGAGTTCACCGCGCAGCAGGTCGGTCAGCACCCGCCGCGAGAGGGTGCCAGGGCGCTCCGGGTCCAGGGCCGGCACGAGGATGTGCGCGCTCATGATGGCCTGGGTGCCGGCCTCGATGGCCGCGCGGAACGGCACCAGTTCGCGCGCCCGCAGGGTGGCCTCGTCAACGTCGATGCGGGGCACGGCGTGGTGGGAGTCCACGTTGGTGTCGCCGTGCCCGGGGAAGTGCTTGGTGCACGCGGCGACGCCGCTGGACTGGAGGCCCCGGACGTAGGCGGCGGTGTGCCGGGCCACGAGGTCGGTGTCGGCGCCGAAGGCGCGCACCCCGATCACCGGGTTGTCGGGGTTGGCGTTGACGTCGGCGGACGGCGCCCAGTCGAGGGTGACCCCGCACTCCGCGAGCCGCCGGCCCAGCTCGCGCGCGACGCGGTGGGTCAGCTCGGGGTCGTCGACGGCGCCGAGGGCGTGGTTGCCGGGGAACGCGGAGCCCGTGTGGACGTCGAGCCGGGTGACGTCGCCGCTCTCCTCGTCGATGGCGACGAGGAGGTCGTCGCGCTCGGCCCGCAACTGCCCGGTGAGCGCGGCCACCTGGTCCTCGCTGACCACGTTGCGGCCGAACAGGGCGACGGCCGCCAGGCCCTCGCCGACGCGGCGGCGCACCCAGTCCGGCGCGGTGGTCCCGGCGAACCCGGGTTGCAGCACGGCGAGGGCGTCACGGGTGAGGGTCTCGTTGCCGGTGGCGATAGTGGTCATCGAAGGCGTCATCCCTTCACGGCACCGCCGGACCAGGCCGCGCGCTGCCGCGTGTTGCAGAGGTGGAATAGGACACGAGGGGGACACGAGGGCAAGCCGACCGGCGGCCGGGCACACCACGACGGCGGCCGGACCGCGCCGCACCTCCCCCTCCCTCGAGAACCGCCGACTCGCCGCCGGCGGTGTTCCGGGCACGCCGCCACCGCGCTCGGACGGCGCCCGGCGCATGAATGGTGTAGACCTGCACGAGGGAGCTTGGCCTAGACTTTTGGGCAGCGTCAAGGGCGTCAGAGGGGTCGATCTCCCCCGTTACGCGAAGAACATCCCACCGCGGTCGGCCGCGGATCACCTTCTCCGGTTGGACTAGACCAAAGGGCGGTTGCGGGCTATAACGGGGTCCGGCGACAGAGCGGGGGAAGGCAGGCCATGACCACGGACGTCAGCAACGCCATCGGGGGCACGCCCGGCCGCAGCGCGCGAGTGCCGAAGTACTACCACGTCAAACAGCAGGTCCTGGAGATGACGGACGCGCTGGCACCGGGCTCGCGCATGCCGGCGGAGCGATTACTCGCCGTCCAGCTGGACACCTCGCGCACCACCGTCCGCCAGGCGCTCCAGGAGCTCGTGGGCGAGGGACGGCTCGACCGCATCCAGGGCAAGGGCACGTTCGTCGCCCGCCCCAAGCTCTACCGCACGCTGCTGCTCACGTCCCACACCGAGGACATGCGCGCCCAGGGCCTCGAACCCGACTCGCGCGTCCTCGACGTCGGCCAGGTCGAGGCCGACGAGAAACTGTCGGGGCTGCTCGGCATCGGGGTCGGCGAGAGCGTGCTGCGCATCGAGCGGCTGCGGCTGGCCAGCGGCGAGCCCATGGCCATCGAGACGACCCATCTGTCCGCCCGGCGCTTCCCCGGACTGCGCCGCTCCCTCACCACGTACCGCTCCCTCTACACGGCGCTCGCCGAGGTGTACGGCGTCCGGCTCGCGGAGGCGGAGGAGGCCATCGAGACGTCGCTCGCCACGCCCCGCGAGGCCGCCCTGCTGGCCACGGACGTGGGCCTGCCGATGCTGCTGCTGTCCCGTCACTCCCGCGACGCGCGCGGCGAGCCCGTGGAGTGGGTCCGCTCGGTGTACCGCGGCTCCCGCTACAAATTCACGGTGACCCTGATGAGGCCGGCGGACTGACGCGCGGTCCCGACCCCGCCGGACCACACGTCGGACCGCCCGCAGGAACCGCCCGCCGGACGGCTCGCCGGGCCGGGTGGCCGGGAGTCCTGGAGGACTCCGCCTTCGTACCCGGCACGCATCCCGGACACGCACCCGGAACACGCCCACGACCCGAGACCCCGACCCCCCGCGCCGCGCCGCCCGTTCCCTCCACCCCGCCCCGGGCGCCCGGCCCCTCCCCCGACCCTCACCCCACTTCCCCCCTCGGCCCGCTCCGGTGGCGAACCGTCCCGGACCCCACCCTGTTCTCCCCCGCGGCGACACCGTGCCGGAGGCTCCCGCGGGTTCTCCGCCGTCCCCGTGTCCGCGCACCGGGACGGCACCGAACGACGAAATGGGCGTGATGTGAGCGAGACATCCACGGTGGACACGCTTGCGGCGGTGCTGGTCGGCGCGCGTGAGGCGGCCTGTCTCACCCAGGAGGACCTGGCGGCGAGATCGGGGCTGAGCGTCCGGGCCATCCGCAACCTCGAGACCGGCCACACCGCGCGGCCCCGCAAGCAGTCCCTGCTGCTGCTCGCCAGGGCGCTCGGGCTGCCGGCCGCGGAGGTGGGGGGTCTACTGCGCGCGCCCCGCGAACCGGCCCGCCCCGTACGGGCGCCGGGGCCGCCGCCCGCCGAACTGCCCGCGGCCCCGCGCACCCGACTGGTCGGCCGGCAGCGGCCGATCACCTCGCTCCGGGCCCATCTGACGGCGCGGCAGCGCCGGGACCGCGGGCGGCCCGCGGTCGTCGTCGGACCGCCGGGCGCGGGCAAGACCTCCCTGGTCCTCCAGGTCGCGCACGGGGTGCGGGACCGGTTCCCGGACGGCCAGGTCTTCGTCGACCTGCATCCGGCCTCCTCGGCGCCGCTCACCCCGGACATGCTGGTCCGCCGGGTGCTGCGGTCGCTGGGCGACGCCTCCGCCGCGGAGAACCCGGAGGAGGCGGGCGCGCGGCTGCGGGACGCGCTGAGCAGGCGTCACGTGCTGGTCGTCCTCGACAACGTGGACAGCGAGGCACAGGTGCGGCCGCTGCTGGTCGACGACGCCCGCAGCGCCGTCCTGGTGGCCGCGCGGCGTGAACTGTCCGCGCTGCCGGGGCAGTTCCGGCAGCGGATCGGCGCCCTCGATCCGCTGGACGCGCACACCCTGCTGGCGGACCTGGTGGGCGCCGCGCGCACGGGCGCGGAGCCGTCGGCCGCGATGACCATCGTGCGCTCCTGCGGCCGGCTGCCGCTGGCCCTGCACATCGCCGGGCTGTGGCTCTCGGCCCGCCCGCACCGTCCGCTGCGCGACCTCGCGGACCGGCTGCTGGACGAGCGCGAGCGCCTCCCCCTGCTGCGCGTCGGGGACCTGTCGCTCCAGGCGAGCGTGGCCGCCCGCCACCAGGTGCTGCCGCCGGCCGTCGCCGCCGCGCTGCGCCGACTGGGCGCCCTGCGGGGCGAGTTCGGCATCGCCGACGTCGTCGCCGGTGCGGGCGTGTCCCGGCGCCAGGCCGTGGACCTCCTGGACGAACTGCTCGACCGCCAGGTCACCTACGTCAGCCGGTACGGCACCGGTGAGCAGCTGCGCCACCGGCTCTACGACGCCGCCCGTCTGTACGTCATGTACGCCCACGTGCCCCCGCCGGGCGACGGCGCGCCGGCGCCGGGCCAGATCCGGCTGCCCCGCCAGACCGTCGAACCGACGCGCACCCGGCTGCGCACCATCGGGGCGAAGGGCCTGGGCAGGGCACCGGGTCACGGGGAGCTGATCCTGCCGGACGTCCCCTGACACCACCGCCGTCGTCGGGCCGGGCGCCCTGGCGCGCCGGGCCCGGCCTCGTCGCGGGAGAACCCCGGAGAGAGACCTGGCGAGAGACCTGGAGAGACGAGAGAGACCCGGGGAAAGATCAGGGGAGAGATCAGGGCATTGACACCCTCCCGGCTACTTAGAATAGCCTTACCTAAGTTGGCCGGTTTCCGGAGGGTGGCTGGTGGGAACAGGGAAGCCGTCGGGGCGGGACGTCCTGACACGTTCGGTCAGGGGGCAGGCGCGGCGCGTCGGCCTCGGGGCGGTGCTCGGTTGTGTGCACCAACTCGGGGAAGCCCTCGTGCCGGTGCTCGTCGGAGTGGTCGTCGACCAGGCGGTGGCCGGGCAGGACGCCGGGCGGCTGGTGCTCTGGCTGGCCCTCCTCGCCGTCATGTACGTGGTGCTGTCGTGGAGTTTCCGCCTCGGCGCGCGGGCGGGTGAACGCGGGGCCGAAGAGGCCGCGCACACCCTGCGCCTGGCCGTCGTACGGCGGGTCCTCGACGCCCGCGGCGGAGCCGAGGACGGACGGCTGCCGGGAGAGCTGGCCAACGTCGCCACCGAGGACGCCAAACGGGTCGGCGCGGTCAACATGGCGCTGATGAGCGGGACCTGGGCCGTCGCGGGCGTCACGGCGAGCGCGGTGGCGCTGCTGCTGACCTCGGTGCCGCTCGGGCTGATCGTCCTGCTGGGCACGCCCGTCCTGCTGTGGATCGGCCATCTGCTGAGCAAGCCGCTGGAGCGCCGCAGCGAGGCGGAGCAGGACAGGGCCGCCCACGCCTCCGGCGTCGCCGCCGACCTCGTCGCCGGACTGCGGGTGCTCAAGGGCCTCGGCGCGCAGGGGGCGGCCGTCGAACGCTACCGCGCGACCAGCAGGACCTCCCTCGCGGCTACCCTGCGCGCCGCCCGCGCCGAGTCCTGGCAGACCGGCCTGGTCCTCGCCCTCACCGGAGGGTTCATCGCGCTGATCGCCCTGGTCGGCGGCCGGCTGGCGCTCGACGGGTCGCTCACCCTGGGCCAGTTGGTGTCCGCGGTGGGCCTCGCGCTGTTCCTGCTGGGCCCGTTGGAGACCTTCGCCTGGGTCAACGCCGAACTGGCCCAGGGCCGGGCCTCGGCCGCCCGGGTCGCCGAGGTGCTCGCCGCCGGACCCGCCGTGGTCGGGGGCGACGAGCCGGTCACGGAACCGGTGCGCGGGCGGCTGCGGTTGCGCGGGGTGCGGCTCGACGGCCTGGACGGCGTCGACCTCGACCTGCCGGCCGGCCGGCTGACCGGGGTCGCGGTGACCGACCCGGCGTGCGCCGAGGCGCTGTTGCGGTGCCTGGGCCGGGAGGCCGACCCGGAGTCCGGGTCGGTCGAGCTGGACGGCGTGCCGCTGACCCGGCTCGATCCGGCCGGTCTGCGGGCCGCGGTGCTGGTCGCCGCCCACGACGCCGCGCTGTTCGAGGGCACGCTGGCCGCCAACGTGACCCCGGGGGCCCCGGCCGGGGAACCCGGGGAGGACGCCCGCACGGAGCGCGCGCTGGCCGCGGCCCGCGCCGACGAGGTCGCCCGCTCACTGCCGCACGGCGCCACGACCGGCATCGGCGAGGGCGGTCGGTCGCTGTCCGGCGGGCAGCGTCAACGGGTCCTGCTGGCCCGGGCGTTGCGGGCCGAACCGGACGTCCTCGTGGTGCACGACCCGACGACCGCCGTGGACGCGGTGACCGAGGCCCGCATCGCCGAGGGGCTGCGCGAGGTCCGGCGGGGGCGGACCACCGTCGTGGTGACCAACAGTCCCGCGCTGCTCGCCGTCGCCGACCGGGTCGTCCTGCTCGACGGCGGCCGGGTCGGCGCCGAGGGCACCCACGCGGACCTCGTACGGACCGACGCGGCCTACCGGACGGCGGTGCTGGTGTGACCACACGACCCGACGACGACGGAGCGACCCCGCAGGTCACGGCCGACCCGAACCTGCTGCCCACCGCCACCGCCCCCCGCACCCGCGCCGTTGTGCGCGAACTGCTGCGCCCGCACCGGGCGTTGGCGCTGGCCGGATTCGGGCTGATGGTGGTGGCCACCTCCGTCGGACTGCTCACCCAGCCACTGCTCGGCCGGATCGTGGACGTCGTCACCGACCACCGCTCCGCCGACGCCCTCACCCGGCCCGTGGTCGCGCTGGCCGTCGTCGCCGCCGTCCAGGGGATCACCACCGCGCTCGGCATGTCCCTGGTCTCCCGGCTCGGCGAGACCGTGCTCGCCCGGCTGCGCGAACTCTTCGTCGAACGCGCCCTGTCCCTGCCCCTGGAGCGGGTCGAACGGGCGGGCTCGGGCGACCTCAACTCCCGTGTCACCAGGGACGTCTCGCGCGTCGCCGACGCCGTGCGCGGCGCCCTGCCCGAACTGGCGCGCTCCGGGCTGTCGATCGTGCTCACCCTGGTCGCCCTCGCCGTCCTGGACTGGCGGTTCCTGCTGGCGGCGCTGCTCGCCGTGCCCGTGCAGGCGCACACCGCCCGCTGGTACCTGCGCCGCGCCGTCCCCCTGTACGCCAAGGAGCGGATCGCCACCGGCGCCCAGCAGCAGCAGTTGCTGGACACCATCGGCGGGGCGCGGACCGTGCGGGCGTACCGGCTCCAGCGGCGGCACGGCGCACGGGTCGACGAACGCTCCCGCGCGGCCGTCGAGTTGACGATGAGCGGGGTGCGACTGGTGCTGCGCTTCTACAGCCGGCTGCACATCGCCGAGTACATCGGGCTCACCGCCGTCCTGGTCACCGGGTTCCTGCTGGTCCGCGACGGCGCGGCCTCCGTGGGCACGGCCACCGCCGCGGCCCTGTACTTCCTCGGCCTCTTCGGACCGGTCAACACCGCGCTCGTGCTGCTCGACGACGCCCAGTCGGCGACGGCCGGACTCGCCCGCCTGGTCGGCGTGGTCGACGTCCCGGCGGCCGATCGGGACCGGGCACCGGACCGTCGTACGGTCCCGGGCGGTGACCCCTCCGTCACCCTCGCCGCCGTCTCCCACGCGTACGTCCCCGGCCGCCCCGTCCTGCACGCGGTGGACCTGGAGATCCGGCCCAAGGAGCGGGTCGCGCTGGTCGGCACGACCGGTGCGGGCAAGACGACCCTGGCCAGGCTGGTGGCGGGGCTGCACCGCCCCGTCGCCGGCCGGATCGACGTCGCGGGTGGCGAACCGGACGAGTCGGGGCGCACGGTCGGCCTGGTCACCCAGGAGGTCCACGTCTTCGCCGGGCCGCTCGCCGACGACCTGCGGCTGGCCCGCCCGGACGCGAGCGTCGAGGAGCTGCGGGAGGCGCTGGCCACGGTCGGCGCCCTCGGCTGGGCCGAGGACCTGCCGGAGGGGCTTGACACTATCGTCGGCGACGGCGGCCACCGCCTCACCGCCGACCGTGCACAGCAACTCGCCCTGGCCCGCCTCCTGTTGGCCGATCCACCGATCGCCGTACTGGACGAGGCGACCGCGGAGGCGGGCAGTTCCGGCGCCCGGCTGCTCGACGAGGCCGCCGAGCGTGCGCTGCGGGGCCGGACCGCGCTCGTCGTGGCGCACCGGCTCAGCCAGGCGGCCGCCGCGGACCGGGTGGTCGTGCTGAGCGACGGCCGGGTCGTGGAGAGCGGCACGCACGACGAACTGCTCACCGCGCAGGGGCCGTACGCCGCCCTGTGGCACGCCTGGTCCGGCAGCCGCTCCCCCGGACCGCCCGCCGATCCCCACTGACCCCAACCGCCGAACCCCTCGCGCCCGAGCGTCGCGACGAACCGAAGGATCACCGATGTCCCGCCCCACCCGAGCCTCCCGGCTGACCGGTCTGCTCGCCTCCGTACTCCTGCTCACCGCGACGGCGGTCGCCTGCGGTTCCTCCGACTCGGGCTCCGGCACCGGCTCGTCGTCGGACGCGAAGGACTCGTCGGCCGCCGCCGGCGCCTTCCCGGTGACGATCGCCCACAAGTTCGGCAGTACGACGATCAAGTCCGTGCCCAAGCGGATCGTGACCGTCGGCCTCACCGACCAGGACGCCGTCCTCGCCCTCGGCACGGTGCCGGTCGCCACCACGGAGTGGGTCGGCGGCTACAAGGGGGCCATCGGCCCGTGGGCCCAGGACAAGCTGGGCGGTGCGCCGGCCCCGACCGTCCTCAAGGACACGGGCACCGGCCCGCAGGTGGAGAAGATCGCCGCGCTGAAGCCGGACCTGATCCTCGCCGTCTACTCGGGCCTGACCAAGTCGCAGTACACGAGCCTGTCGAAGTTCGCGCCGGTCGTGGCGCAGCCCAAGGAGTTCAACGACTACGGCGTGCCGTGGCAGCGGCAGACCGAGGAGATCGGCAAGGCGCTCGGCAAGGAGCCCGAGGCCAAGAAGCTGGTGGCGGGCGTCGAGGACCGGTTCGAGGCGGCCGAGAAGGCCAACCCCGCCTTCGCCGGGGCGACGGCGGTCATGGCGACGCCGTACGAGGGCACGTTCGTCTACGGCAGCCAGGACACGCGCTCGCGTCTCCTGTCCGACCTCGGGTTCTCGCTGCCGAAGGACCTGGACAAGGTGATCGGCGACCAGTTCGGCGCCAACATCAGCAAGGAGCGCTTCGACCTGCTCGACCAGGACGTGGCCGTGTGGATCGTCCCGGACCTCACCTCGGCCGTCGACAAGCTGCACGGCGACAGCATCTACTCCGACCTGAACGTGGTGAAGCAGGGCCGCGAGGTCTTCATCGAGGAGACCAGCGACTACGGCAACGCGGTCTCGCTCTCGACCGTGCTGAGCATCCCGTACGTCCTGGACCGCCTGGTGCCGCAGCTCGCGGCGGCCGTGGACGGCAAGGCCGACACGAAGGTGGCGCAGCCGGCGTCCTGAGCGATCGCCGCACGGAAGCCGCCGCGCGGCACGACGAAGGGGCGGGCCCGCCTACGGGCCCGCCCCTTCGCGCGTCGGCTCAGGAGCCCTCGACGAGGCTCTTGGGGCGCATGTCCGTCCAGTTGGTCTCGATGTGGTCCAGGCACTCCTGGCGGCCGGCCGGGCCGTGGACGACCGTCCAGCCGGGCGGGACGTCCACGAAGTCGGGCCACAGGCTGTACTGGCCCTCGTCGTTGACGAGGACGGAGTAGACGCCGTCGGGGTTCTCGAACGGGTTGCTCATGTCGTGGGTGCCTTTCGGATCTGTTCTCGTGGGTGGCCGCGGTGCGTTCAGGCCCGGTCGTCGTGGGTGGGGTCGGTGCCGGTGCGGTCGGCGTCGGCGGGGTGGTCGCCGGTGCGGTCGAGGGCGGTGGCCCGGCGCACCACCGCCTCCAGGGCGCGGAACCAGGTGCGGGCGAGGTCCCGTACGGCGTCCTCGGTGAGGAGTCCGGCGGCGTAGGCCCAGTGGGCGGCGAGTTCGGGGCCCTCGGGGCGGTCCTCGGTGAGGGCGTTGAGGGTGAGGGCGTGCGAGAGCGGCATGCCCGGGTCGGCGTCGAGGTCGGCGGCGTCGTCCTCGGCGGCGTAGGACCAGTCGGCGGCCTCCGGGTGGTCGAAGCGGCCCATGTAGTTGAACTCGATCTGCGGTTCGCCCAGTCGGGCCAGGCGCGGGCCGGTGGTGGGGTTGAGGTGGCGCAGGAGCCCGTGGCCGATGCCCGCGGTGGGCAGGGCGGCCAGGTGCGCGCGGACCCGGGCGAGGGCGGTGTCGAGCGCGGGCCCGCCGGCCAGGGCGTCGGCCCGGTCGGCGTCCCCCGGGTCGAGCCGTACCGGTACGACGCTGGTGAACCAGCCGACGGTGCGGGACAGGTCGGCGTCGCCCGCGAGTTCCTCCTCGCGGCCGTGGCCCTCCAGGTCGACCAGCACCGCCCCGCCCGCCCCGCCCGCCCCGAGGGTGCGGGACCGCCAGTCGCCGACGGCGAGGGCGAACGCGGTGAGCAGGACGTCGTTGACGGTGGCGCCGAGGACGGCCGGGACCCGGCCGAGCAGCGGCCCGGTGACATCGGCGGGCAGGGTCAGGGAGAGGTAGCGGGTGGTGGCGACGGTGTCCCGGGCCGGGTCGAGCGGCCGGGCCAGGGGCAGGTCGGCGCCCGCGGCGAAGGTGTCGGTCCACCAGGGCAGTTCGTCCTCGGTGGCCGGTTCGCCCGCGCGGGCGGCGAGCAGCCGGGACCAGCGGGCGAACGACATCTCCACGGGGGCGGGGACGGGGGTGCGGCCGGTGCGGACGGCGGCCCAGGCGGTGGCGAGGTCGGGCAGCAGCACCCGCCAGGAGACGCCGTCGATCACCAGGTGGTGGACGAGGATCAGCAGCCGGCCGTGCCGTCCGGGTCCGGCGTCGAACCAGACGACGCGCACCATGGCCCCGGTGTCGGGGTCCAGGCCCGCGCGGGCCTCCTCGGCGTGCCGGGTGATCGCGGCGCGCAGCTCGGTCTCCCGGACGTCGACCCGGCGCAGCCAGGTGCTGACGTCGGTGTCCCGGGCGGGCGGCACGTCGAGGACCGGCTCGGGTCCGCGCACGAGCCGGGCGCGGAGCATGTCGTGCCGCCCCGCGAGCGCCCGCAGCACGTCCAGCAGTCCGGGTTCGGTGAGGTCGGCGGGGGTGCGGACGAGGGCCACCTGGTGGTAGGCGGCGATGGGGCCGCCGCGTTCCAGCAGGGCGCGCATGATCGGGGTGAGCGGGACGGTGCCGGTGCCGTCGTCGTGGGCGGCACGGCGTTCGCCGGCGGCGAGGGGTGCGGCGACGGCGGCCAGGGCGGCGACGGTGCGGTGCCGGAAGACCTGGCGCGGGGTGACGCGCAGTCCGGCGGCGCGGGCGCGGGCCACCAGTTGCATGGCGACGATGCTGTCCCCGCCGAAGGCGAAGAAGTCGTCGTCGGTGCCGATCGCCCCGGCGGGCAGGCCGAGGGCGTCGGCGAACAGGTCACGCAGCGCGCGTTCGGTGTCGTTCGCGGGGGCCCGGCCGCCGCTCGCCGCGGTGAAGTCCGGGGCGGGCAGGGCGGCCCGGTCGAGCTTGCCGTTGGGCAGCAGCGGCAGCCGTTCCAGGGGGACCACGGCGGCCGGGACCATGTAGTCGGGCAGCAGCCGCGCGGCGTGGGCGCGCAGCGCGGCGGGGTCGGCGCCGCCGTCGGGGACGACCGACCAGGCGACGATCCGGCGGAGGCCGGGCCGGTCCTCGCGGGCCATGACGACGGTCCGCTCGACGGCCGGGTGGGCGTCCAGGGCGGCCTCGACCTCGGCGAGTTCGACGCGGAAGCCGCGGATCTTGACCTGGTCGTCGGTGCGTCCGGCGAACTCCAGGAGTCCGTCCTCGTGGTGCCGGGCGAGGTCGCCGGTGCGGTACATGCGGGCACCGGGCTCGTGGGCGTACGGGTCGGCGACGAACCGTTCGGCGGTGGCGCCGGGGCGGTCGAGGTAGCCGCGGGCGAGGCCGGGCCCGGAGAGGTACAGCTCTCCGGTGACGCCGGGCGGCACCGGGCGCAGGGCCGTGTCGAGGACGTAGGCGCGTGTTCCGTGGACGGGGCGGCCGACGACGGGGCGCGTGCTGTCGCGGACGTGGCCGACGAGCGCGTCGACGGTGGCCTCGGTGGGTCCGTAGAGGTTGACGGCGTCGGTCGACGGCAGCGCGGCGAGGCGGGCCCACAGCGACTCGGAGACGGCCTCGCCGCCGAAGCCGACCAGGGCGAGCGGGCAGTCGCCGTCGTCGGTGATCAGCCCGCTGTCCGCCATCTGCGCCAGCAGGGAGGGGGTGACCTCGATGAAGTCGATGCCGTGGTCGCGGACGAAGGCGGCGAGCAGTTCGGGGTCGCGGCGGGTCTCGTCGTCGGCGATGTGCAGGGCGTGCCCGTCGAGCAGCCACAGCTGGGGCTGCCAGGCTGCGTCGAAGGAGAACGACCAGGCGTGGGCGACGCGCAGGTGCCGGCGTCCGGTGCGGCGGCGGGTGGGTTCGTGCAGGTCGTGGCGGTGGCTGTGGAAGAGGTCGGCGAGGCCGCGCTGGGTGACGACGACGCCCTTGGGGCGGCCGGTGGAGCCGGAGGTGTGGATGACGTAGGCGGGGTGGCCGGGGCCGGGCGGGGTGGGTTCGCTCTGCGGCAGGCCGTCCAGGGGGGTGTCGATCCGCAGGACGGGCACGTCGGTCGCGGGCAGCGCGGGCGCGGTCTCCCCGGTGGTGAGGATCAGCACCGGGCGGACGTCGTCGAGCATGCCGCCGAGACGGGGGGCGGGCAGTCCGGGGTCGAGGGGCAGACAGGCGGCGCCGGACCGCATGACGGCGAGGATCGCGGCGATGTGGTCGGCGGTGCGGGGCAGGGCGAGGCCGACGTACCGCTCGGGTCCGGCGCCCCTGGCCGCGAGGACGCGCGCCAACTCCTCGACGCGGGCGGCCAGTCGGGCGAAGGTCCAGGTCGTGCGGCCGTCGGTGACGGCGGTCTCGTCGGGGCTCGCGGCGACCTGGGCGGCGAACAGGGCGGGCACGGTGCCGGGGAGGTGGGCCGCCGGGAGGTGCCCGGTGTCGTTCCAGGTCTCCAGGACGGTGTGCCGGTCGGTATCGCCGAGCAGGTCGAGGCGGCCGACGGGGCGGTCCGGGTCGGCGGCCATGCCGGCGAGGAGGGTGGTGAGGGCGTCGGTGATCCGCCGTACGGTGGCCGCCTCGAACAGGTCGGGGCGGAACTCGGCGGTCAGCCGCAGCCGTTCGGCGGGCTCGACGGCCCAGGCGAACGGGTAGTGGGTGGCGTCCTCGTGGTCGCGGACGGTGCTGCGCGGCACGGCGACGCCCTCCGCCCCGCCCTCCGCCGTGTCCTCCGCGACGGGGTACGACTCGAACACCACGAGGGTGTCGAAGAGTTCACCGAGTCCCGCGGCGCGCTGGATGTCGGCGAGGCCGAGGTGCTGGTGGGCGATGAGCCGGGACTGCTCGTCCTGGATCCGCTCCAGCAGGGCGGCGGTGGACTCCTGCGGGCGCACCCGCACCCGGACGGGCACGGTGTTGATGAACAGGCCGATCATGCCGTCGGCGCCGGGGAGTTCCGGCGGGCGTCCGGCGACGGTCGCGCCGAACACCACGTCGTCCCGTCCGGTCAGCCGTCCGAGCAGCACGCCCCAGGCGGCC
This sequence comes from Streptomyces sp. NPDC026672, assembly GCF_040638185.1. Taxonomy (NCBI): domain Bacteria; kingdom Bacillati; phylum Actinomycetota; class Actinomycetes; order Kitasatosporales; family Streptomycetaceae; genus Streptomyces; species Streptomyces sp. NPDC026672. Next base: position 241,760 of record NZ_JBEZXS010000003.1, read on the forward strand.
TGCACGAGGGTGTTGAGGGTGATGCCGCGGCTCCTGGCGAACGTGTCGAGTCGCGCGGTGTCCCCCGTGCTCAGCTCCGCCGTGTGGGTGTGCGGGACGACGGCGGTGCGGTCGGGGTCGGCGGGGGCGAGCCGGGTGGGTTCGGCGAGCCCGTCGAGCGCCTCGGCCCAGGCCGCCGCCGCGGCGGCCGGGTCCTGTCCGGCAAGCAGCCGCAGGTGCTCGCGGTACGGGGTGGGCGGGGCCGGGGTGCGGCCCGCGTAGCGCGCCCACAGCTCGGCGGTGAGCAGGGGCAGGGACCAGCCGTCCAGGAGGAGGTGCTGGTGGGAGAGGACGAGCCGGTGCCGGTCCGGGCCGAGCCCGGCCAGCAGCAGCCTCAGCAGCGGCGGCCGTTCGGGGTCGAAGCGGCGGCGTTCCTGGGCGAGCAGCCGCTGCCACGCCTCGGTGTCGTCGGCCCGGCCGGTGAGGTCGAGCCGACGCCAGGGCAGGGCGACGGTGCGCGGTACGACGGCGACGGGCCGCCCGGAGGACAGGTGCCGGAAGCCGCCGCGCAGGTTCTCGTGGGCGTCGAGCAGGTCCTGTGCGGCGGTGCGCAGCCGGTCGGCGTCGAGGGGTCCTTCGAGGTCGTAGGAGACCTGGACGGTGTAGACGTCGGGGCCCTCGTCGCCGGAGTCGAGCGCGGCGTGGAAGAGGAGGCCGGCCTGGAGCGGGGAGACCGGCAGGAGTTCCGTGCCCGCGGGCAGGGCGGCGAGTTCGGCGCGTTCGGCGTCGGTGAGGTCGAGCAGGACGGTGTCCGGGCGGCCGGCCGGGCCGACGTCGGTGGTGGTCACCGTGGCGAGTCCTGCGGCGGACTTGTGCCGGAAGACGTCGCGCGGGCTGAACGCGAGTCCGGCGGCGCGGGCGCGGGCCACCAGTTGCATGGCGACGATGCTGTCCCCGCCGAGGGAGAAGAAGTCGTCCTCGACGCCGACGCGTTCGAGGCCGAGGACGTCGGCGACGAGCCCGCACAGGGTCTCCTCCAGCGGGGTGCGCGGGCGGGTGCCGGTGACCTCGGCGGCGAAGTCGGGCGCGGGCAGGGCCCGGCGGTCGAGCTTGCCGTTGGGGGTGAGCGGGAGGGTGTCGAGGGTGAGGACGGCGGCGGGCACCATGTGGTCGGGCAGCGACCGGGCGGCGTGGGCGCGCAGTGCGGCCGAGTCCACGCTCTCCCCCGCGCCCTGGACGACGTAGGCGACGAGCCGTTCGTCGCGGACGAGGACGGCCGCGTGGGTGACGGCCGGGTGGCCGGCGAGCACGGTCTCGACCTCGCCCGGCTCGATGCGGAAGCCGCGCAGTTTCACCTGGTCGTCGGCGCGGCCGAGGTAGTCGAGCGCGCCGTCCGCGTTCCAGCGGGCGAGGTCGCCGGTGCGGTACATACGGGCGCCGGGCTCGTCGGCGTACGGGTCGGCGACGAACCGTTCGGCGCTCAGGGCGGGGCGGTGGAGGTAGCCGCGGGCCAACTGGACACCCGCCAGGTACAGTTCGCCGGCCACGCCGGGCGGGACCGGGCGCAGGGCGGCGTCCAGGACGTAGGCGCGGGTGTTCCACACGGGGCGGCCGATGGGCACGGTGGCGGGGTCGGCGGGCACCTCGTGGGAGGTGACGTCGACGGACGCCTCGGTGGGACCGTAGAGGTTGTGCAGCCGGGTGCCGGGCAGGACGGTGTGGAAGCGGGCGGCGAGCGGGGCGGGCAGGGCCTCGCCGCTGCACATCACCTGGCGCAGCGAGGTGCAGGTCGCGGCGGCGGGTTCGGCGAGGAAGGCGCGCAGCATCGACGGCACGAAGTGGGCGGTGGTGACGCCTTCGCGCCGGATCAGGTCGGCGAGGTGGGCGGGGTCCTGGTGGCCCTCCGGGCGGACCACGACCAGGGTGGCCCCGGTGACGAGCGGCCAGAAGAACTCCCAGACGGACACGTCGAATCCGGCGGGGGTCTTCTGGAGCACGCGGTCGGCGGCGTCGAGGCGGTAGGCGTCCTGCATCCACAGCAGCCGGTTGGTGATGCCCCGGTGGGGGACGGTGACGCCCTTGGGGCGGCCGGTGGAGCCGGAGGTGTAGATGACGTAGGCCGGGTGGCGCGGGTCGTACCGGGTGGGCAGGGGGGCGTGGGCGGGGTGCTCGGGGTGGCCGTCGCCGTCCACGGTGAGGCGGGGCACGTCCGTGGCGGGCAGGTCGACGCCCTCGGCGGTCACCAGGCAGACGGGGCGTGCGTCGTCCAGGGTGTACGCGAGCCGGTCGGCCGGGTAGCCGGTGTCGAGGGGCAGGTAGGCGGCGCCCGCCCGGTGGACCGCGAGCAGGGTGACCACTAGGGCGAGGGAGCGCGGCAGGGCGACGGCCACGAGGGCCTCGGCGCGCGCGCCGTGCGCGGCGAGGGTGTGGGCGAGGCGTTCCACCCTCAGGTCGAGTTCGGCGTAGGTGAGCGCGGTGCCCTCGAAGACGACGGCGGTGGCGGCGGGGGTGCGGGCGGCCCGGGCGCGGAAGAGTTCGGGGAGGGTGAGGTCGGGGACGGTCCTGGCGGTGTCGTTCCACTCGGTGAGGACGAGGGCGCGCTCGTCGTCGCGCAGGACGTCGAGGGCGGCGATCCGCCCGCCGGGGTCGGCGGCGACCTGGTCGAGGAGCGACTCCAGCCGCCGGGCGAGGAGTTCGGCCGTCCCGTGGTCGAACAGGTCGGCGCTGTACTCGATCCAGCCCTGGATGCCGGCGCCGTCGCCCTGTTCGACGAAGTCGAAGCTGAGGTCGAACTTGGCGGTGTCCTGGGCGACGGTGTCACGTCGGGCGGTGAGTCCCGGCAGGACGGGTCCTTCGCCCTGGCCCGCCAGGTGGACGACCATGACCTGGAACAACGGGTGCCGGGCGAGGGAGCGTTCGGGGTTGAGGGCCTCCACCAGCCGTTCGAAGGGCAGGTCCTGGTGCTCGTAGGCGGCGAGGTCGCTCTCGCGGACCCGGGCGAGGAGGTCGGCGAAGGTCGGGTCGCCGGACAGATCGGTGCGCAGGACCAGGGAGTTGACGAAGAATCCGACGAGGTCGTCCAGGGCCGCGTCGGCGCGGCCGGAGACCGGGGCGCCGAGCGGGATGTCGTCGCCCGCGCCGAGGCGGTGCAGCAGGGCGGCCACGGCGGCCTGGGCGACCATGAACATGCTGACGCCGTGGTCGCGGGCGAGGGTGCGCAGGGCCTGTTCGAGGCGGGGCGGGACGGTGAAGCCGACGGTGCCGCCGCGTCCGCTCGACTCGGCGGGGCGGGGCCGGTCGGTGGGCAGGTCCAGTTCGACGGGGAGTCCGGCGAGCACACCGGTCCAGTGGGCCAGCAGGTCGTCTTCGGCCGCGTCGAGCAGGTCGCGCTGCCAGAGGGTGTAGTCGGCGTACCGCGCGGGCAGCGGCGCCCAGTCGGGTGCCCGGCCGGTGCTGCGGGCCGCGTAGGCGGTGCCGAGGTCGGTGTGGAGGGGGCGTTCGGACCATTCGTCGGTGGCGATGTGGTGGAGCAGGAGCAGCAGCACGTGCTCCCGGGGGCCGGTCGTGGACAGCACGGCGCGCAGCGGGAGTTCACGCGCGAGGTCGAAGGGGCGGGCGGCCTCGGCGGCGAGGTCCGGGTACGGCGCGGTGGTGAGCCGGACGCGGGCCTCCTCCGGGTCGAGGACGTGCTGGTACGGCACCCCGTCGACGGCCGGGAACACGGTCCGCAGCGGTGCGTGCCGGGCGACGACGTCGTTCAGGGCGGCTTCGAGGGCGTCCCGGTCGAGGTCGCCGGTGAGCCGCCACACGGAGGGGAGGTTGTACGCCGGGTCGGCCCCCTCCACCTGGTGCAGCAGCCACAGCCGGCGCTGGGCCGGGGACAGCGGGAGCCGTTCGGGCAGCGGGCGGCCGGTCTCCAGGGCGGGCCGTGCGGAGGCGGCGTCCGCGTCGAGGCGGGCGGCGAGCCGGGCGGGGGTGGGGGCGTCGAAGACCGTGCGCAGCGACAGGTCCCGGCCGAGGGCGGCGCGGACCCGGCCGACGAGGCGCATCGCGATCAGCGAGTGGCCGCCGAGGGCGAAGAAGTCGTCGTCGGGGCCGACGCGTTCGAGTCCGAGGACGGCGGCGAACTCGGCACACAGGAGTTCCTCGCGCGGGGTGCGCGGCGGGGTGCCCGCGCTGGTGGCCGTGGTGAACTCGGGGGCGGGCAGGGCCTTGCGATCGAGCTTGCCACTGGGGGTGAGCGGCAGCTCGTCGAGGGTGACATAGGCGGCCGGGACCATGTGCGCGGGGAGCACGGCGGCGGCGTGGGCGCGCAGGGCGGTCGCGTCCACCACGGGGCCCACGGCGGGGACGACGAAGGCGACGAGCGCCTGACCGTGCACGGCGACCGTGGCGTGCGCGACGGCCGGATGGGCGGCGAGCACGGCCTCGATCTCGCCGGGCTCGACGCGGAAGCCGCGCACCTTCACCTGATCGTCGGTGCGGCCGAGGTATTCGACCGTGCCGTCGGCCGTCCAGCGGGCCAGGTCGCCGGTGCGGTACATGCGGCTGCCCGCCGGACCGTAGGGGTCGGCGACGAACCGTTCGGCGGTCAGGCCGGGCCGGTCCAGATAGCCGCGGGCCAGCTGGACGCCCGCCAGGTACAGCTCGCCGGGCACGCCGGGCGGCACCAGGCGCAGGCCGGCGTCGAGGACGTGGAGGCGGGTGTTCCAGACCGGGCGGCCGATGGGGACGGCGGTCGCGCCGGGGCCGATCTCGATCGCGGTGACGTCGACGGATGCCTCGGTGGGGCCGTAGAGGTTGTGCAGTCCGGCGTCGAGCACCTCGTGGAAGCGCCGGGTCAGGGCAGCCGGCAGGGCCTCGCCGCTGCACATCACGCGGCGCAGGCCGGTGCAGTCGGCGGCGGCCGGCTCCTCCAGGAAGAGCTGGAGCATCGAGGGCACGAAGTGAACGGTGGTGACGTTCCGGGCGCGGATCAGCCCGGCCAGGTAGGCGGGGTCACGGTGGCCCTCGGGCCGGGCGACGACCAGGGTTGCGCCGGTGATCAGCGGCCAGAAGAACTCCCACACCGACACATCGAAGCTGGAGGGCGTCTTCTGCAGCACCCTGTCCTCGGCCGTCAGCCGGTAGGTGTCCTGCATCCACAGCAGTCGGTTGACGATCCCCTCGTGCGGGACGACGACACCCTTGGGACGGCCGGTGGAACCGGAGGTGTAGATGACGTACGCCGGGTGCCGGGGGTCGTACGACGTCGGCAGCTCGCCCAGCGGGCCGGTGGGCAGGACGTCGCGGACGACACACACCGGGCGGGCGTCCTCAATCATGAGAGCGAGCCGGTCCTCCGGGTAGTCCGGGTCCAGTGGCAGATAGGCGGCACCCGCGCGGTGCGTGGCGAGCAGCGCGACGACAAGGTCCGCCGAGCGCGGCAGGGCGACGGCGACGGTCCGCTCGGGGCCCGCGCCGAGGCCGGCCAGGACGCGGGCGGTGTGCTCGACCCGAACGTGCAGTTCGGCATAGCTGAGCCGCTGTTCTTCGAAGACGAGGGCGGTGGCGTCGGGGGTGCGGGCCACCTGGGCCCGGAACAGTTCGGGGAGCGTCAGCTCCGGGACGGCCCGGGCGGTGTCGTTCCAGCCGGTGAGGAGCCGGGCCCGTTCGTCCTCGTGCAGGATCTCCAGGTCCCCGAGCGGGACGTCCGGTGCGGCGGCGGCCTGCGCGAGGAGCCGGGTCGCGCGGGCGGCCAGCGCCTCGGCCGTGACGGGGTCGACGAGGTCGGTGGCGTACTCCAGGAGCAGGAGCACACGGTCGGACTCGTCGACGTAGGTGAAGTGCAGGTCGAATTTGGCGGCGCCGGTGTCCATGTCGTACCAGTCGGCGGGCAGTCCGAGCACGGTGGCGGGGTCGCCGTCGGGGCGGTGGTGGTAGCCCAGCATGACCTGGAAGAGGGGGTTGCGGCCGGCCGCGCGGGGCGGGTTGACGGCCTCGACGACCCGGTCGAAGGGGATGTCCTGGTGCTCGAACGCGGTGAGGGAGCGCTCGCGCACCCGGGCCAGCAGACCGCGGAAGGTGAGCTCGCCGTCGTGCGGGCGGGACAGGTCGGCGCGCAGGACGAGGGTGTTGACGAAGAAGCCGACCAGGTCGTCCAGGCCGCTGTCGGTGCGGCCGGCGATGGGGGCGCCGAGGGGGATGTCGTCGCCCGCGCCCAGCCGGTGCAGCAGTGCGGCGGTGGCGGCCTGGAACACCATGAACATGCTGGTGCCGGTGGCGGCGGACAGTTCGCGCAGGGCCCGCCCGGTCTCCGGGGACACGGTGCGGCGCACGGTGGCGCCGCGGCCGGTGGGCTCCGCGGGCCGCCTGCGGTCCAGGGGCAGCGTCAGTTCCTCCGGGGCGCCGCGCAACGCCTCGGTCCAGTAGGCGAGTTGGCGTTCGCCGAGGGTGCCGAGCAGGCGCTCCTGCCACAGGGTGTGGTCGGCGTACTGCACGGGCAGCGGGGGCCGGTCGGGGGCGCGGCCCGCGGCGCGGGCGGTGTACGCGGAGTCCAGGTCGGCCAGGAACGGCCGGTCGGACCACTCGTCGGTGGTGATGTGGTGCAGGACGAGGGCGACCACGTGGTCCTCGGCGCCGACCCGGAACACCTCGGCGCGCAGCGGGAGTTCGCGGGTCAGGTCGAAGGGCCGGCGCTGCGCGGACTCGACCAGCGCGGGCAGGTCGGCCTCGGCGCAGTCGGTGAGGGTGAGCGGCGGGCGTGCCTCCTCGGCGGCGACGATCCGCTGGTACGGCACGCCGTCGTGCTCGCCGACGAGGGTGCGCAGCGACTCGTGCCGGACCGTGACGTCGTGCAGGGCGTCGTGCAGCGCGGGGACGTCGAGGGTGCCGCGCAACCGGACGACCAGCGGGAAGTTGTACGCCGCCCCGCCCTGTCCGGGTGCGTCGGTGAGGTGTTCCACGAGCCACAGCCGGCGCTGGGCGGCCGACAGCGGGACGCGCTCCGGCCGTTCCTGCGGGGTGAGCGGGGGCCGCGCCGGCCTGCCGTTGTCGGCGCGGCCCGCGAGCTGTTCGGGGGTGGGCGCCTCGAAGAGGTCGCGGATGGCGAGTTCGGCGCCGAGTTCGGTGCGGGCGCGGCTGATCAGCCGGGTGGCGAGCAGCGAATGGCCGCCCAGGTCGAAGAAGTTGTCCTCGGCGCCGGCCTCGGGCAGCCCCAGCACCTCGGCGAACAGCCGGCACAGCACCTCCTCCTGCGGGGTGCGCGGGCCGCGTCCGCCGCCGAGGGCGACGGCGGGCTCGGCGTCGGGCAGGGCGCGCACGTCGAGCTTGCCGTTGGCGTTCATGGGGAGGCCGTCGACGGTGACGAAGGCGGCCGGGACCATGTAGTCGGGCAGTTCACGGCCCAGGTCCTCGCGCAGCCGCCGCACCAGGGCGCTCGCCTCGCGGGCGGCGGTGGGGTCGTTGGCGAGGACGGGGGCGCCCGAGGGGCGGTACAGGCCGCCGGTGAGGCGGGCTCCGGCAGCGAGGAAGACGGCGTCGAACGTTCCGGTCCGGGCCGACCAGGTGGTGAGCACCTGATGTCCGGCGGCCTCGCCGAGCGCGTGCAGGGTCTCCGGGTCGATGCCGTCCTCGGTGGTCCGGCCGTCCGGGATGCCGGTGACGCGCAGGGCGGCGGGCCGGTCGGCGCGGGGGCGTTCGCCGCCGGTGCGGCGGGCCGGCCTCCCGGCGGCGGCCAGGAGCCGGCCGACGGCCTCGGAGGTCAGGCCGCCGCCGGCGAGTTCGCCGACGGTGTGGGCGGTGCTCCACTCGACGGCCGGGACGTCGTCGAGCCGTACGTCGGGCTCGCCGGTGTGGAGGACCACGTCGTAGCGGTGGCGGGTCAGCTCGTTGTGGTGGCGGCCGCGCTTGGTGCGCAGGTCGACGCGGTGGCCGAGGGTGGTGAAGTAGTCCGGGTCGACGAGGAGTTCCTTCTCCAGGCGCAGGCCGCGCTCCACCGCCCGTTCCAGGTCGGCGCCGGTGGTGCCGCGGGCGCGCTGGATCTCGGTGTGGAAGGTGCGGGCGAGGCGCAGGTTGCGGACGTCGCCGACGAAGAGGGCGCCGCCGGGCGCGAGCAGGTCCATGGCTCCGCGCAGCACGGCGGTGAGGTGGTCGAGGCTCGGGAAGTACTGGACGACGGAGTTGATGACCACGGTGTCGAAGTAGCCGGTGGGCAGGCCGGTGAGGTCCTCGGCCGGGCGGCAGCGCAGTTCGACCTTGGCGGCGAGCGCGGGGTCGCGCCGCACCTCCTCGCCGATCTTGCGGATGACGGGCGCGGCGAAGTCGGTGGCCCAGTACGCCTCGGCGTCGGGGGCGAGGCGGGAGAGCAGCAGGCCGGAGCCGACGCCGATCTCGAGGATGCGGCGGGGGTTCAGGGAGCGGATGCGGGCGAGGGTGGCCTCGCGCCACTCGTGCATCTCCTCGAAGGGGATGGGCTGTCCGTCGTAGGAGCTGTCCCAGCCGGCGTACTCCTCGGTGAAGACGGCGGTGCCGATCTCCTCGTACTCGTCGGAGTAGATCTCCTGCCACTCCCCCACCTGGGCGGCCTCGGCGGCGGTCCGCTCGGCGGCGCCGGCACGGGAGGGGACGACGTAGCCGACGAGCCGGTCGTCGCGGACCACGACGGCGGCCTGGGCGACGAGCGGGTGGCGGCTGAGCGCGGTCTCGATCTCGCCGGGTTCGACGCGGTAGCCGCGGATCTTGACCTGGTCGTCGGTGCGGCCGAGGAAGTCGAGGTTGCCGTCGGGGCCGCGGCGCACCAGGTCGCCGGTGCGGTACATGCGCTCGCCGGGCGTGACGGCGAGGTCCGCGGGGGTGGCGACGAAGCGTTCGGCGGTCAGCGCGGGCCGGTCGAGGTAGCCGCGGGCCAGGCCGATGCCGGCGATGTACAGCTCGCCGGGCACACCGTCGGGCACGGGGCGCAGCCAGGCGTCGAGGAGGTGGGCGCGGGTGCCGCGGATGGGGCGGCCGACGGTCGGGGCGGCGCTGTCGAGGGTGCCGCCGCCGAGGGTGTTGATGGTGTACTCGGTGGGTCCGTAGAGGTTGTAGCCGTATGTCCCCTCGGTGTCGCGCAGCGCCGACCAGACGGTCTCCGGTACGGCCTCGCCGCCGAGCAGCACGAGCGGCGGGACGTGCCCCTCCAGCAGGCCCTGCTCGATGAGGAGGCGGGCGTAGGTGGGGGTGACGTTGACGACGTCGACGCGGTGGCGTTCGCAGTAGGCGACAAGCGCCTCGGCGTCGCGGCGCAACTCCTCGTCGCAGATGTGCACTTCGTGGCCCTCGACGAGCCAGAGCAGTTCCTCCCACGACATGTCGAAGGCGAACGACACGGTGTGGGCGATGCGCAGCCGTCGCCCGCCTGCCGACGCGATGGCGGGTTCGAAGATCTCCCGCTGGTGGTTGAGCTGCATGTTCGTCAGGCCCCGGTAGGGGGTGACGACGCCCTTGGGGCGGCCGGTGGAGCCGGAGGTGTAGATGACGTAGGCGGGGTGTTCGAGGCTGAAGCGGCGCCGGACCAGGGTGTCCGGCCGGGCGGCCAGCTCGCGCCGCACCTCGGGGTCGTCGAGCAGGACGCGCGGCAGGTCGCCGTCGAGGGTGGCGGAGACGGCGGTGGTGGTGAGCAGCAGGAGCGGGCGGGCGTCGGCCAGCATCAGGGAGAGCCGGTCGGCCGGGTGGTCGAGCTCCAGGGGCAGATAGGCGGCGCCCGTGCGCAGTACGGCGAACAGGGCGACGACGGTGTCGAGCGAGCGCGGCAGCCCGAGCGCGATCACCCGTTCCGGTCCCGCGCCGCGGTCGAGGAGCAGCCGGGCGGTGCGGTTGACGGCCGCGTCGAGTTCCGCGTAGGTCAGGGTGCGCTCGCCGAAGACGAGGGCGCGGGCGTCCGGGGTGCGGGCGGCCTGGGCGGCGAGCAGGTCGGCGACGGTGTCGACGGGGTCGGGAACCCGGCTCGCCGCGGCCTCGGCGCGCAGGGCGGCGTGTTCGGTGGGCAGCAGCGGGTCGAGGGAGCCGACGGGTGCCGTGAGGTCGGCGGAGAGCCGGTCGACGAGCAGGGCGAACCGGTCGAGGAGGGCGCGGGCGCGGTCGGCGGGGACCAGGTCGGGATGGTGGGTGAGGGTGACGGCGATGCTCCGGCCGGGGGTGACAACGAGGTTGGCCGGGTAGTGGGTGGCGTCGACGTTGGCGACGGCCCGCGCGCCGTGCCGGGTGCGCAGTGCGTCGAGCCGTTCCTCGGTGTCGTTGTTGCGCAGCACGAACAGCGTGTCGAAGAGCTTGCGGTGTCCGGTCTCGGCCTGGAGGACGCCGAGGCTCAGGTGCTCGTACGGCATGAGGTCGAGCCGTTCGCCCTGGAGGCGGCGGAGCAGGCCGAGGACGGGCTCGGCGGGGTCGAGGGCGATGCGGGTGGGGACGGTGTTGAGGAAGAGGCCGATGATGTCGCCGACCCGGGGCACCTCGCTGGGCCGGCCGGCGACGGTGGTGCCGAAGACGACGTCGGTGCGGCCGGTCGCGGAGGCGAGGGTGAGGCCCCAGGCGGCGTTGAGCAGGGTGTTCAGGGTGAGGCCGTGCTCGCGGCCGATGTCCCGCAGCCGGTCGCCGAGTTCGGGGGTGAGCCGGACGTCGAGCCGGTCGGGGACGACGGGTTCGAGGCGGTCGGCGGCGGCCGGTGCCAGCAGGGTGGGTTCGTCCAGGCCGGCCAGCGCGGTGCGCCAGGCGGCGGTGGCGGCCGTGTCGTCCTGGCGCTCCAGCCAGGTGAGGTAGTCGCGGTAGCTGCCGGGCGCGGGCAGGTCGCGGGCGTCGCCGCCGCTCTCGTAGAGCCCGAACAGCTCGTCCAGGAACAGCCAGGCCGACCAGCCGTCCCAGAGGATGAGGTGGCGGCCGACGACCAGCCGGTCGCCGCGTTCCGCGCCGAGGCGCAGCAGGAGCAGCCGGAACAGCGGGGGCGCGGACAGGTCGAAGCGGCGGTGCCGCTCGGCGTCGGTCGACTCCCGCAGCCGTACGTCCTGTTCGGCCTCGGGGAGGTGGGAGAGGTCGACGACGTCGAGGGGGACGTCCGGGTCCTCGACGATGAACTGCACGGGCTGGTCGAGCCCTTCGCTGGTGAAGCCCGCGCGCAGGCCCGGGTTGCGGCGCAGCAGGGTGCGCACGGCGGCGCGGAGCCGGTCGGTGTCGAGGCCGGCGGCGACGTCGAAGGTCTCGTGGACGGTGTAGACGTCGAGGGCGCCCTCGTCGTAGGCCGAGTGGAAGAACAGGCCCTCCTGGAGGGGGGCGAGCGGCCACACGTCGGCGACGGTGCCCGGGGCGGCGAGGGCGCGGACGCGGGCGTGTTCGGCGTCGGTGAGCGCGAAGGCGGCCGGGGCGGGGGCGGGTTCGGCGGTCGGGGCGGCGGCGGTCGGGGCGTGCGCGGCGAGGGCGGCGGGGGTGCGGTGGGTGAACACGTCGCGCGGGGTGAGGCCGAGGCCGGCGGCGCGGGCGCGGCCGGCGACGCCGATGGAGCTGATGCTGTCGCCGCCGAGCCGGAAGAAGTCGTCGTCCGGGCCGACGTCGTCCGTGCCGAGGACGGCGGCGAAGATCTCGGTGAGCGTGCGCTCCAGCGGTCCCTCGGGGGCGCGGCGCACGGCGCGTTCGGCCTCGGGGGCGGGCAGCGCGGCCTGGTCGAGCTTGCCGCTGGGGGTGAGCGGGAGGTCGGCGAGGACGACGTACGCCTCCGGGACCAGGGGCGCGGGCAGTTGTGCGGCGAGGGCGGCGCGCAGCGCGGCGGGGTCGGCGCCGGAACCGCCGGCGGGGACGGCGTAGGCGACGAGGCGCTGGTCGCGGACGACGACCGCGGCGCGCGCCACTTCCGGCAGCCGGGTCAACGCGGCCTCGATCTCGCCGGGTTCGATGCGGTTGCCGCGCAGCTTGACCTGGCGGTCGGTGCGGCCGAGGTAGTCGAGGGTGCCGTCGGGGCGGCGGCGCACCAGGTCGCCGGTGCGGTACATGCGGGCGCCGGGTTCGTCCGCGTAGGGGTCGGCGACGAAGCGGTCCGCGGTGAGCGCGGGGCGGCGGTGGTAGCCGCGGGCGAGCTGGACGCCGGTCAGGTACAGCTCGCCTGGCGCCCCGTCGGGGACCGGGCGCAGACAGGTGTCCAGGACGCGCAGGCCGGTGTTCCACACGGGGCGGCCGATGGGCACGGTGGTGTCGGGGGCGCCGTCGTAGGTGTGGTGGGTGACGTCGACGGCGGCCTCCGTGGGGCCGTACAGGTTGTGCAGGGGTACGCCGGTCAGTTCGTGCCAGCGGCGGGCGGCGGCGCCGGGCAGGGCCTCGCCGCTGCTGAAGACGCGGCGCAGTCCCGCCGCCCAGGAGGGGTCGGCGGTGACCTCGTCCGAGGCGAGGAACGCCTCCAGCATCGACGGCACGAAGTGCATGGTCGTGACGCCCTCGGTCCGCACGAGCCGGGTGAGGTGGGCGGGGTCGCGGTGTCCGTCGGGCGCGGCGAGGACGACGGCGGCGCCCTCGCACAGCGCCCAGAAGAACTCCCAGACGCTCACGTCGAATCCGGACGGCGTCTTCTGCAGCACCCGGTCGCGCGGGTCCAGCGGGTGGGCGCCCTGCATCCAGGCGAGCCGGTTGACGATGGCCCGGTGGGTGACGACAACACCCTTGGGGCGTCCGGTGGAACCGGAGGTGTAGATGAGATAGGCGGGGTCGTCGGGCCGGGCGGCCCCGGCCTGCGGGGCACCGTCGCCGGGCTCGGGGGCCGCCGGGACGTCCGGCGTCTCCTCCGCCGGGGTGTCCGTGTCGACGAGGATCGTGTCCAGGCCCGGGGTCCGGGGCAGGCGGGGCGCGGCCTCGGGGGTGGTGACGACCGTCGTGGTGCCGGAGTCGGTCAGCATGTGGGTGAGGCGGTCGGCCGGGTAGTCCAGGTCGAGGGGCAGATACGCGGCCCCGGTCTTCAGGACGGCGAGCAGGGCCACCATCAGCTCGGCAGAGCGTGGCACGGCGACGCCGACGAACCGCTCCCTGCCCGCTCCCCGGGCCCGCAGCCGCGCCGCCAGCTCCTCGGCCCGCGCGTCGAGTTCGGCGTACGTCAGGGTCGTGCCGCCGAAGACCACGGCGGTGGCGCCGGGGGTGCGTGCCGTCTGGGCCGCGATCGCGGCGGGCAGTGTGGTGGCCGGGACGTGCCGGACCTCCCCGGCCGGATGCGCACCGGCCCGCTCGCGCGGGGTGAGCAGGTCGAGGTCGGCGACCCTGGCGTCCGGGTCGTCGGCGAGGGCGTGCAGGACGAGGGTGAGCCGGTCGGCGAGGGCCTGCACGGCGTCGGTGCCGAGGCGGTCGGCGTGGTGCTTGAGCCGTAGGTCTAGTCGGCGGCCGGGCTTGACGATCAGGGCCAGCGGATAGTGCACGGTGTCGTGGAAGGCGTGCCCGGTCACGGTGATCGTGCCGGTGGGGTCGGTGACGCCGGGGGCGCCGGGGTAGTTCTCGAACACCACGAGCGTGTCGAAGAGTTCGCCGCCGCCCGTGTGCCCGGCGGCCCGCTGGATGTCGGCGAGTCCGAGGTGCTGGTGGTCGAGCAGCGCGCTCTGCTGTTCCTGGAGCCGGTCGAGCAGCCCGCCGAGGGTGTCGCCGGGGGCCCAGCCGAGCCGGGTGGGCAGGGTGTTGATGAACAGGCCGATCATCGACTCGATGCCGTCCACGGCGGCGTCGCGTCCGGCGACGGTGGTGCCGAACAGCACGTCCCGATGTCCGGTGGTGCGCCCGAGGAGGAGTCCCCAGGCGCCCTGCACGAGGGTGCCGAGGGTGACGCCGCGTTCCCGGGCGCGGGCCGTGAGCCGGGTGGTGACGCGCTCGGACAGTTCGACGCGGATCTGCGCGGGCCGCACGGGCGCGGCCGGTGCCGGGGTGTCGACCAGGCGGGTGGGGTCGTCGATCCCGGCCAGCGCGGTGCGCCAGGCGGCGCGGGCGGCCTCGCGGTCGGCGGCCGCGATCCGGCGCAGATAGGAGCGGTAGGGGGCGACCTCGGGCAGCGGGGCGGGGTCCTCCCCGTACAGGGCGAGGAGTTCGCGGTGCAGTACGGGCAGGGACCAGCCGTCCGCGACGATGTGGTGGAACGTCAGGATGAGCCGGGTGCGCTCCTCGCCGGTGCGGATCAGTGCGCAGCGGACGAGGGGCGGCCGGGCGAGGTCGAAGCGGTGGGCGCGTTCGTCGGCGGCGACGGCGTCGGCGAGGGTGCGGCGGAGCGCCGCGTCGCCCTGTGCGGTGAGGTCGACCTCGCGCCAGGGCAGGTGGAGCCCGGAGGCGATGAGCTGGACGGGGCGGCCGTCGGGGGTCTGCCGGAAGCAGGCGCGCAGCGGGGCGTGCCGGTCGAGGAGGCGGTCGGCCGCCCGGCGCAGGAGGGTGCCGTCGACGGGTCCCGCCAGCTCGACGACCTGCTGCACCACGTAGGCGTCGTAGTCGGCGCCGTCCACCTGGGCGTGGAAGAAGAAGCCCTCCTGGAGCGGGCCGAGCGGCAGCGCCTCCTCGACGGTGACGGGGAACTCCCCCTGGAGCGCGGCCAGTTCGTCCGGTCCCGGGACCTCCCAGGGCACGTCGGCGGTGTCCTCGGCGACCGTGCCCGCGCGGGCGACGGCGGCCAGTTCGGCGACGGTGCGGTGGCGGAAGACGTCGCGCGGGGTCAGTTCCAGTCCGGCGCGGCGGGCGAGGACGAGGAGCTGGACGGCGACGATGCTGTCCCCGCCGAGGGCGAAGAAGTCGTCGTCGACCCCGACCGAGGGCACGCCGAGGGCGCGGGCGTACAGCTCGCACAGGAGGTGTTCGCGGGGGGTGGCCGGGGCGCGTCCGGCACCGGCGAGGAGGGTGCGGTCCGGCACGGGCAGCGCTGCGGCGTCCAGCTTGCCGCTGGGGGTGACGGGCAGCCGGTCGAGCGGGACGAAGGCGGCCGGGACCATGTAGTCGGGCAGGAACTCGGCGGCGTGCGCCCGCAGGGTGGTCATCAGCGCGGCGACGTTGCGGAAGGGCGCGGGGCGGTTGGTGAGCGGTCGGCCGCCGCCGGCGCGGTACTCGGCGCCCGGCTCGTCCCGGCCCGCCGCGAGGGGGGTGAACACCGCGTCCAGGCTGCCGTCCTCGGCGTCCCCGTTCCAGGTGAGCGCCGCGCGGTGACCGTGGCGCGCGGCGGTCTCGTGCAGGGCCTCGGGGTCGACACCGTGGGCGCCGGTGGCGGGCCTGCTGCTGTCGTCCAGGGCGTCGAGCGCGGCGAGGTCCTCGTCGAGCCGCCCGTTGGGAATCCCCACGACACGCACCCGCCCGGCCCGGCCGGCGAGCAGTTCCCCGAGCGCCCGAACCGAACCGACCCCGGCCCAGGACGACTCGAAACCCTCGACCACTCCGTCACACCCGGCGATACGGGGGCCGTCGAAGGCGACCGGAGCGGCGACGCCGTCCAGGCCGCCGAGGCCGTCCGGGGCGCCGGGGCCGTCCGGAACGCTGGGGCCGGTCGGAACGCCGGGGCCGGTCGGAGTGGCGAGGCCGCCGGGGGCACCGGGACCCACCGGGCCTGCGGTGTCGTCCGGACTGCCCAGGTCTCTCGGGGCGGCGGGCCCGGCCGGAGCGACGGAAGCGTCCGGCGTGTCGGGGCCGTCCGGGCTGTCGGTGCCGGTCGGAGTGGCGGGGCGTAGGACTACGTCGTAGCGGTAGCGGGTGAGTTCGTTGTGGTGGGTGCCGCGTTTGACGCGGATGTCGGCCGTGAATCCGTCGAGCGTGGCGAAGTAGTCGGGGTCGACGAGGAGTTCGCCCTCCCAGGCGACGGCCCGGTCGACGGCGGCGCGCAGCGCCTCCTTGTCGCCGTCCCGCTCGCCCCGCCCGCGCCCGAGTTCGACCGCCGCGCTCAGGGTGCGCAGCAGCCGCAGGTTGCGGACGTCGCCGACGAAGAGGGCGCCGCCGGGCGCGAGCAGCGCGGCGGCGGAGCGGAGCACACCGGTGAGGTAGTCGCCGCCGGGGAAGTACTGGGCGACGGAGTTGACGACGACGGTGTCGAAGTGGCCCTCGGGCAGTCCCGCGAGGTCGTGCGCGGGCCGGGTGAGCAGGGTGACGCGGTCGGCGAGCGCGGGGACGGCGGAGACCTGGGCGTCGAGGGCGCGCACGGCCTCCTCGGACAGGTCGGTGCCCCAGTACTCGGCGCAGTCCGGGGCGAGCCGGGACAGCAGCAGGCCGCTGCCGACGCCGATCTCCAGGACGCGGCGGGGCCGCAGCGCGCGGATGCCGGCGACGGTGGCCTCGCGCCACTCGCGCATGTCCGCGAGGGGGATCGGCAGTCCGTCGTACATGCTGTTCCAGCCCGCGAAGTTCTCCTCGAAGCCGTCCGATCCGGCGGCGGAGTAGAGGAGTTCGTGCAGGTCCTTCCAGTCGGCGACGCCGGCCTGCGGGTCGGTGTCCGGGCCGCCGTCGAGCGCGGGCACCACGTAGGCGGCGAGGCGGCGTTCACCGGGACGGTCCTCGCGGACGACGACCGCGGCCTGGTCGACGGCCGGGTGGGCGCGCAGCACGGACTCGATCTCGCCGGGTTCGACACGGAAGCCGCGGATCTTGACCTGGCTGTCGACGCGGCCGTGGAACTCCAGCCGCCCGTCGGCCTTCCGGCGGACCAGGTCGCCGGTGCGGTAGAGGCGTTCGCCGGGGTGGGCGGCCAGGTCGGCGGGGGCGGCGACGAAGCGTTCGGCGGTCAGGGCCGGCCGGCCGAGGTAGCCGCGGGCCAGTCCCTCGCCGCCGAGGTACAACTCGCCGGTGACACCGGCGGGTACGGGGCGCAGCCGGTCGTCGAGGACGAAGGCGCGGGTGCCGGGGTCGGGCACGCCGATGGGCACGATGGTGCCGGGCGGGGTGTCCGGGTCGCAGAGCCCGAGCGTGGAGTTGGTGGTGGCCTCGGTGGGCCCGTAGGCGTTGAACATCATCCGGCCGCGCGCGTAGCGGCCGACGAGTTCGGGCGAGACCCGTTCGGTCCCGGCCAGCAGGGTCGCGTCGGCCGGGAGGCGGACGTCGTCGGGCATCGCGGCGAGCAGGGCCGGCGGGAGGATCATGAAGGTGATGCCGTGCTCGTGCGCGTAGTCCGCGAGGGGCGCGCCGGGCACCCGGCGGTCGGCGGGCACGACGACGAGCCGGCCGCCGGAGAGCAGGCCGAGGCACAGGTCCCAGAAGGCGACGTCGAAGCTGGGCGAGGCGAACTGGAGGACCCGGCTGTGCGGGCCGATGCCGAAGCGTTCGCGCTGGGTCGCGACGAGCCCCGCGACCCCGGCGTGGGAGAGCACGACGCCCTTGGGGCGGCCGGTGGAGCCGGAGGTGTAGATCACGTACGCGGCGTGCGCGGCCGTCAGCCCGTCGGCCGCCGCCGGGTCGTGGGTGGGGTGGCCGGCGAGTTCGGCGGCCGTCGCGGGGGCGTCGAGGACGAACGGGTCGGTGCCCGGCGGGAGGTCGGGCAGCATCTCGGCGGTGGTGACGAGGCAGACCGGGCGGGCGTCGTCGAGCATGTACGCGATGCGGTCGGCCGGGTAGTCGGTGTCGACGGGCAGATAGGCGGCGCCCGCCTTCAGGACGGCGACCTCGGCGACGATCATGTCGGCGGAGCGCGGCACGGCGAGGGCCACGACCCGCTCGGGGCCGGCGCCCCTGGCGACCAGGGCGTGCGCCAACCGGGCGGCGCGGGCGTCGAGTTCGGCGTAGGTGAGCCGGACGTCCCCGTGGACGAGGGCCACGTCGTCCGGGCGGGCGGCGACCTGCTCGGCGAACATGCGGGGCCAGGTGTGCGCGGGCACGTCGTGCGCGGTGTCGTTCCAGTCGACGAGGACGTGGCGGCGTTCGTCGTCGGTGAGGAGGGCGAGGTCGGCGACCTGGGTGTCCGGGCGGGCGAGGGCGTCGGCGAGGAGGGTGCGGTAGTGGCCGAGGATCCGCTCGGCGGTCTCCGGTGCGAAGAGGTCGGCGCGGTGGTCGGCGCGCACGCGGGTGCCGTCCACGGACAGGGCGAGGTCGAGCGGGCCGCCCTCGTCCCAGGGTGCCCCGCCGAAGCCGGTGGCGCACAACAGGCCGCCGCCGCGGGCGGGTTCGGGGTCGAGCAGCCGCAACAGCCCGGCGGTCGGCAGCCGGTGGGCCTCGGCGTCGGCGCGTACGGCCCGGACGTGGGCGCGCAGCTCCGCGAAGGGGGCGCCGCCGTCGACGGCGATCCGCAGGGGCAGCCCTTCGTGGGCGACCGTCACCTCGGTCGCCGACGGGCCGCCGTAGCGGTGCAGGAGCGCCACGAAGGCGGTGAGCAGGGTGTCCGGGTCGGCCGGTGCCCCGAGCGTGGCCGCGCGTCGCGCTCGGGGCACCGCGCCGTGCGGGCGGGGCGGATACGGGAAGTCGGCCGGCAGTGAGGTCTCCGGTGCCGGTGCGGCGAACCGCTCCCGCCAGTAGTCCTCGGCCGTCGTCCCCTGCGCAGATGAACGTGTGTTGCCCGACACAGCTGCCCGTGCCTCCCCATGCGGTGTGAACGGCTCAGCGGAGCCGCGACCGCTCGAATAGTAAGGTAAGGATTGCCTTACTCAATAGCCCCCTTCTGGATCTGGCGGGTCATCCGACCGCGACTGAGGTTATGCTCACCTAACCTGCTGGTGGAGGCGTTGGGAGAACGGCACGTGGGTTCGGGCAGAAGGATGCGTACCACCGTGCTGGTGACCCTGGTGGTCGCCCTCCTCGTCGTCCTGTCCCTGCTGTCCGTGGCGCTGGGCGCGCTCAGCGTCCCGCTCGACCAGGTGGTCCGCTCGGTCCTCGGGCACCCCCCGAGCCGGCTCGTCGACAACGTGATCTGGTCGGTGCGGGTGCCCCGCACCCTGCTCGGCCTGACGACGGGCGCCGCGCTCGGGATGTCCGGCGCGCTGATGCAGGCGCTCACCCGCAATCCGCTGGCCGACCCCGGCATCCTCGGCGTCAGCGCCGGGGCGTCCTTCGCGATCGTCGTGGCGGTCGCGGTGTTCGGGGTCGGATCGCTGTACGGATACGTGTGGTTCGCGTTCGCCGGGGCCCTCGCCGCGAGCGTCCTGGTCTTCTTCCTCGGTCGGCTCGGCCGCTCCGGCGCCACCCCCGTCAAACTGGCGCTCGCCGGGGTCGCCGTCACCTCGCTGCTGTCCTCGCTGACCAGCGCGGTGGTCCTCACCGACCAGGACGCGCTGGACCGTTACCGCTTCTGGTCCGCCGGCACCCTGGCCGACCGGGACTCGGGCGACCTGCTGCGCATCCTGCCGTTCCTGGTGGCGGGCGCCGTGCTCGCACTGTCCTGCGCGCCCGCGCTCAACAGCCTCGCCCTCGGCGACGACGTGGCCGCCTCCCTGGGCCGGCGGCTCGGTCTGGTACGGCTCCAGGGCGTGGCCGCGGTGATGCTGCTGACCGGCGCGTCGGTCGCCGTCATCGGGCCCGTCGTCTTCCTCGGCCTGGTCGTCCCGCACATCGCCCGGGTGCTCGCCCAGTACGCCGGGATCGGCCCCGACCACCGCTGGCTGCTGCCGCTGTCGGCCGCGCTCGCACCGGTCCTGCTGCTGTCCGCCGACATCCTGGGCCGCATGGTGGCCCGCCCCACCGAGATCCAGGCCGGGGTCCTGGTCGCCTTCCTCGGCGGCCCGTTCTTCATCGCCCTGGTCCGCCGCCGTAAGCTCGCGGAGGTGTGAGCGTGTCCGTCCAGCCCTCGCCCGGCAAGGTCTCCCCCGTCGCGGCCGTGTCCCGGCCGGCCCTGCGGGACCGGCCGTTCCGGCTGACCGCGCCCCCGGTGTCCGGCATGCTGCGCCCCCGACTTGCGCTGACCGGGACGCTGCTCGCCGTCGGCGCCTTCCTGCTGTTCTGCTGGGGACTGACCGTCGGCGACTATCCCGTGGCCTTCGGCGACGTGATCCGGGCCCTGTTCGGCGCGGGCGATCCGGGCACCCTCACCGTCGTACGCGAACTGCGGCTGCCGCGGGCGCTGACCGGGCTGCTGGTCGGTGTCGCGTTCGGCGTGTCGGGGGCCGTGTTCCAGACGATGACCCGCAATCCCCTCGCGAGCCCCGACATGATCGGGCTGACCGAGGGCGCCGGGACGGCCGTCGTGGCCGCGGTCGTCCTCGGCTGGACCGGCGGGCTCGGCCTCTCCACGCTCGGACTGCTCGGCGCGCTCGCCACCGCGCTGCTCGTGTACACGCTGGCGTGGAAGGGCGGGGCGACCGGCTACCGCATCATCCTCGTCGGCATCGGCGTGTCCTGGATCTGCACCAGCGCCACCGACTTCCTCGTGGCGCGCGGCAACCGGTTCGAGGCCCAGGAGGCCGTGGGCTGGCTGGTCGGCAACCTCAACGGGCGGACCTGGGGCCAGGTCGACTCCCTGGCCCTCGCCATGGCCGTACTGCTGCCGGTCACCCTGGGCATGGGCCGCTGGATGCGCACCCTCCAGCTCGGCGACGACGTGGCCGCCGGCCTCGGCACCCCCGTCCAACCGGTGCGCCTGGCCCTGCTGCTGACCGGGGTGGGCCTGGTCGCGTTCGGCACGGCGGCGGCCGGTCCGGTGGCCTTCGTCGCGCTGGCCTGCCCGCAGATCGCCCAGCGGCTCGCGGGCACCTCGGCACCGCCCCCGTTCGTCTCCGGTCTCACCGGCGCGTTCGTCGTCCTCGGCTCCGACCTCCTCGCGCGCGAGGCGATCCCGGGGACGGAACTGCCGGTCGGGATCGTCACCGGCGCGCTCGGTGCGCCGGTCCTGCTGTGGCTGCTCATCCGCGCCAACCGCGCGGGCTCTGGAGGCTGATCCCATGTCGACCACCGACCCACGCTCCCCGCGGCCGTCCCCCACCGACGCCGGCACCGACGCGTCCCGGCCGACCGCGGACGCACCCGGGCCGGCCCGTGCCGTGCCCCGGACGACCGCGGCCCCCGCCGACGCTCGGCCCACCGCGGACGTCCCCCGGCCCACCGCCGGAACGCACGGAACGCCCGACGGCGCCTCCCGGCCACCCGTCAGGGGCCCCGAGTTGCGGGCGCGGGGGCTCCATCTCGCCTACGACGGGCGGACGGTGGTGGAGGGGCTGGACCTCACCGTGCCCACCGGACGCATCACGGCCATCGTCGGCGCCAACGCCTGCGGGAAGTCGACCCTGTTGCGGGCGCTCGCCCGGCTGCTCACCCCCCGGCAGGGCGTGGTCGAACTCGACGGCGTCGCACTGCGCTCGGTGCCCACCCGCGAACTCGCCCGCAAGCTCGGCATCCTGCCGCAGACCCCGGTGGCGCCGGAGGGCCTCACGGTGGCCGACCTGGTGAACCGGGGCCGCTCCCCGCACCAGACCTGGTGGCGGCAGTGGTCCGCGGCCGACGAGCAGGCGGTGCGCGCGGCGCTCGCCGCGACCGGCCTGACCGAGCTGGCGGACCGCCCGGTCGACGAGCTCTCCGGCGGCCAGCGGCAGCGCGCGTGGATCGCCATGGCCGTCGCCCAGGGCACCCCGGTGCTGCTGCTGGACGAGCCGACGACCTATCTCGACCTGGCCCACCAGATCGACGTGCTCGACCTGATCACCGACCTCAACCGGCGCGAGGGCCGCACGGTCGTGATGGTGCTGCACGACCTCAACCAGGCGTGCCGGTACGCCGATCACGTCATCGCCATGAAGGCCGGCCGCGTCGTCGCCGAGGGCGCGCCCGCCGAGGTGGTCACCGAGGCCACCGTAGAGGACGTCTTCGACCTGCGCTGCCGCATCGCCCCCGACCCGGTGAGCGGCACGCCCCTGGTGATCCCGCTGGGCCGCCACCACCACGACGGCACCCGCCCGGAGCGCACCGTCCCGGTGACCGTCGCCGACTGAGCGGGCCGCGCCCCCGGTCACCGAGGGGGCACGGCCGCCCGGCGTTCAGGGACGGGACGTCAGATAGCCGCCCATGGTGCGGAACCAGTCGGTCGCCGCGTACTCCGTCCCGTCGTCCGTGCGCACCCGCCGCACCAGCAGCCCCCGGTGGCGCCCGGTGTGGGCGTCGGCACCGGCCACCACGACCACGCCGTCGCCCTCGCGTATGAAGATCCGGCCGGGCGTGCCGCCGTAGCGCCCCTCCGAGACGGCCGCCCGGACGATCCGCAGCCGCTCCCCCCGGTGGAAGGCGTACGCGTTCGGGTACGGGTCCGACTGGGCGCGCACGAGGCGTTCCAGGCGTTCGGCGGGCCAGTTCCAGTCGATGCGGCTGTCCTCCGCCGACCGCTTGTGGAAGAAGCTCGCGCGAGCACGGTCCTGCGGGACCCACTGGCCGGCGTCCCGGCCCGAGGCGATCAGGTCCAGCGACTCCCGCACGATGGGCGCGATCAGGTCGACGGTGCGGTGGAACAGGTCGGTCGCCGTGTCGGTGGGCCCCACCGGCACCGAGCGCTGCACCAGCACGTCCCCCGCGTCGAGTTCGGCGTTCATCCGGTGCGCGGTGACCCCGACCCGCTCCTCGCCGTTGAGCAGCGCCCAGATGATCGGCGAGAAGCCCGCGTACGCCGGGAGCAGCGAGTCGTGCACGTTGAGGGTGCCGTGCGGCGGCAGGTCGAACAGCTCCGGGGGCAGCCAGGTGCGCCAGTTGTTGGCGACGATGATGTCCGGCCGCGCCGCGCGCACCGCGGCGAGGAGTTCGGTGTCGTCGGGGCGGTTGCGCAGCAGGACGGGCACGTCGTGCTTCCCGGCGAGTTCGGCGACGTTGTCGTCCCAGATCTTCTCGTAGGCATGGTCACTCCTCGGATGGGTGACGACGAGGACCACCTCGTGGTCGGAGTCCAGCAGCGCCTGAAGCGTGCGGTGACCCCAGGTCTGGTAGCCGAGCAAAACGACCCGCATGACGGTCCTTCCCCTTCAACGACTTTCCATTGCTAGGTAAGCCTTACCTTATCTAGCATGTGTGTGCCTGAGGGAGGCGATGCCACGGTGAAGTCACCGTTCATGGGTTCCGAGACCGTCCACGATGTCCTAGACGTCCTCGGAATCGGTTTCGGTCCGTCAAATCTCGCTCTGTCCATAGCGGTGGAGGAACACAACGCGGGCCTTCCGGCGGACCGTCGGCTCGCCGTCCGGTTCCTGGAACGCCAGTCACGCTTCGGCTGGCACCGGGGCATGCTGATCGACGACGCCACGATGCAGGTGTCCTTCCTCAAGGACCTCGTCACCCTGCGCGACCCGACCAGCGACTACAGCTTCCTGTGCTTCCTGCGCGAGCGGGGCAGACTGGTCGACTTCCTGAACCAGAAGACGCTCTTCCCGCTGCGCATGGAGTTCCACGAGTACTTCGAGTGGGCGGCCGAGCGGGTCTCGCACCTCGTGTCGTACGACAACGAGGTCGTCGCCGTCGACCCGGTGCGCGACGAGGACGGCCGGGTGGCCTCCTTCGACGTGGTCACCCGCGACGCCGCCGACCCCGGCCGGACGGTCACCCGCAGGGCGCGCAACATCAGCGTCGCCCTGGGCCTGGAACCGCATGTGCCCCCGGGGCTGGAGCTTGGTGAACTCGTCTGGCACAACAGCGAGTTGATCCCCCGTGCGAGCCGGCTCGCGGAGGCGGGCGGGCCCGTGCGGCGGGTGGTGGTGCTCGGCGCGGGACAGAGCGCGGCCGAGGCCGTGGACTATCTGCACCGGACGTTCCCGGAGGCCGAGGTGTGCTCGGTCTTCGCCAAGTACGGCTTCACGCCCGCCGACGACAGCCCGTTCGCCAACCGGATCTTCGACCCGGAGGCGGTCGACGTCTACTTCACGGCGCCCACCGAGGTCAAGCAGTCCCTGCTCGACTACCACCGCTCCACCAACTACTCGGTCGTCGACATGGAGTTGATCGAGTCCCTGTACGCCACCGCGTACCAGGAGAAGGTGACCGGGCGGGAGCGGCTGAGGTTCCTCAACGTCTCGCGCATCCGGGCCGTCGACCCCGCCTCGGACGGCGGGCTGGACGTCGGGGTCGAGTTCCTGCCGACGGGCGAGCGTCAGGTGCTCCGCGCCGACGTGCTGGTGCTCGCCACCGGCTACCGGCCCCGTGACCTCGCGCCGCTGCTCGGCGAGGCGGCGAAGCTGTGCCTGCGCGACGACGGGGACGCGATCCGGGTGGGCCGCGACCACCGGGTGGAGACGGTGCCGGAGGTCACCGCCGGCATCTACCTCCAGGGCGGCACCGAGCACACGCACGGCCTGACCAGCACGCTGCTGTCGACCGTCGCGATCCGGGCGGACGAGATCCACCGCTCGGTCCTCGCGGGCCTGCCGGCGTCCTGAACCCGCCCCGGAGCGGTGACCCGCGGGGCCCTCCCGCGGGTCACCGCCCGCTCCCGTCAGTACGGCCCGTGCGTCCAGCGCCCGGCGGTCATCGTCGCGTGGACCGGCATCGACCGCAGCACGGCCGGACCGGCGTCCAGCGGGTCGGTGTCCACGAGCACCAGGTCGGCCGGGTCGCCGACCCGGACCAGCCGGCGCCCGCGGGCCGCCGCGGTCAGCGCGTCCCGTACGAACAGGCGCTGTTCGGGGTGCCAGGCGGGGCGGTCGTCGTCGGTGCGGGTGACCGCCGCCGCCACGGCGAGCCAGGGGTCGAGCGGCGAGACCGGGGCGTCGGAGCCGAACTCCAGGCGGGCACCGGCGGCGAGCAGCGCGGCGTACGGGAAGGCCCGGTCCGTGCGCCCGGCCCAGTACCGGTCGGCCATGTCGCGGTCGTCCGTGGCGTGCCGGGGCTGGACCCCGGCCGTGACGCCCAACTCGGCGAAGCGCGGCAGGTCTTCGGGTATCAGCAGCTGCGCGTGCTCGATCCGGCCGCGGCAGCGCACGGCCTCGAAGGCGTCCAGGGCGACGGTGTTGGCCCGGTCGCCGATGGCGTGCACCGCGGGTTCGACGCCGTGCGCGGCGGCGCGCCGCATCAGCCGTACGAGTTCGCCGGGCGAGGTCTCCTCGACACCGTGCGAGCCGTCCGTGCCCTCCAGGCCCGGATAGGGCTCGCGGCACAGCGCGGTACGGGTGTTGAGCGATCCGTCGGTGAACAGCTTCAGCGGTCCCACCCGGACCGGTCCGTCCCCTGCGCCGATCCGGCTGCCGGTGCGCAGTCCGCGCGCCAGCACGGAGTCCAGGGCGCCGGGATAGACGGCCGCCGACACCCGTACGGCGGGCGGGGCCTGCGCCGCGCGCCGCTCCCAGTCCTCGACCGGGTCGCCGAACTGGAAGTCGATGACTCCGGTCACCCCGCGCGCGGCGGCGGCCCGGCACGCCTCCTCGACCCAGCCGTCGACGACCCCGGCCGGTGCCTCCGGCAGCGCGGTCAGGATCTGGTGCGCCTCGTGCTCCCGGACGAGCCCGGTGGGGTGGTCGCCGCGGCCGACCAGGGCGAGGCAGGCGGAGTTGAGCCAGGCCGCGTGCAGGTCGGCGCTGACGAGGGCCACCGGGCGGCCGGGCAGGACGGCGTCGAGCAGCCGCTTGTGCGGGGCGTCGGGCCACAGGCCGTCCCGGAAGCCGTACCCGAACAGCACCGTGCCGGCGTCTCCCGCGCCGCCGTGCCCGCGCACGAGGTCGGCGACCGCCCGCGCGGACGGGGTGCCGGCGAGGTCGAGCCGGTGCCGGACGCCGGCCCAGTCCGCGAGGTGGACATGGGCGTCCCACAGGCCGGGCAGCAGCACACGTCCGCCGAGGTCGAGGACCCGCTCGCCGTCGACGGCACCCGGGCCCGCGTCCGCCTCCGGCACGACATGGGTGATCGTGCCGTCCGCCACGCGCACCCGGGCGAGGGGGCCGCCCGCGCCGAGGCGCACCCGGGCGAGGACGAGCGTGGGAGGGGCGCTTGCGTGGTCCGTCATGCAGCCTCCAGCCGCGGCGACACCGAAGAGGAACTCAGGGTCACCTTATCCACACGGGCGGCGGCATGTTCACGTACTTGAACTTCAAGCACATGGATGTACATGGCTGTGGTCCCTGGTGTAGAACGTCGTCAACTACCCCCTGTACCAGTCGAGTTGGAGGACCCGATGACCGCGAGTGTTCCCCGACGTACCGTGCTGGCCACCGCGGCCGGCGCCGTGGCCCTCGGCGCGGTCCCGGCGACGTCCGCGCACGCCGCCGGGGCGCAGGCGCCTGCGGACACCGAACGCACGCTGCGCGAGGCCGCCGACTACGCGGTGGCCAAGCTCCGTTCCGTCGCGCCGAACGTGACCGCGTTCCCGGTCGGGACGAAGTTCGAGAAGTGGGTCTACTCCCAGAACGGTGACTGGGTCGGGGGTTTCTGGCCGGGCACGCTCTGGATGGCCTGGCTGTACAGCGGCGACAACACGTTCCGCACGCTGGCCGTCGACTCCGCGAAGCGACTCGCCCCGCGCCAGACCGACACCACCACCCACGACCTGGGCTTCCTCTTCTCCCCCTCCTGGGTCACCGCCTGGCGGCTGACCGGCGACGACTCCTGGCGCACCGGCGCGATCCGCGCCGCCGACTCGCTGATCCGGCGCTACAACCCGAACGGGCGCTTCCTGCGCGCCTGGGGCGCGCTGGACGATCCGCGCGACGCGGGCCGGGTCATCATGGACACGATGATGAACCTCGATCTGCTGGCCTTCGCGAGCGCGCAGACCGGGAACCGCAAGTACCTCGACATCGCCGTCGAACACGCGAGGACCGCCCAGCGGGTGTTCCCCCGGGCGGACGGATCGACGCCCCACGTCTACGACTTCGACCCGGCGACCGGCGCTCCGATCGGCCCCGCCACCGTGCAGGGCTACAGCCCCTCCTCGTGCTGGGCGCGCGGACAGGCGTGGGGGATCTACGGGTTCGTGACGATCCACCGGCGCACCGGGAACGCGCAGTTCCTCGACACCGCGCGCAGGCTCGCCGACTTCGCGCTCGGCGCGCTCACCCCGGACCAGGTGCCGGTGTGGGACTACCGCGCGCCGCAGCAGCCGAACGACGTGAAGGACGCCTCGGCGGGCGCGATCATGGCGTGCGGTCTGCTCGACCTGGCGCAGGCGACGGGACTGCCGCAGTACCGCCAGGCGGCACTGCGGCTGCTGACCGCGCTGGCCCAGACGTGTCTGACCAGGAACTCGGCCCGCGCGGACGCGGTCGTGGCGCGCTGCACCCGCAACCGGCCGGCCGAGGACGGCGTCGAGATCTCCCTGCCGTACGCCGACTACTACCTGCTGGAGGGCATCCTGCGGGTGCTGCGCCCGGCGGACGTCGACCGGGCGATCGACCTGTCCTCCGTCTGACCGCCCGGCCCCGCGCCCGGGTTCAGGCGGACTCGGCCGCCGCCAGTTCCTCCAGGAGGACGGGCGCCGACTCGGTGGCGGTGTGGATGCCGATGACGCTCACGATCTCCAGCACCTCCATGATCTCCTCCGTACTGGCGCCGAGGCGGAGGGCGTTGCGCATGTGGAGCTTGAGGCCCGGTACGTAGAGATGGGTGGCGGCCGCGTCGAAGGCGCAGTAGACCAGCTCCTTCACCTTGGGCTCCAGCACGCCCTTCGTCCACGGCACCGAGGAGAAGGCGACGTACGCCTCGAACAGCTCGGGGTCGAGTTCGAGCAGACCGTCCCAGAACTCGTGCCAGTAGCCGCGCTTCTCGGTGAACTCGGCCTTCAACCGCTCGCGCCGCTCGTCGAGCGGTTCGGGACCCTTGCGCAGCCCCTCCTCCTCCAGGACCTCCAGGAGGAGGGGCACACCGATGTTGGAGGCGTGGATGCCGAGGGTGCTGGTGAGTTCGAGGACCTCCATGATCTCCTCGCCGGTGGCGCCGTGGGCGAGGGCGGCCCGGATGTGCTGGCGGACGCCGGGCGTGTAGAGGTGGGTGGCGGCGGAGTCGACCGCGATGTAGATGAACTCCTTGACCTTGGCGGGCAGATGGTTCTTGCGCCACGGCACGGTCGAGAAGTCCAGGTACGCCTCCAGGTAGTCGGGGTCGAGCACGAGGATGCTCTCCCACGCGGCGCTCCAGGTGCCGCGTTCGCGGGTGAAGCGCTCCTTGAGGTCCTGCTGGCGCTGGGTCAGGGACACGATGCCTCCTGCGTGAAGGGCAGGCGGCACCACGGGACGTCGGCGCGGCCGAGCCCCGGGGCAGGGTGCCGCCCGGTTACCGGAAGAAGAAGGTGAAGGGAGTGAAGGGAGTGAAGAGGGAGGGGCTGGGGGTGGGGTGAGGGAGAGGAGGGTTCACGCGCCGGCCTCGGCCGGGGCGGGCCGGACGCCGTCGCTGTCGAGCGCGTCGGAGACGGTCGCGGAGGCGTGCTCCAGGTGGACCCGGCTCAGCCGCAGGGCCTCGTCCGTGTCACCGGCGGCGATCGCCTCGACGAGGGCCCGCATCTCGGCCACGGCCTGCCGCGGCCGGCCCGGCTGGGACATGGAGGTCGCGCGCAGCAGCTGCACACGGGCCTGCACTCCGGAGAGGATCTGCTGGATGGTGGGGCTGTCGGCACCGGCGAGCAGGGTGTCGTAGATGCCGTCCTTGGCCCGCAGCAGCTCCCGCATGTCCTCGCTGGACGCGCAGACCTCCTCGAACCGGGCGAGCGCGTCCCGCAGCCGGGTCAGGTGCTCCGCCGAGGCCCGCTCCATGAAGCGCTGCACGGCGAGGCCCTCCAGGGCGGCGCGTACGGCGTAGAGGTCGGCGGCCTCGGACGGGCTGGGGGCGTAGACGACGGCGCCCTTCTGCGGGATGACCGTCACCAGGCCCTCGGCCGTCAGTTCGCGCAGGACCTCGCGGACGGTGGTGCGGGAGACCCCGAGCGACTCGATCAGCTCGCGCTCGACCAGACGCTGGCCGGGCTTGAGGTCGAAGTCGAGGATCGCGTTGCGGAGCGCCTCCAGTACCTGCTCGCGCAGGGGCGCCACCTGACGCGCGAGGTTGATGCTCCGCAGCCCGTTCATCACACCGTCCTGTCCGTTCGACACCTCACTGACCATACGGCCTGTTCGTCATACGATCAAAAATCGTCCTCCAGCCAGCGGACGATCTCGGTGTGGTCGGCGTCGGCGGGCAGCCGTTCGGCGGCCTCGCCCCACAGCCGTGCCGCGGCGGCGCCCAGGCGGCCCGGGGTGCCGGTGGTCTCGGCGAGACCGACGGCGATCCGCATGTCCTTGAGCATCAGCCGCAGCCCGAACCCGGAGTCGAAGCTGCGGTCCAGCATGAACCGCGGCCACTTGTTCTCGGTGGAACCGCTGCGCCCGCTCGACCCGTTGATCGCCTCCAGCATCACCTCGGGGTCGAGCCCGAAGGCGCGGCCGGCGAGGATCGCCTCGGACGTCACCAGCAGATGGGTGGCCGACAGCAGGTTGTTGAGCGCCTTGAGCGCGTGCCCGGCCCCGGCGGGACCGACGTGCAGCACCTTGGAGCCGACGACCTCCAGCAGGGGCCGTACGGCGGCGGCGGTCTCCGTGCCGCCGACCATGATGGTGAGGGTGCCGGCCGCCGCACCCCGGGTGCCGCCCGATACGGGGGCGTCGACCACGGTGACCCGGTGCTCCGCGGCGGCCTCGGCCAGGGCGCGGGTGCGCACCGGCTCCGAGGAGCCCATGTCGACGAGGACGGCCCCGGGCCGCAGGGCGTCCAGCAGTCCGTCCTTGTGCACGACGCTCTCGACGACGTCGGAGTTGGGCAGCATCAGCACCACGGCGTCGGCGTCCCGGCCTGCGTCGGCCGCGCTCGCGACCGCCTCGGCCCCGGTGGCGGCGGCGAGTTCGGCGGCGGCCCGCGGGCGGGCGTCGTACACCTTCAGCCGGTAGCCGGCCTCCGCGAGCCGGCGGGTCATCGGCTCGCCCATGTTGCCGAGGCCGATGAAGCCGACGAGCGCGCCGGGACCCAGCGGCGCCGGACCGGACTCAGGCATGCGGGCGCACCTCCTCCAGCACCCGCTCGGCCACGCGGAAGGACTCCAGGGCGGCGGGCACGCCGACGTAGACGGCGGTCTGGAGCAGCGCCTCCTGGATCTCCTCCTCGGTGCAGCCGTTGGTGAGGGCGCCGCGCACGTGCACCGCGAGTTCGTGCATGCGGTTGAGGGCGGTGAGCATCGTCAGGTTGAGCAGGCTGCGGGTCCTGCGGTCGAGGCCCGGACGGCCCCACACCTCGCCCCAGCAGTACTCGGTGACGAGTTCCTGCACCGG
Source organism: Streptomyces sp. NPDC026672 (assembly GCF_040638185.1). Classification (NCBI taxonomy): domain Bacteria; kingdom Bacillati; phylum Actinomycetota; class Actinomycetes; order Kitasatosporales; family Streptomycetaceae; genus Streptomyces; species Streptomyces sp. NPDC026672. The sequence goes on from NZ_JBEZXS010000003.1 coordinate 271,825, forward strand.
CCGGGAGAACTCGGTGACCTTCTCCAGCGAGCGGTCGACGTGCTCCGCGCCCAGTACTTCGCGTCGGATGCGCAGCCCTTCGTCGAAGCGGCCGCCTGCCTCTGTCGTCATCGTGGTCCTTCTTCCTGTTTCGTACGGGGGGTGCCCCGGGGTGTGCGGTGGTCAGGCGCGGCCGGGGTAGGCGTCCGCGGCGACCGGGTCGAGCCAGACGGTCGTGCCGAGCGAGACGGCGGTGTGCAGCAGCCAGCTGCCGGGGGCCGCCCCGTGCCAGTGGGTCTCGCCCGGCGGCACCCACACGGTGTCGCCGGGCCTGAGCGGCCGGGGCTCCTCCCCCTGGGTGCAGACGAAGCCCGCGCCCGCGGTGACCTGGAGGATCTGCCCGTGCTCGTGGTGGTGCCAGTGGGTGTGGGCACCGGGGGAGAAGAAGACGTTGTTGATGGTGACGCCGTCGGTGGCGGGCAGCACCGGGTCGGCCCACACGGCGCCGGTGAAGGTGGCGGAGCGCTGCTCGGACACGCCGTCCCGGTCCCGGCCAGGAATGATGATCATGCGTTGGATGCCTTTCGGTGCGGGCGCGCGGTCAGGAGCGGCCGGACTCCGGGGTGTCGTGGACGCGGACGCCGCCGGAGAGGTCGCCGATGGCGTCGACCACGCGGTTGCTGATCTGGTCGGCGTAGCCGGTGCTGATCGCGAGGCCGAAACTGGCCATCGGACCGGCCGCGTTGAGGCTCGGCACGCCGAGTTCGCGGATGTGGTCGACGTAGAGCAGGACGTCCTTCATCATCAGCGACCCGGTCAGGCCGCCCTCCAGGTAGTCGCCCTTGACGATGTGCGGGAAGCGGTTGAGCGTCGCGAAGTTGACGCCACTGCTGGCGTTGATGACGTCGAGCAGGGCGCCGAGGTCGAGACCGGCCTTGCGTCCGGCGACCATGACCTCGGCGGTGGCGGCGAGCGAGACCGCGTTGAGGAAGTTGTTGAGCAGCTTGGTGGAGTGGCCGCTGCCGCTCGCGCCCATCGGGAACACCTTGGCGGTGAACAGCGGGAACAGCCAGTCGAGCCGGTCGATCGCCTCCCGCGGTCCGCCGACCATGACGGTGAGCGTGCCCTTCTCGGCCGCCGCCGCGCCGCCGGAGACCCCGGCGTCGAGGAAGACGGCGTCCTTCTCGGCGAAGGCCGCGGCGAGCCGGACGGTGGACTGCGGGGAGGCGGTGCTGAGGTCGACGACCGTCTGCCCGGCGCGGACGTGCTCCAGCAGTCCGCCCTCGCCGAGGACGACCGCCTCGACGGCCCTGCTGTCGGGCAGGGAGAGCATGACGACGTCGCTCTCCTCGGCGAGCCGGGCGAGGGACCCGGCGGGGGTGGCGCCGACGGCCTCGGCCCGCGCGGGGTCGACGTCGTGGCCGAGGACGGGGTGCCCGGTCTCCGTGATGTGCCGGGCGATCCGGCCGCCCATGTTGCCCAGGCCGACGATGCCGATGCGCTGTCCGCTCATGTCACTCATCCCGGTCATGACCGTTCACACCTCTCCGCGTTCCGTTGTCGGGCACGCGTTCCAAAATCGTATGACCATCATACAATCTGTGCGGGAGTCCAGGCACCCGCTCCTCCCGAGGGGCGGACGGTGTTGACCACGGCCGCCCCTCCGTCCGCCGAGACCACCTCGCCGGTGACGTAGGCGGCGTCCTCGCCCAGCAGGAACGCCACCACCCCGGCGATCTCGTCGGCGGTGCCCACCCGCCGCATGGGCGTGGTGGTGCCGCGCCGCTCCATGTCGGAGGCCCCGCCCGAGGCGGCGCCGCCCGACGCGAACAGCTGGGTGTGGACGAGGCCCGGCGCGACGGCGTTCACGCGCACGCCGCGCGGGCCTCCGTAGAGGGCGGCCCCGTGCACCAGACCGAGCACACCGTGCTTGGAGGTCTGGTACGCGATGAGGTCCTCGCTGCCGCGCAGGCTCGCGATGGACGCGGTGACGACCACCGCTCCGCCCGAGCCCTGCCGCTCGTAGCCGCGGAAGGCCGCGCGCAGACCGAGGAACGTGCCGCGCAGGTTGACCGCGATCACCCGGTCGAAGTCCGCCGCCGTCACGTCGGGGATGCGGTCGAAGGTGCCGAAGATCCCCGCGTTGAGGTGGTGGAGGTCGATCCGCCCGAAGGCGTCCAGCGCCGCCTCGGTGTACGCGTCGACGTCCGCCTCGTCGGCGATGTCGGCCCGCACCGCGATCGCCTCGCCGGGCAGTGCCTCGACCACCTCGGTGACGGCCCTCAGGTCGACGTCGACGGCGACGACCCGGGCGCCGTCCGCCGACAGCCGCCGGGCGCTCGCCGCGCCGATCCCGCTGCCGGCCCCCGTGACGACGGCGACCTTCCCGTCGAACGGTCCTGTCATGACGTGTGCTCCTTGTGCGTGTCGCCGATCCGTACCGCGAGGCCCGGTTCGAGTCCGTCGTACGGCGCGAACCGCCGCATGACCTCCGGGTCGTGCCCCGGGACCAGCACGTGGCCGGGCGACTCGGTCATCTCGGTGAGGAGGTCGAAGCCCCGGTACATCGCCTCCAGGTCGGCGACGAAGGCGAACGGGCGCTCCTGTTCGAGCTCCTCGTAGTAGTGCGCCGCGTCCGAGGCGAGGACGGCCGTCCCGCCGCCGTGCGTGGCGACGAGGACGACGGCCTGGCCCGGGGTGTGGCCGCCGACCGGGACCAGCTCGATCCCGGGGGCGAGGGTGACCGCCTTCTCGAAGAGCGTCAGCCGGCCCTCCTCGCGCACCACCGGGAGATGGGCGACCTCGTGCTCCTCGGTCGACCAGGCGAACTGGGCCTTCGTGGCGTACGGGCCCGTCCAGAACTCGTACTCGCGGCGGGCCATGACCACCTCGGCCGCCGGGAAGTCGGCGAGGTTGCCGATGTGGTCGTAGTGCGCGTGCGTGACGACGACCCGTTCCACCGTGGCGGCGTCGATGCCGAGGGCGGCCAGGGCCCGCACCGGCTCCACCAGGGTGGTGCGGCCCCGCCGGGCGCCGCCGACCGGCCCGAACCCGGTGTCGACGACCAGGGTGCGGCCCCGGCCCCGTACGACCCAGAAGTAGTAGTCCATGCCGAGCGGGGAATCGGGCTCGCCGTAGATGTGGTGGTTGAGGTAGATCTCCGAGCGGGCGCCCTGGCGCGTGCCGTAGCGCACGGCCAGGACCTCGTACTCGGCGGGCGGGACGGTCACAGGGCGGCTCCCGCCCGCTCACGGCGGCCCAAAGGGACCTGGGCCTCCAGGTGCAGGTCACGGCCGTTGGTCTCGGGCAGCCAGCGCAGCACCACGAAGAACCCGATGACCGACACGGCCGTCATGTAGATCGCCGGCATCGGCAGATAGCCGCTGGCACCGGCGATCGCGGCCGCGATGAAGGGTCCCGGTCCGCCGACCAGGGCGAGGCCCAGGTTGAAGCCGATCGCGCTGCCGCTGCCGCGGGTGGCGGCGGGGAACATCTCGGTCAGCAGCACGACCGTGGTGACGCTGACCATCGACTGGCTGATCGAGAAGAGGACGATGCCGAGCAGGACGAGCGGACCCTTGCCGGTGCTCATCAGCATGAAGGAGGGGAAGGACAGCAGGGCGTGGCCCGCGCTGCCGAGGACGTTCACCGGCCGGCGCCCGAAGCGGTCCGCCAGCAGGCCGGCGAACGGGCACAGCACGGCGTAGATCAGCAGGCCGGCGCCGCTCAGGGCCAGCGAGGTGGTGCGGGCGAGCCCGACGGACACGGACAGGTAGTTCACCACGTAGGTGGCGAGGTAGTAGAAGCCGAGGCCCTGGACGCTGGCGAAGAAGAAGCACAGGGCGATGGCCTTGGCGTTCTTGCGGCTTCCGGTGAGCAGCGGCTTGTCCTCCACGGCCTTGCGCTCCTGGAGTTCGGCGAACACCGGGGTCTCGGGGATGCGCAGCCGGATGTAGAGGCCGATCAGGCCCATCGGCGCCGCCAGGAGGAAGGGCAGCCGCCAGCCCCACGCGTTCAGCGCGGAGTCGCTGAGCCAGCTGTTCAGAGCGAGGGCCACCAGGCTGCCCGCGACGGTCGCGATGGCGGCGGTGGCGGAGATGACGCTGCCGAACAGACCGCGCCTGCGGGTCGGGGCGTGCTCCAGCAGGAACGCGGACGATCCCGTCCACTCGCCGCCCGCGGAGAAGCCCTGGAGGCAGCGCATCAGCACCAGGAGGACCGGCGCCAACACGCCGACCTGCTGGTACGTGGGCAGGACGCCGATGAGGGTGGTGGTGACGCCCATCATTCCCACCGTCATGGTCAGCGCCCATCGGCGCCCCCTGCGGTCACCGATCGAGCCGATGACGAACCCGCCGACGGGCCGCATGAAGAACGCCACCCCGAACACCGCCAGCGAGGACAGCAGCGAGACGGCCGGGTTGTCGTTCGGGAAGAACTCTTCTCCGATGGTGGTGGCGAAGAAGCCGTACACCGCGAAGTCGAACCACTCCATGAAATTGCCGATTCCGGTGGCGACGGCGGTCCTTCTCCTCAGCCGCCCGGTCGCGGCCCGATCCTCATTGATCATGTCTGACTCCTCAGCGGATGACGTCCCTGACTGACGCCGCGATGGATTGTATGACCGTCATACAGATCGGGTCAACGGCTCGTTTCTTGCGGCTGAACGCCGCATGACCCGCGGACAAGATGTCCACGATGTCCACCTCACACGCCATTGAACTGCGGATTCGCCGAGAGTGACACGAGAGGCCGGGGTGCGGCGCCGAGCCGGGCGAGTGGCCGAAGTCAAGCGGTCAGGCAGATCGTATGTCCGTCATACAATGTTGCGCGGGACAGTTCAGCAGATGCTTCGGCACATGGGAAGGGGCAGCGCGGTGTTCATGTCGACGACGTCCGCCAGGGATCTGGCGGAGCGGGCCTTGTGCGCGGTGGGACTGACGGCCGGGGACGCCGCGGTCACGGCGGACCATCTGATCGACTGCGAGCTGCGGGGGCTCGGCTTCAGCGGGCTCGCCCGCATCCTCAGCATCGCCGAGCGCCTGGGCGCCTCGGGCGGGCCGAAGGGGCCGGTCACCGTGGTGCGGGAGACGCCGGTGTCGGCGCAGCTCGACGGCGGGGACAACCTCGGCTATCCGGTGGCCCGGCGCGCGACCGCCCTCGCCGTGGAGAAGGCCGGGGCCATGGGCATCGCGCTCGTCGGCGCCCACAACACCTGGTACACGGGCATGCTGTCGTACTACGCCGAGACGGCCGCCCGCGAGGGCCTGGTCACGATCATCGCCTCGAACGCCACGCCCTGGGTCGCCCCGTACGGGGGCACCGAGGCGCGGTTCGGCACCAACCCGGTGTGCATCGGCTTTCCCAGTACGACGACCCCCGTCATCTGGGACATCGGGACCTCGCGGATCATCCACGCGCAGGCGGTGCTGGCCCGGCGGCAGGGCCGGCCGCTGCCGCCGGACGTGGCCTACGACGCCGACGGACTGCCCACGACCGATCCGGTCGCCGCGCTCGCGGGCGCGTTCACCGCGTGGGGCGGCCATCGCGGCAGCGGTCTGGGCATCGCCGTGCAGCTCCTCGGCATCATGGCCGGCTCCCCGGCGCTGCCGGGCGAGCTGCGCGACTTCGGTTTCCTCGTGATAGCGCTCCGCCCGGACCTGCTGGGTCCGGCGGAGCGCTTCAAGGAGCAGGTCACGGCCTACGGCGACCTGGTGCGCGGCACCCGCCCGCTCGACGGCGGCGCTCCCGTGCGCATGCCGTTCGACCGCTCGGCGGCCCACCGGGCACGGCAACTGGCCCGGGGCGGCTTCGAGGTACCGGACGACATCCACACGGCGGTCACCGCCCTGGCCACGTCCACGACGTGAACCGCCGCGGGCTGTACACGGCCCGGGGGCACGTGGGTCGGACGGGGCCGGCGACTCGGGGGCCGCAGGCGGGACAAAGCCCGTGCACGGGGCGGGGTGCCACGCCGGGCGCGGCCCCGGGGCGGACGGGGACCGCGCGTCGGACGACGGCACGTGTCGGGCAGGTCCGGGTCAGAGGAGATGAGGCTCGCCCGGGTCGAGGACGTCGGCGATCGGGCGGCGGGGCAGGGCCGGGGCGGCGGGCACGCGGCCGAGGCGCAGGACGAGCTGGGGGTACTCCCCCGCGCTGAGCGTCTGCAGGATCTCGGTGCGCAGTCGCGGGATCTCCAGCGGCTGGGTGTGGAAGGCCGCCATCACGTCCTCGGCCGCGGCCGTCAGCAGGACCCGCTGCAACGCCTGGCCCGCCCGCAGCCAGGCCCGCCGGTCGTCGCGGTCCGTGCTCAGCAGGGCCACCCGGCCGTTGCGGGCGCTCCAGCGCGTCGGCGGGGCGGGGAACATCCGGGCCACGCCCGAGTAGTCCCGCCCGGCCAGGAAGGTCGCGTCCGGGTGCTGCACGTCCGTGTCGACCGGGATGCCGTCGGCGCGCCGCTCGACGGACCGCCAGGTCCACGCGTTCTGGTCGGCCGCGTGCCGGGGGTCCGCGCGCTGGATGTCCTCGGCGGCACGGACCAGGTCGGCCAGTTCCCGCCGGCCCGCGCTCCGGTCGATCCAGTGCAGCGTGGCGCCCTCGCTCCGGGCGGCCTCGCGCAGCGCGTACGGCAGCATCCGGGGCAGCGGTTCCGGCAGGAAGGCGCCGCGGACGGTGTGCCGGCGGCGCAGCGCGCGGTACATCCGCCGCTCGTCCGGGGTGGGCAGGTCGTACGGTCCCCAGGTCACGCGGGCGAGGAAGTCCGGGTCGGCGCGGTGCGGCAGGTGCTCGACGACGGGCTTGAAGCCCAGGTGCCGCATGGCCAGCCGGACGTTGTAGAGGGCCGCGCCGCAGCCGATGACCATTTCCCGGCCGTCCGGATCGATGTGCGGGAGCCCGCGGGTGGGATCCGCGTGCAGTTCGACTCCCCTGTCGTGGTCCTCGGCGACGAACGTCCAGGGCTGGGTGTTGTACAAGGACGGCGCCGTGACGGCCGCGCGGACCAGGTGTCCGGACGCGTAACGCGGGAGTGTGCTGACGACGGGCATGAGAGGTGCGCCCCTTCTTGAGCTGTGTCCCCTCATCGTCGCCGTCGCCGGGGCGGCGGGCTTGGGCCGTCCGTCCCCTCTCACCCGGGCCGACGGACCCCGCCGATCATGGACGGGGGCCGGGTCTCAGAGCCAGCCCTGCCGGGACGCCTGGAGGCCGAGCTGGAACCGGGTCTGCGCGCCCAGCAGTTCCTGGAGCCGGCTGATGCGCCGGGCGATCGTGCGCTCGCTGACGCCCAGCTCCCTGGCGATCGCCTCGTCGGTGAGGCCCGCGCTCAGATACGTCAGCAGCTGCCGGGCCTCGCGGGTGACCGCGCCGTCGGCCCCGGTGGTGGAGGTGATCGGCACGGCCATGCGCCAGAACGCGTCGAAGAACCCCACCAAACCGGTGAGGAACGGGGAGTCGTGGACGACGACGGCACCGATGCTCGTCTTCCCCGGCACGGGGTTGCGGGCGGCCACGAGGGCCCAGCGGTCGTCGACGACGGTGATGTTCATGGGGACGTGGGCGAAGACCCTGGCCTCCTCCCCCGCGTCCACGCAACTCTGGACCATGCGCAGCGCGGCGGGGTCCCGCAGGACGTGCGCCCCGTAGATCACCTGGTAGCCGACGCCGCGGGCGAGGGCGTCGAAGAGGCCGTCGACTATCTTGTGCCCCTCCGTGGAGAGGTTGCCGAGGGTCATGGCCCGCACCTGGTGCTGGGCCTCGCGCTGCACGCTGTCGAGCACCCGGCGGCCGGCCTCGTGGGAGGGCAGCAGCTCGAAGTCGCCGCGCTGTCCGAAGCGGCGGGTCCACAGCTGGGAGAGCAGGTCGGCGCTGCTGCGCGCGAGCGCCGCCTCCCGTGAGCGGCGCTCGGCCAGGGCCTCCATCGCGAGCCGGGGCGGCACCGGTTCGACCATGTCGCCGTGGCGCTCGACGAGCCCGATGGACTCGAGCTCGCCGAGCACGGCGGCCGACTCGCCGGCCGTGAGCCGGAGGTGCGCGGCCAGGTCGCCGACCGCACGCTCCCCCGACTCGATGAGATCGAGATACGTCCGCTCCGCAGCCGCCGACAGGCCCAGAGCCCGCAGTGGCTTCATGCCCGAGTTTCTATCACCACCACCGCCGTACGGGAGTTGGGGTGTGATCGGGACCACTCGGCCGGCGCGGACGTTCTCGGTGAACAGCACGGTCAGGCGTCGGGCGCGACCAGGGTGGGCAGTTCCTGCTCGAAGCGGTCCGCGAAGACGGCCGACGGCAGGATGTGCCCCTGGTTGCGTGCGTCGCGGGCCACGCCGTAGCCCCACTGCACCGCGTGCAGCCGCTGGTTGGGGGTGCCGTGGTGGCTGGCGGCCGTGAAGGAGCAGTCGCCGAGCTGGAAGAAGACCTGCGAGAACTCCTGCACCCGCTTCCACCGCATGGACTCGCCGCGCGCGTGGGTGAGGAAGTACGAGCCGAAGGAGTCCGCCATCAGCTCCGTGCGCCTGCTGGCCTCGGGTCCGGTGAGCTCGCTGGTGAACAGGTCCTTCTGGTACTGCACGTGGTGGCCGTACTCGTGCGCCAGGATCGCCTGCGGCGCCACGTCGTCGAGGCCGACCGCCCGGAAGCCCTCCAGCACCCCGTCGCCCATCACGATCTCGGGCGGGATCGTGCCGAGGCCGGGCACGTCGAGGGTGTCGACGGCGAAGGCGTTGAAGGTGAACAGCGGGTGCAGACCGTGGTCGAACTTGTCCTGGTCGGCGAGCTGGGCGACGGCGTCGGCGAGTTGGGCCGAGGTGGTCTCGTCGAAGCCGAAGCCGACCCCGAAGACGCGGGAGAGCTCGGCGCGGTCGAGCAGGACGTCGGAGTGCATGGGCACCACGCGCACCCGGCTGCCGTCGATGTCCCAGAACTTGCGCAGGTCGCGGATGGTGTGGCCGACCTGGGTGCTGAACTCGCCGTCGGTGCCGAAGGCGTTGCCGTCGCCGTCGGGGAAGAGCACCGCGTCGAGCAGCACGATCTGCTGGAACAGGTTGGCGACGCCCGCGTCGCTCGCGGTCCAGTCGGCGGTGGTGGCCGCCGCCCAGTCACGGACGGGGGTGGACGTCGTGCACTGGTAGTCGGCCGGGTTTATCAGATCGGTCGAGAGCGTCGGGTCGGCGGACAGTCCGTCGTCCGCGCCGACCTGCTCCTGGAGGCTGTCCGCACGGGCCCGGCCGGCCGCGGGCATGGACTCCAGCTGCTCCACCAGCGCCTGGGCACGCGCCGGGGCGAGATCGCCGGAGGGGGTCGCATGCGCCTGGGCGGGCAGGGCGACGAGGCTGACGGCCAGGCTCACGGCGGTGGCTGCCGTCCGCCACACGGTGCGTCTCTTCATCGTTCTCCTCAAGATGCCGGGAGGGCAGGGCCCGTTCACTATCGAGGGCGGCACCGCCCGGAATCGAGCGTCCGGAGTGACGGAAAACGGCATGGCAGGAACACGACGCTCCGGTACGGACCAGAGGTCGCAGCGGCGCTACAGCCGCTACGAATCGCCGATAACAAAGAAGTGTTGTCATCGATACGAAGCCGTGTTATCGTCGATTACATGGAAACGAGAACGGCGGTAATCGAAGCGGCTGCCGAGCTGCTGGCGCAGTCACCGAGCGGGGACATATCCACCCGCGCGGTCTGCGAGGCGGCCGGCATCCAACAGCCGGTGCTGTACCGGCTGTTCGGCGACAAGGACGGCCTGCTCTCGGCGACCGTCGACCACGTCTGGGACCAGTACCTGGGCAGCAAACGGGCCGCCGAGAAGTCCGCCGATCCATTCCAGGACCTCAGGGCGGGCTGGGACAGCCACACGGCGTTCGCGCTGGCCCACCCCAACGCGTACAAGCTGATGTTCGCGCCGGCGCTGCGTTCGGTGCCGGAGGCCGCGGAGGAGGCGCTGCGCATCCTGCGCGACATCCTCGCCCGGCTCGCCGCACAGGGACGCCTGCGGGTGCCGACGGACGTGGCCGCGCGCATGGTCATGACCGCGAACACCGGCGTGGCGCTGGCCCTGATCACCCGCCCGACGCTGTATCCGGACGCGGGCCTGTCGGTCCTGGTCCGCGACGCGATCCACCGCACCATCCTGCTGGACACCGAGGGCGACACCGCGGCCCGCGACGCGCGGAAGGCGGCGGCGACCACACTGCTGTCCTCGCTGGACGAGCTGACACCCGAGCCGTTCACCCCCGCGGAGACCGGCCTGCTCGGCCAGTGGCTCCACCAGATCTCGGAATCCGGCTCCGCGCACTGACACCCGCGGCCCACCCCCACCTCCACCCAGCCCCCATACCGCCGATCCGCACCGCCGGTGCCGCCCCCCCCTCCCCAGGCCCCGGCGCAGGTCGAACACACCCGAAGACAGGCGATTTCCACCCATTCGTCCGTCGACTCACCGAAGGAAGAAGCATCATGACGAACACCACCGACACCACCGGCACCCGCGTCGCCCTCGTCACCGGCGGCTCCGGCGGCATCGGCCGCGCCGTCGTCGAGCGGCTGGCCCGCGACGGTGTCGCCGTCGGCGTCCACTACGCCGGCAACAAGGCCCGCGCCGACGAGACGGTCGCCGCCGTGCGGGAACTCGGCGGCCGGGCGGTCGCCGTCGGCGGCGACGTCGCCGACGAGCAGGCCATGTCCGCCGCGTTCGACACCGTGGAGCGCGAGTTCGGCGGCCTCGACGTGGTCGTCAACACGGCCGGGATCATGCTGCTCTCGCCGATCGCGACCCTCGACCTGGACGACCTGGACCGGATGCACCGCACCAACATCCGCGGCACGTTCGTGGTCTCCCAGCAGGCGGCCCGCCGGGTGCGCGCAGGCGGCGCGATCATCAACTTCTCCACCTCGGTGACCCGGCTCCAGTTCCCCACGTACGGCGCCTACGTGGCGAGCAAGGGCGCGGTCGAGGCCATGACCCTCGTCCTCGCCCGTGAACTGCGCGGCAAGGACATCACGGTGAACGCCGTGGCCCCCGGCCCGACCGCCACGCCGCTGTTCCTGGAGGGCAAGGAGCAGGCCGCCATCGACAACCTGGCCAAGGCCGCCCCGCTGGAGCGGCTCGGCACGCCCGCGGACATCGCCGAGACGGTCGCCTTCCTCGCCGGCCCGGCCCGCTGGGTCAACGGCCAGATCCTCTTCACCAACGGCGGCGTCGCCTGACCTGCCGCCCGGCACCCCCGTCCCTCCCCCGCCCCTCGCCCCACCTCCCCGTCGCCCCTCCCCCTCAGCCTCAGCCTCAGCCTCAGCCTCAGCCTCGCAAGGAGTACCAGCCATGAACAGCATCGTCGTGATCACCGGCGCCTCCAGCGGTTTCGGCGCCCTCACCGCCCGCGCCCTCGCCGACGCCGGTCACACCGTCTACGCCGGGATGCGCCGGACCACCACCCGCAACGCACCCCAGGTGGAGGCCGCAGCCGCGTACTCCCAGGAGCACGGGGTCGACCTGCGCGCCGTCGAACTGGACGTCAACGACCAGAATTCCGTGGACGCGGCGGTCGACCGCGTCATCGCCGAACAGGGGCGGATCGACGTACTGATCCACAACGCGGGCCACATGGTGACAGGACCGGCGGAGGCGTTCACGCCCGAGCAACTGGCCGAGCTGTACGACGTGAACGTCCTGTCCACGCAGCGCGTCAACCGGGCCGCCCTCCCCCATCTGCGCGCGGCGGGCCGGGGCCTGGTGATCTGGGTGTCCAGCTCCAGCGTCAAGGGCGGCACCCCGCCCTACCTCGCCCCGTACTTCGCGGCCAAGGCCGCCATGGACTCGCTCGCCGTCAGCTACGCCGCCGAACTGGCCCGCTGGGGCGTGGAGACCTCGATCGTGGTCCCCGGCTCCTTCACCAGCGGCACCAACCACTTCGCCCACTCCGGCCGCCCGGCCGACACGGCGACCGAGCAGGCGTACGGAACGCGGTACCCGGGGCTCATGGACCAGGTCGCGGAGAAGCTGGCCGCGCTGGCGCCCGAGGGCGCGGACGCCTCGCTGGTGTCCGACGAGATCGCCCGGATCGTCGCCCTGCCGGCGGGCGAGCGCCCGTACCGGGTGCACATCGACCCGGCGAACGACGGCTCCGAGGAGGTCTCGGACGTCGCCGACCGCATCCGGCGCGAGTTCCTGACCCGTGTCGACCTGGCCGACCTGCTCACGGCGCACCCCGTGGACGCCTGACCGACAGACGCACCCACCGTGGGGCGGCCGGAGACCTCCGCCGCCCCACGGGTGTGTCCGGGCCCCCGCGGCTCCCTCGTCCGGCTCCCGCCGTCAGTCGCGCACGACGCCGCTGATCGCCGAGTGGAGGTCGCCCTCCTCGGGGGTCAGCCGCGGCAGCGGCGTGGCGCTCGCGGGGTTGAGCGCGTCGAAGAGCAGGGCGAGGAACCGGGCCCGCATCGACGGGGTCGTGTCCGGCAGCGCGAGGCCGGCGACGCCCATGACGAGGAAGCGCGGGATGTCGTCGGCCGTGAGGTCGTCGCGGATCTCGCCGGCCTCCTGGGCGCGCAGCAGCAGCGGGTGCAGCGAGGCGCTGAACCGTTCGAGGGCGTCGACCGCGACGTCCGCGAAGTTGCCCGCGAAGGTGACGAGGCCGCGCTCCTCGGCGATCAGCTCCAGCATCCGCCCGGCGATCCCCTGGAGGGCCCGGCGGGGCCGGCGGGCGGCCTCCGCGTCGGCGATCAGCGGCAGCAGGTCGCGGTCGAGGATGTCGTCGAGCACGGCCCGCACGACGGCCTCCCGGTTGGGGAAGTGCCGGTAGAGCGTGGCGATGCCGACACCCGCCTCGGCGGCTATCCGCTCCAGCGACCCCTCGCCCGCGCCGAGCACGGTGCGTCCGGCCGCGACGATCCGCTCCACGCTGGAGCGGGCGTCGACCCTGCGGGGCGTGGGCCTGCGGGCCCCGGCTCTCGGCATCGGTGACTCCCTCCCGTTCCCCCGCAGGTTACCGGCCCTGCGGCCCCACCTCCCACCCTGGAGTGATAGCTCCCTATCACTTTGATAGTACCCTCTCGTTTTGTGGGTGCGCCGCTCGTCCGCGGCGCCCGTGAGAGGGGAGAAGTCTGTGTCCGTGCTGCTGTACCGGCTGGGGCGCTTCGCGTACGCCCGGCCGTGGTACGTGATCGCGGGCTGGCTGGCGGTGGTGTTCACCGTGGTGGGCCTGCTCGTGGTTCATCCCGCGAAGCTCAGCAACGAGGTGCGGATCGACGGCACCCCGGCGCAGGAGGTCATCGACGATCTGTCCAGGTCCCTGCCGGAGGCCTCCGGCGGTCAGGGTTTGCTCGTCCTCCGCGCGCCCGACGGCGCCCGGGTCGACGCGCCGGGCAGCCGCGACGCCCTGGCCGCCGCCGTCGACGCGGTCTACCGCCACGACCATGTGATCGACGCCCGCAAGGTGCTCGCGGCCGAGCTCGCCAAGGGCGAGGACAGCCCGCTGCCCGCTGCCCAGCAGGCGGTCGCACGGGCCGCAGGGCAGCCCGCCGGCAAGGTGCCCGTGCCGTTCCTCGTGAACGGGCGGCCGGTGCCCGGCGTCGTGGTCTCCGCCGACGGCGGCACCGCACTGATGCAGTTCCAGTTCGACGAGCAGACCTACGAACTGCCCGCCGGCACGATCGACGACACCGTCGAGGCCGCCCGGCACGAGGCCGGCCGCGGCCACCTGGACGTGCTGCCCTCGGCCGCGATGATGGAACTCCCCGAGATCGTGGGCGTCGGCGAGGTCGTCGGTGTCGTCGTCGCGGCCCTCGTCCTGCTGATCACCCTCGGCTCCGTCGTGGTCGCCGGGCTGCCCCTGGTCATCGCCCTGGTCGGCGTCACCGTGGGCGTCGGCGGCGCCTTCACCCTGTCCACCGTGTTCGAGATCCACTCGCTCACCGCCGTACTCGCGCTGATGCTGGGCCTCGCCGTCGGCATCGACTACGCGCTGTTCATCGTCAACCGGCAGCGACGGCTCGTCCTGGAGCGCGGGCTGAGCGCCCACGAGGCGGCGGCGCGGGCGATCGGCACCGCGGGCAGCGCGGTCTTCTTCGCCGGGAGCACCGTCATCATCGCGCTGGCCGGCCTGCTGGTCGTCGGCATCACACTGCTCAGCACCATGGCCGTCGCCGCCGCGGCCACCATCGCCATCGCGATCCTGCTCGCCCTGACCCTGCTGCCCGCCCTGCTCGGGCTGGTCGGCGAGCGGGTCTGCTCCGAGCGGGTGCGGCGCCGGACCCGGCAGCGCGCCGAGGTCTCCCGTGCGACGCGGGCCACCCGCTGGTCGTCCGGGCTGGTCCGGCACCGCAGTCCCGCGCTCCTCGCCGCGCTCCTCGTCCCGCTGGTGCTGGCCCTGCCCGCGCTGGACATGCGGATGGGCCTGCCGTCGGGCGCCAGTTACAACGAGGACACCGCGCAGCGGCAGAGCTACGAGGCGGTCAGCGAGAGCTTCGGCCCGGGGTACAACGGGCCGCTGATGGTCGTCGCCCGCTCGGCCCGCGGCGACACCCCGCTCACTCCGGACGCGCTCGCCGCGATCACCACCGGGCTGAGGCACACCGAGGGCGCCGCGGCGGTCTCCCTGGCCGGCATGAACGGCACCGGCAGCACGGCGATCCTGAGCCTCGTGCCGCGGGACGGACCGAACGACGACGGGACGAAGGACCTGGTGACCGCGGTGCGCCAGGAGAGCGCCACGATGAGCGCGCGGCACGGCGTGACCCTCGGCATCACCGGCTTCACCGCCCTCGCCATCGACGTGTCCGACCGGCTCGCCGACGTCCTGCCGCTCTACGTCGCCACGGTGCTCGGCCTCTCGCTGATCGTGCTGCTGCTGGTGTTCCGCTCCGTCGTCGTCCCGGTGATGGCGACGCTCGGCTTCCTGCTGAGCATCGCGGCGACCTTCGGAGCGACCACGGCGGTCTTCCAATGGGGCTGGCTCCAGCCGCTGTTCGGCCTCGACGCGACCGCGCCGGTGGTGAGCCTGCTGCCGATCATCGTCACCGGTGTGCTGTACGGGCTCGCCATGGACTACCAGATGTTCCTGGTGACCTCGATGCGGGAGGCCCGGATGCACGGCGGCGGCCCGGTCGGGTCGGTCGTCACCGGGTTCTCGCAGGCGAGTTCGGTGGTGGTCGCGGCGGCCACCATCATGGTGTCGGTCTTCGCCGGGTTCGTCTTCAACGCCCAGCCCATGATCAAGCAGGCCGGTTTCTCCCTGGCCGCGGGCATCCTGATCGACGCGTTCGTGATCCGTATGACCCTCGTCCCGGTCACGATGGCGCTCGCGGGTGACCGGGCGTGGTGGATCCCCCGGCGGCTGGACCGGGTGCTGCCGAACCTGGACGTCGAGGGCGACGAGCTGGCACGGCGGGTGCCGCTGCCGCTGCCCCCGGCGCCACTGCCGGACGCCGAGGCACGGCCGGCGGAGACTGCGCGCTGACGCACGGCCGTACGCGGGGCCGCCTTCTCGAAAGGCGCCCCGCGCACGGCCGCCGCGCGCACCGGTCGACGGGCCGGCCGGTCGACGCGCGGGCCGGTCAGCGGGCGGTCTGGAACGCCCGCCCGGCCGCGGTGGCCGTCGTACCGTTCGTGAACAGTCCGCTGCTCGGCCCGGACGGGTCGGCGCCGAGCCCGAACCAGGCGTAACGCTGGAGGTAGGGCAGGGCGTCGAGGGCCTTCGTCGACGCGGTGACGAAGGCCGCCTGCTGTGCGGGGGTGGGGAAGCGGGTGCCCCGGGAGAAGTCGATCAGGGCGTACTCGGTGAGCCAGATCGGCTTGTGGTAGCGCTGGTACACCTTCGACAGGTAACTCGTGAGCTGCTCCACCGCCTGCGGGGTGCGGAAGTCGCCGCCGTACCAGTGCAGCGTGACGAAGTCGACGCGGTAGCCCTTGGCCTCGGCGCCGGACATGAAGCGGTCGAGCCAGCCGCCCGCGACGTCTCCGCCGGTGGCGACCGCGGGGCTGCCGAGGATCTTCCCGGCCTTCATCAGCCGGGGCCACAGGTCGAGCGCCTGCTCCACCGACATGTCGGCCTGCTGGGCCATGTCGGGCTCGTTGAACCCGAGCAGGTACGGCCCGTACGAACTCGCCTGCGCCAGCGCCGAGTCGGTGACGTCGGAGGCGGCCCGGACCATCGGCACGAAGGAGGCGGAGGACGGGGTCGTGATTCCGCCGTGCTGGGTGGACCAGGTGTAGTACCAGCTCGCCCCGGACGCGGCGAGCGCCTGGTCCACCCCGCCGAAGGACCACACGCCGACGCCCTTGCGCTGGGAGGAGGCGACCCGCACGGGCGCCTGGGCGGCGGCGGTGCGCGTCGGCCGGGGCGTCGGGGAGGGCGTGGTCCGCTTCGGGGAAGGGCTGGGCGACACGGAGACCGGGGCCGAGGGCGACGGGGAGGACATCGACGGGGTGGGGCTCGGGGGCGTGACGATCACCGGGCCGGGCGGGGCGCTCTCGGCGGCGGGGGCGGCGGGGCTCACCGTCAGCCGGGCCGCGACCAGGGCCGCCACCACGACGGCCGCGGCCACCGAGCCGCCGACGACCGGCTTCGGTATCACCCGGCGGCCAGCCGAGCGTCCGGCGCCCCCGCGCCCCGGACCCCGCGCATGACGTCCGTGCGCCCCCTTCGCCGTCCCCTCCGTGCCGTGTCCTGCGGACGCCGCGGCGTCGCGGGTGACGGCCGGGACGACCAGGGACGGGTCGAGGCCGGGCGGCAGGGCCAGCAGCGGCAGCCCGCTCAACAGCCGCTCCATGGGGAGGAGTCCGTGCTCCTGCCCGGTGCACACCGGGCACTCCCGCAGATGGCGGGCGAACCGCTTGCGCCACAGCGGGCCCGGAACACCGTCCCAGGGAACGGCGAGTTCGTCGAGCCCGGCGCAGCGCGGGACGGCCGTGAGCCCGCGCACCACGAGCCGGGACACCTCCATCTGCTTCTTCATGCGCTGCACCCGCACGGCGGCGTGGCGGTCCGACAGGCCGAGGGCGGAGGCGAGTTCGGCGCGGTCCAGCTCACCGGTCTCCTCCAGCCACCACAGCGACAGCAGTTCCTGGTCGTCCCCGTCGAGCCAGCGGGTGGCCTCGGCGACCTCGCGGCGCTGCTCGGTGAGGCCGAGCCGCAGGATGGTCAGGCCCGCGAAGTCGAGCGACGGGTCCGGCACGGCCTCCGCGTCCTCCAGGTGCGCGCTGCGGTCGCGGGCGGCGGCCCGCAGCCGTTCACGGTCCCGCACCTGCCGGATCGTGATGGCCACCAGCCAGGACCGGAACACGGAGGCGTCCCGCAGCCCCGGCAGCCCTCGCACCATGCGCAACAGCGTCTCCTGTACGACGTCGTCCACGTCGGCGTGACCGTTCAGGGCCCGGCCGACGATGTTGTAGACCAGCGGCAGGCACTGGGTCACCAGGTCGTCCAGGGCCTGGCGGTCGCCGGCGCGGGCGGCGGTCACCACCCCGGTGCCGGGTCCACTCCGGTGGGTCTTGGGCATGTACGTCCGTTCCTCCGCGTTCCGGTCCCACTGCGGCGCCCCGTGCCGGCCCGTGGTCCGGGCCCGGGGGCGCTCCCTGTTACGGAGACGGCCGGCGCGCGCGGCGACAACACAAAACCGCCGGGCCGGCTGTGGATTTGTGTTGTCGTGCCGCCCTCGACGCGGTCACCGGTGTGTGCGGGCACATCCGCAGCGAACGAGGAAGGCACAAGAATGGCACGACGAAGTCGGCACGGCGCGAGGGCCCCGCGCCGCTCCTGGTGGTACGCGGGGGCCGCCGCCCTCGGAACGGTGGTCGCCGTCCTGGTCGCCTACGGCCTGTGGTCCCCGGCCGGTCCGGACGGGGACGGCGCGGCACGGCGGGAGGCGGCGGCCCAGCCCCGGTCGACGCCGGACTCCCCTGCGGCGAGGGCGAGTTCGAGCCCGTCGCCCGGCGCCTCGCCGAGCGGCGGCGCGTCCGCGTCCGCCACGGCAACGGCTTCGCCCTCGGGCTCCGGCTCCGCGACGGCGAGCCCGTCGGCCGGCACCGGCGGGAGGAAGTCGGCGGGCACGGCGGGCACGGCGGGCACCGACGCACGGCAGCCGTCGGCGGCTCCCCCGGGCAAACGGCTGATCACGGTCGTCAACCGCACCTCGCGCACGGTCTGGGCGGTGGTCACCAACACCCCCGTCTATCCGCGGGGCAGCAGGCTCGCGCCGGGCGGGAGCATGTCGGTGACCGTGGCGAACAACTGGGGCGGGCGCATCTGGGGGCGTACCGGCTGCACGGGCACGGCGGCCGGGTACTGCGCGTCCGGCGACTGCACCAGTGTCTGCACCGGCCCCAACCCGCCCACCACGCTGGGCGAGTTCACCTTCGACGCGTACGCCGGTCTGGACTTCTACGACGTGAGCATGGTCGACGGCTCCAACCTGCCCATGTACATCAACATCTCCCACACCACGACGAAGGACCCGGTGAGCCCGTCGGGCTGCTACCGGGGCGCGTGCACGAGCGAGGTCGACTGCCCGGCCGCCATGCGGGCGACGGCGGGCGGCGAGGTCATCGGCTGCAAGCCGCCGTGCGCGGCGTTCGGCGGTGACACCTACTGCTGCCGGGGCGCCTGGGCGGGCCGGGAGAACTGCGTCCCCTCCCACTGGCCGGTCGACTACACCCGGGTCTTCAAGAAGGCGGCGCCGTACGCCTATTCGTACGCCTTCGACGACGCGGCGACGATGCCGTGCAAGGGGGCCTGCGACTACCGGGTGACGTTCGGCACCACCTCGTAGGCCGGATCGGGGCGGGCACCCCGAGGATGTCCTGAGGATGTCCATCCACATCGTGCGCCGAGTATTGACCACGTAATACATCCGATGTTCACTGCAAGTGACGCGGCCATGCCCACGTCGACGCTTTCCCTGCAGCCGTACCTCCCCCGTGCCGCCGGTGCTTCGAGAGAGGACTGGGTTGTGCGTCTTGTTCGTCATGTTCGGCTTGCCCGATCCCTCCGCCGCTCTCGGTACCCGGCTTCCGCACACCCCCGCGGAAGCACGGAGGGACAGCGGCCGCACAGAAAGTCATCCGATCAATCGGGGCCGGAATCCACCGGCCCCGATTCCACGCTGCTCTCCGGTGCCGGCTGTCGCCGGCAGGGAGGAGGTTCGATGAGATTAAGCAGGTTCCTACCGGCTGTGCTTGCCGCCGTCTGCATCGCGACCGGACTGGCCTCGGGGCCGGCCGGCGCGGCGCCCCCGGCCGCGGCCGCGTCGCCGACGGACGCCGCCTTCGATTCCGCCGCCGGCGCGCTCAACGTCGACCGCGCCGCCTATCTGTCCAAGCACGACATCGTCTACAACCGCCCCAACACCGAGCCGTTGCACGGACTGACCGTCGGCAACGGCAGGATGGGGGCGATGGCCTGGCAGAACAACGGCCTGAGCATGCAGGTCTCCGGGGTGGACACCTCGCAGCAGACGGCGTTCGGCGCGGGTCTGCTCAACCTCTCCACCACCCCGGCCCTGGAGAGCGGCTACAGCACCTTCCAGCAGCGGCTCTCGCTGTACGACGGCACGCTGACCACCAAGTACGACAACAACCGCACCGTGACCGTGATGGGGCAGCCCAACTCCGAGGTCATGGGCGTGCACGTCGACGACTCCCGCAGCGGGGTGTCGGCGGTCACGCTGGACCTGAGCCTGTGGGACGTCTCGCAGCTGGGCAACAGCGGTGACGTGCCCGACCTGAACACCTGGAAGACGGTGTCGACGTTCGCCGACTCCACGGGCGCCGGATTCAGCCGCGGCCAGGCCGACCCGCAGAACTTCGGGTACACGCTGGCGGCGACGGTGGAGGGCGCGGCGTACACCGCGCGGGTCGTCGACGGCCGTACGGTCCGACTGACCATCACCCCGTCGAGCAGCTACACCATCTGGTTCACGTCGAGCAGCAGGCTCAACGCGCCCTCGCACGACTCGGTGGCCCAGGCCAAGCGCGCCCTGTCGTCGGTCAAGAGCCGCGGCTACAGCGCCACCCTGAACGACTACCGCAACTGGTGGCACGGCTTCTGGGACAAGTCGTTCGTTCAGTACTCGGGGCTGAACGGGGACGCCGACTACCTGGAGAACGTCTACTACCTGAGCACGTACATGATCGCGGCGGGCGGATACGGGACCAATCCGTTCCACTTCATCAACGGCGTGTTCCGGGCGACCCGTGACCAGACCAAGTGGAGCAACGCCTACTGGTACTGGAACCAGCGAGACGTGTACAACTCGTTCCTCGCCTCCAACCACGCCGACCTCATGGCCGGCTTCAACCGGCTCTACAGCCGCAACTCCGCGGCGCTGAAGTCGTACACGAACACCCGGTACGGCGTCGACGGGCTGTGGGTGCCGGAGACCATGGGCTGGGACGGCAACGCGCGCGGCACGATCAACAGCGACTTCACCAAGAATGTCTGGTCGACGGGCGCCGAGGCCGCGTACAACATGTACCTCCAGTACGCGTACACCAACGACACCACGTATCTGCGCGACACCGTCTACCCGTTCATGCGGGACGTGGTGAAGTTCTACGCGGCGAAGCTGTCGCGCGACTCCGCGGGCAAGTACTACGTGGCCAGTTCGAACGCGCACGAGACGTACTGGAACGTGCCGAACGCCATCACCGACCTGGCGGCGGTGCGCAATGTCTTCCCGCTGGCGATCCGGGTGTCGCAGACCCTCGGCCTCGACGCGGGGCTGCGGCCCCAGTGGCAGCAGATCCTGGACAACCTGATCGCCTATCCGTCGACCGCGGACGCCTATCTGCCGCACACCCCGCCGCTCGCGCAGACCCGCAACGGCGAGAACGTCGCGGCCGAGCTGATCTGGCCCTACGACCGCACCGGCATCGGCTTCCCCGACCAGCAGAAGGCGATCAACACCTGGAACACCCGGCCCTTCCCGTACGACAACGTGTGGGCCAACGACGCCGTGCAGGCCGCCCGGCTGGGCCTGGGCGACCAGGCGTACCAGGGCATGAAGACCATGCTGCGGAAGTACCAGACGTACCCCAACGGCATGACGGACAACACCAACGGCGTCTTCGAGTACCTCGGCGTGCACCTGGCCGCGCTCAACGAGACGCTGCTCCAGTCCTACAACGACAAGATCCGGGTCTTCCCGGCGGTGCCGGGCGACTCCTCGTTCGTGGGCAAGTTCAGCCTCCAGGCCAAGGGCGGCTTCACGGTCAGCTCCGAGCGCGAGGCCGGCGAGATCAAGTACGTCGGCATCAAGAGCCAGTTCGGCAACTCGACGCGGGTCGTGAACCCGTGGGGCACCCAGCAGCTCAGGGTGCGCCGGGTGTCCGACGGCGCGACCGTGCTGACCACGACCGCCGCCGAGTTCGACCTGGCGACGACGGCCGGCACGGTGTACGTCGTGGAGCGCACCGCCAAGCCGCTGTCCTCGTACACCTCGGTGCGGCTGGGCGGCACCGCCAACCAGGACGTGAAGGCCCTGAGCGGCACCAGTTCCACCCTGGGGCTGAGCCGTACCCCCAACCCCATGGTGAACAACAGCCAGTTGACGTACGACAGCAACTGGCACTCCACCAGCGCGCGCGGTTACGGCGACTACAACGACGACACGCACCACAGCACCACGGTCGACGCGGTGGCGCAGTACACGTTCACCGGCACCGGCGTCGCCTACATCACCGAGCGCAACGGGGACATGGGGCCGGTCGACGTGTATCTGGACGGGGCCTTCCAGGCGACGGTGGACCTGCGGGTGACCGGCGCACGGCAGGTCCAGCAGACCGTGTGGCAACGCACGGGCCTGTCCCGGGGCACGCACACCATCAGGATCGTCAACCGGAGCACCTCGGTCGGAATGGTGGACGCGTTGCGGATCACTCCGTAGTTCCCCGACCGGGAGCCGTACGACCGCGGCGGGAGCCGTCCGCCGCGGTCGTACGAGGGCCGAACGGCCCGGATCGGCTCCCTGACCGGCCCTGGCGGCGCGGGTCCCCGACTGGCGATGATCCAGGTCGATCGTGGACGGCCTCCGCGCCCCTGGGGACCGTCCACGGCACGGCCGGTGCGCGGGGCGGAACGGGGAAAGGACACCAGGAGTGATCGTTGTAGTGGGGCATCCCGATCTCACGGCGCGGACCCTCGCGCTCCTGGAGGACGAACTCCGTTCCCGGCTGGCCGAGTTCGCACGGGCGGGCCGGATCGGCCTGGTGCGCGCCGGAAAGGGGCTGCCCGTCGTCTTCGGGCGGGCGGCCCGCAGGGCGGGGCTGGCGCTGGTGACGGTGCTGCCGTCGCGCGGTGGCGTCCCCGCGGGGCTCGGCGAGGGCGACCGGAGGGCGGCGGGCGAACTCCTGCTGCTCTCCGAGCAGGTACGGCTGGTGGAGTTCGACCCCGGTGACCGCGGTGCCTGTGTGACCGCGGACGAACGGCTGCTCGCGGACTGCACCCGCGTCCTGGCCGTCTGGGACGGCTCCCCGACCACCGGCCGCGACGCCACGGCCCACCTGGTGGCCTTCGCCCGCAGCCACGGAGTCCCGGTGGACATCCTCTGGCCCCGAGAAGCCACCCGAGCCTGACCCCGGCTTGTCAGAAGCGCCCCGATCAGAAGCGCCCCAAAGGGGCGCGGGGAACTGCGCGCTCAACCCCCAGGCACCCGCAGACGACAAACGACGGACGGCAACGTCACGACAGCCGGCGGAACACTCGGCGTGGGCGGCGGACAGGGCTGCGGCGGGACGCCCGGCCGTGGGCGACCGCGAGGGTGAGGAAGAGACCCACCACGGCCACGGGAGCGACCGCGGTGGCCAGCCAGTCCGCCCCGTCCTCGGGCCCCGCCATCACCTCGAAGACCGAGACGACCACCGCCGTCCCCAGCCCCGCTCCGAGCAGCACCGCCACGACCGTACGGGCCCGGCCCCCGCCGACCGGCGCCCGCACCTGACGCAACTCGGCCCACTGCCGCGCGGTCTCCCGCGCCTCACGCCGCCGCTGAACCGCCGCGCCGGTGAGCAGTCCCACCGCGAGCACCACACCGAGGCCGGCCACCGCCCCGGGCGCCCACCACGACTCCGTGCAGAGCAGCAGCACGGCGACGAACGGCACCGTGGCCCAGCCGCTCAGACAGGCCGCGGCCCGCGTCCGGCGGGAGACCGGCCGGTCGGCCCCGGCGCGCAGGTCGGCGAGGGCGGGCAGATACCAGACGCACCCGGCCACGGCGACCGCCGCGGCGCCCAGGGCGAGGACCGTGTGTTCCATGGCCTAGTCCGCCGCCACCGCGGGCTCGGCGATCTCGGGGTGGTGCAGGTCGAACGCCGGGGACTCGCTGCGGATCCGCGGCAGGGTACGGAAGTTGTGCCGGGGCGGCGGGCAGGACGTCGCCCACTCCAGGGAACGGCCGTACCCCCAGGGGTCGTCGGTGTCGACCCGCTCGCCGTACTTGGCGGTCTTCCAGACGTTGTAGAAGAACGGCAGGATCGACAGTCCGAGCAGGAACGCCCCGATCGTGGACAGGGTGTTGAGCGCGGTGAAGCCGTCGGTGGCGAGATAGTCGGCGTACCGCCGGGGCATGCCCTCGACGCCGAGCCAGTGCTGCACGAGGAACGTCAGCTCGAAGCCGATCGTGAGCGTCCAGAAGGTGATCTTCCCGAGCCGTTCGTCGAGCATCTTGCCGGTGAACTTGGGCCACCAGAAGTGGAATCCGGCGAACATGGCGTACACCACCGTGCCGAACACGGTGTAGTGGAAGTGTGCGACGACGAAGTACGAGTCGGACACGTGGAAGTCCATCGGCGGGGAGGCGAGGATCACGCCGGTGAGTCCGCCGAAGACGAAGGTGATGAGGAAGCCGGTGGTCCACAGCATCGGTGTCTCGAAGGACAGCGATCCCTTCCACATCGTGCCGATCCAGTTGAAGAACTTCACCCCGGTCGGCACCGCGATGAGGAACGTCATGAAGGAGAAGAACGGCAGCAGGACCCCGCCGGTGACGTACATGTGGTGCGCCCACACCGTCACGGAGAGGCCGGCGATGGCGATGGTGGCGGCGATCAGGCCCATGTAGCCGAACATCGGCTTCCGGGAGAACACCGGGATCACCTCGGAGACGATGCCGAAGAACGGCAGCGCCAGGATGTACACCTCGGGATGGCCGAAGAACCAGAACAGGTGCTGCCACAGCAGCGCCCCGCCGTTGGCGGCGTCGAAGACATGGGCACCGAACTTGCGGTCCAGCTCCAGGGCGAACAGCGCTGCGGCCAGCACCGGGAAGACGATCAGGACCAGCAGTGAGGTCAGCAGCACGTTCCATACGAAGATCGGCATGCGGAACATGGTCATGCCGGGCGCGCGCATGCAGACGATGGTCGTGATGAAGTTGACCGCGCCCAGGATGGAGCCGAACCCGGACAGGGCGACGCCCATGATCCACAGGTCGGCGCCGAGGCCGGGCGAGTGCACGGCGTCGGACAGCGGCGCGTAGAGGAACCACCCGAAGTCGGCGGCCCCGCCGGGGGTGAGGAAGCCGAACGCGGCGATGGAGGAGCCGAACAGGAACAGCCAGTAGGCCAGCATGTTCAGCCGCGGGAAGGCCACGTCCGGCGCGCCTATCTGGAGCGGCATGATCCAGTTGGCGAAGCCGGTGAAGAGCGGCATCGCGAACATCAGCAGCATGATCGAACCATGCATGGTGAACGCCTGGTTGAACTGCTCGTTCGACATGATCTGGAGCCCGGGGCGGGCCAGTTCGGCGCGCATCAGCAACGCCATCACACCGCCCACGATGAAGAACACGAAGGCACTGACCAGGTACATCGTCCCGATCTTCTTGTGGTCGGTGGTGGTCAGCCAGGCCACCCAGGACGCCCTGGGCGCCGCCCCCTCCGCGGGTCTCACCGGTCCGGCCGGCTCCGTCGCGGCCGAGCGGTCGCCCACCGGCCGCGCGGCCTCGATCTGTTGTTCCTGCGCCTCGTCCACCGGACGGCGTTCCTTCCCTCTGTTCACGTGGGAGACGGCCGGAAGGCGCCGTGGAAGCGGGATGGATACCAGGGTCCTCCCGGCCGTCGCCACATGATCGTCGGTGGGGCACGGGGTGCCGATAGGGCCGAACAGCCCCCGCGGGGGCCCCGGTCGGCAGGGTCCGACCGGCCCAGCGGACGCCCGGCGGCGGGGGGCGCGGGCGTGCGGGAGGGGCGTTCACCGGTACGGCGTCCCGGGACCGGAGGTCCCTCACTCCCGGAGGTCCCTCACTCCTGGAGGTCCCTCGTCCCGGCCTCTCCCGGTCCCGTCCCCTCAGTCCCGTCCCCTCGGGGTGCGTCCGGGGGCCTGGATGCCGTAGTGGGCGATCTTGCGGTAGATCGTGGCCCGGCTCATGCCGAGGCGTGCCGCGGCGCGGGCCGTCGTCGTGCCGGGCTCGGTGAGGCACCGTACGATCTCGTCGCGTTCGACCTGCTCGATGCGGGTGAGCCGGCGGCTGCCGTCCGTGAAGACCTCCGCCGGCAGGTGCTGGACGTCGATGGTGTCGGTGCGCGAGGCGGCGTCGCGCACCACGCGTTCCAGCTGGCGGGCGTTCTGCGGCCAGGAGTGGTCCGACAGGGCCCGCGCGGCGGCCGGTGTGAAGGGGATGGGCCGGCCCCGGTGGCGGCGCGCGAACAGGTCGGCGAGCGGCAGGATGTCGTCGGGGCG
Organism: Streptomyces sp. NPDC026672; assembly: GCF_040638185.1. Taxonomy (NCBI): domain Bacteria; kingdom Bacillati; phylum Actinomycetota; class Actinomycetes; order Kitasatosporales; family Streptomycetaceae; genus Streptomyces; species Streptomyces sp. NPDC026672. Next base: position 297,465 of record NZ_JBEZXS010000003.1, read on the forward strand.
CCGGCGCAGCGCCGGGACCTCGACGACGGAGTCGACATGGGCGCGCAGCGCCTCGGGGATCGCGTCGTAGCGCTCGGCGGTGACGACGTACGGCTGGAGCGGTGCCGGTGCCCAGGCGGTGACGGGGCGGCGCGCGGCCCCGAGGACGTCGGCGAGCCGTCCGGCCACCCACGCGGACAGGGCGTCCACGGCCTCCAGGACCACACAGGTGTCGTCCTTGGCCAGCTCGGGGCTCCACAGGCCGAGCCAGGCCTCGACGTCGGTGTCTCCCGGCGGGCGGGCGCCGAGCAGCCGTACCCGGGGCCGGGCCGCGCGCCGGGCGAGGCAGGCGAGGGCGGTCTTGCCCGCGCCGGGCTCGCCGACGACGGCCAGGACGTCGCCCCGGGCCATGGCCAGCCGGGCCCGCTCGACGGCCTGCGTCCAGCGCGCGGACAGCGGCCTGGGGAGTTCCTGCTCGGCGAGGCTGCCGGGCTGGACGCGGAACACCTCTCCCCTGGGCACGGAGGGTGACATCCGGCTGCCGTGGCCCCGGGCCAGCATCAGCGCGCCGGTGTTGCCGGCTGCGGCCTGCGCGAGGGCCAGCAGCAGCGCCGAGGAGGCGTCGGACCAGGTGGTGAGGTTGACGCTGCCGACGAGGTCGCTGGTGCACGGGTCCAGGACGGGCACGGCGGCACAGGTGAATCCGCGCAGGTCGGAGCAGTAGTGTTCATCGGCGCGTACGAGGGTCGGGGCGCGGTCGGCAAGGGCGAGACCGAGGCCGTTGGTGCCCACGTTCCGCTCGGCGAAGGAGAACCCGGGGGCCAGGTGGACCCGGTCGAGGGCGCGGTCCACGGAGGGGTCGTCGGACATCCGGCACAGCACCAGTCCGTCACTGCCCGTGATCATCATGCTGACGGGTTCGTTGGCGAGGGTCGCGCGCAGGCCCTGGAGGACCTCGCGGCCGCACTCGTAGAACAGCGACTCGCGGTCCACGGCGCCGGTGAAGACCGGTTCGACGTGGTCGGGGGCGACGCCGTAGCCGCGGCTGCGCTGCCAGGAGGCGCGCAGGCGCGGCGCGAAGGCGGTGAGGGCGCCGTCGCCCGGGAGGCCGGCGCCGTCGAGGTGTGGCGGGTTGTGCACGTTGTCCACCGTGACCTCCAGGGGACGCGTCGTCGCGCCGGCCAGGTCAGCGTAAGTCGGGCCGGGCCGGGTGCCACAGGGCCCGGTGTCTCAAAGTGAGACACCCGGTGACTCGCCGGGAGCGCGCCCGCTGCCTACCGTCCGAGTGCAGACATCTCGTCGGTGACGGACATGGAGGCCGCACATGTACACCAAGGACGGAGAGTCGTACTTCATCGTCGACGCGCACATAGCGCTGTGGGACGCCCGGCCCGAGAACCAGCTCAACATCCACGGGAAGCAGTTCATCGACTGCTTCTACGACTACCACCGCAACCTCAGCCCGGAGTCGGAGCTGTGGTCGTACGAGGAGTACCTGTACTACGGCGGCGAGCGTCTGATGAAGGACCTCTTCGACGACGGCCACGTGGACCACGCGATCTTCCAGCCCGCGCGGCTCGGCGCCTTCTACCGCACCGGTTTCGGTCAGACGGAGGAGGCGTTCGCGCTCGCGTCGAAGCATCCCGACAAGCTCACCTACAACCACTGCTGGGACCCGCGGTTCGAGCAGGCGGGCCTCGACCAGCTGCGCCGGGACGCCGAGCGGTTCCAGCTGAAGGGCGTCAAGCTCTACACCGCGGAGTGGCACGGGGATTCGCGCGGCTACAAGCTCGACGACCCGTGGTCGTACCGCTACCTGGAGGCGGCGCAGGAGCTGGGCATCAAGAACATCCACATCCACAAGGGCCCGACGATCCGCCCGCTGGACCGGGACGCGTTCGACGTGGCCGACGTGGACAAGGTGGCGACGGACTTCACCGAACTGAACTTCGTGGTGGAGCACTGCGGGCTGCCCCGTCTCGAGGACTTCTGCTGGATCGCCACGCAGGAGCCGAACGTGCACGCGGGCCTGGCCGTGGCGATGCCGTTCATCCACTCCCGGCCGCGCTACTTCGCCCAGATCGTCGGGGAGTTGCTGTACTGGCTGGACGAGAACCGCATCCAGTTCTCCAGCGACTACGCGCTGTGGACGCCGCGCTGGCTGGTGGAGCGGTTCGTGGACTTCCAGATCCCGGAGGACATGACGGAGTACGCGCCGCTGACGGTGGCACAGAAGAAGAAGATCCTCGGGCTGAACGCGGCCGCCATGTACGACATCCCGGTGCCGGCCGAGTGCGCGGTCACCGAGCCCGCGGCGGTGTGACGTGCCCGCCGGCTCCGGTTCCCTGACGGAAGCGGCGCGCGGGGCCCTGGACGGCGTCTTCGACCCCGAACTCGACGAGCCCATCACCGACCTGGGCTTCGTGCGGAGCGTCGAGGCGGACGCGCGGGGCCGGCTGACCGTGCGTCTGCGGCTGCCGACCTCGTTCTGCTCGCCCAACTTCGCCTATCTGATGGCGTCCGACGCCAAGGACGTCCTGTCGGCGCTGCCGGGTGTGTCGGCGGTCGTGGTGGTGCTGGACGACCACCACGACTCGGACCTGATCAACCGGGGGCTCGCGGCGGACGCCGGCTACCGGGGCACGTTCGGCGCCGAGGCCGAGCGCGACCTGGAGGACCTGCGCCGCACGTTCCGGCGCAAGGCCCACGCCGCAGCGATGGAGCGGGCCCTGACCCGGCTGCTGCGCGCCCGGCCCGAGCTGGCCGAGGAGGCGCTGTGCGAGGTCGTCCTTGGTGATCTGCCCGACGACGACGCGACCCGTGCGCTGCTGCGCCGGCGGGCCGCGTACGGACTCGGCACCTCCCCGGCGGACCACGTCCTGGTGGGTGACGACGGCCGGCGGCTGCCGCCCGCCGAGGTGCCGGTGCGGCTGCGGTTCGCGCGGGCCGTGCGCATCTCCATCGACGGCAACGCGCACTTCTGCCGGGGGCTGCTGCGCACCCGCTACCCGGACTCGACCACCGATCAGGCACCCCGTCCGTGGGACGCCACCCGTCCCGCGGACCGGGCCGACTCGCCCAAGGAGAACGTGTCGTGAAAGCAGTGCAGGTCGTCGGCTACCACGAGAACCTCCAGCTGACCGATGTCCCGGTGCCGGAGGCGACCGGGCCGTTCGACGTCGTCGTGCGGATCGGCGGCGCCGGGGTGTGCCGGACCGACATCCACATCCTCGAAGGGCAGTGGGCCGAGAAGAGCGGGGTGACGCTGCCGTACACCATCGGGCACGAGAACGCCGGGTGGGTGCACGCGGTGGGCAGCGCGGTCACCAACGTCGCCGAGGGCGACAAGGTCATCGTGCACCCGCTGGTGACGTGCGGGCTGTGCCCGGCCTGCCGCAGGGGCGACGACGTCCACTGCGAGCAGAGCCTGTTCCCGGGCATCGACACCGCGGGCGGCTACGCCGAGTACCTGAAGACGTCGGCGCGCAGTGTGGTGCGCATCGACGACTCCCTGGAGCCGTCGGACGTGGCCGCGCTGGCCGACGCGGGGCTCACGGCGTACCACGCGGCGGCCAAGGCGGCGCGCAGGCTGCGTCCGGGGCACACCTGCGTGGTCATCGGCGCGGGCGGACTCGGGCACATCGGGGTGCAGGTGCTGCGGGCGCTGACGGCGGCCGAGATCGTCGTGGTGGACCGCAATCCGGACGCGGTGAAGCTCGCGTCCGAGATCGGGGCCCATCACGGGATCGTCGCCGACGGTTCGCACGTCGACGCGGTGCTGGACCTGACCGGCGGCAACGGCGCGGAGACGGTGGTCGACTTCGTCGGCGAGGGCGGCGCGACGCGGGACGGGGTACGGATGCTGCGGCGCGCGGGGGACTACCACGTCGTCGGATACGGCGAGAACATCGACGTGCCCACGATCGACATCATCTCCACCGAGATCAATTTCGTCGGCAACCTCGTCGGTTCGTACACGGACCTGAGCGAGCTGATGGTGCTGGCCGCGCAGGGGCATGTGCGTCTGCACACCGAGAAGTACGCGCTCGACGACTTCCAGACCGCCCTCGACGACCTCTCCGCCGGCCGGGTCCGGGGGCGGGCGATCCTGATTCCCTGACCGAACGCGCCGAACGCGCCGGCCGGAACGACCGAGACGAAGGGAACGAGCATTCGATGATCTTCATCGTCGTGAAGTGGAGGATCCGCCCGGAGCACAGCGACAACTGGCTGTCGCTGGCGGGGGACTTCACCGAGGCCACCCGGGCCGAACCGGGGAACGTCTTCTTCGAATGGAACCGGAACGTGGACGACCCCACGGTCTACACGCTCGTGGAGGCGTTCGCGGACGGGGACGCGGGGGCCGCGCACGTGCAGTCCGCGCATTTCAAGACCGCCATGGGGTGGATGCCGGACTACGTCGCGGCCACCCCCGAGATCATCAACGTGGAGATCCCCGACGCGACCGGCTGGTCGCGGATGGCGGAGGTGAGTCCGCGGTCCTGACCCGCCGAAGATACGTACGTACGGTCCCCTGCGGCATGGTCCGCGCCGGGGACCGTACGGGCGAATTCACCGTTCTTGCACCCACTTTCCGGCCCTCAAAGATACGTATGTTCTGAGAGCACGTGTTCGGTTGTGACCGGCTTTGTTCGCCCCTCTTCCGCTCAATAGAAATATGCATCACCATGAATATGCCAACTGCGGCTGTGGACAAGGCAAAGGGCACGGCGCGGGTGGAATCCTTGAGGAGAGGGCCGGAATGCGGAGCATGTCGAGGCAGGCGACGGAGTGGCTGGCCGCGGCGGCGAGGGACCCGCGTGCCTGCAAACGGCAGTGGCACGGGCCGTCGGGGACCGCGGAGTTGACGTGCGGCCGGTTCTGGGACGTGCTGACCGTCCCGGAGACCCTGGGGGTGCCGGCGCTCGACGCGCTCCTGTGCATTCCGCAGCCGCCGGGCCCCGCGCTGGCCGACGTCTCCTCGCGCAGCGTGAGTTTCTTCCTGCCGCCCGATCCCACCAGTCGCTGGATCGGCGCCGACATCCAGTACCTCGGCTCCGGCGCGTGCATCGTGCTGCCCCCGCCGCACCGCTCGGCGGGTGCGCTGTGCTGGCTGGTGCCGCCGGACGGACGCGGCTCGCTGTTCGTGCCCGCCGCCGTCGAACTCGCCCTCCAGCAGTCCCTGGACCGGCTCAGGAAGCCCCGGGCCGGACAGCGGACGCTGTGCCGGACCCCCGTGCCCAGGCGCCGGGTCCGGCCCGGCGAGCGCCTCCACTGACCCCGGCCCCTCACCCGTCTTCGCCGGGACCGGGCGGCACGGGGGCGCCGGGGACCGCATGGCGCGCGGCCCCGGACGCCCCCGTGCCGGGTTCGGCGGACGGCCCGTGCTCAGCAGACCGCCGAGGCGGGCAGCCCGCCGTACTGGTCGCCCTTGAGGTAGACCGCGCTGACGTAGCCCTCGGCCAGGCGGACCCAGACGTCGTTGCTGTAGCCGTTGTCGGTGATGGTCTGGCCGTGCTTCCAGCAGGACGCGCCGCGCGACTCACCGGCGGCGACATGCCCGGTGATGTCGTACGAAGTGGCGGGCCCGGAGCGGACGTTGACGTTCTCGTAGGCGGTCACGCCGTAGGGCAGGCCCGCGGCGGACGCCTGGGCGACGGCCGCGCCGCCCAGGATCAGCCCGGCCGTGAGCGCGCCCGCTCCGGCGATCGCGAACAGCTTGGTCCTCAGTGCCATGTCGGTGGTTCCTTCCCCGTGGTCCGGCGGTCGTGTTCTCAGCAGGGCTGCGGGATGCCGTTGCCGATGCTGTCGGGCAGCATGTTCGTCTCGCTGTAGATGTCGGTGTCCTTCATGTAGCCCCACTGGCCGTTGTCGGCCTCCGTCCACTCCCAGCGGTAGGGGTGCGGGCCGCCGACGTACGCCCCGTGGTCCGTGCGGCACTCGAACCAGCTCGGGTTGGAGTACATCTTCCCGACGGGCCGGCTGGTGTCGGGCGTGGCGTAGACCGTGGCCCCGACGACGTTGTTGCAGTAGATGTGGATGCCGTCGCTGCCGTACCAGCACGGGTTGGCCGCGACGGCGGTGCCGGAGGCGAAGGTGCCGAGCGCGGCCAGGGCCAGGCCGGTCGCGGCGAGTGCGGAAATCCTGCGGACAGGTGCCTTCATGACGTTCCCCCTGAGGCGGTGCCTGTTGCGTGGGGGCCGCGCCGCCCGCGCGGTCCCCCGGTCGCCGGTCAGACTGCCGCAGACGTTCCGCTCGCGCACCGTGCTTCGGGCTCAGCCGAAAGACCCGTCCGGCACGCTCCGGCCGCTTGACACCGTGCCGAGCATCGCCCGCCCCAGCGGGGTCGGCATGTGCCACACCGTGTTGGCCGTCCGGTGACTGACGATCAGCCCCGACTCCCGCAGCACGCCGGCGTGTTCGCTCGCCGAGGCGGGCGAGATCCGCAGCCGCCGCACGAGGTCGGCGCCGGTCAGTCCCTCGGTCCCGGCGATCTGCTCCAGTACGGCGGCCCGGGTGGCACCCAGCAGCCGGGCCAGGGGGTCGCCGCCGGGCCTGGTCCGGGGCTCGACGAGGCGCTGGAGGCCGCGGTTGGCCGGATAGACCAGCACCGGCTCCAGCCGTGTGTCGTGCAGGGCGATGGGCCGGGCCCAGCAGAAGTAGGACGGCACGAGCAGCAACCCCCGCCCGCGCAGGTGCAGTTCCCTGCGGACGGGGTACTGCACCGACAGCACGGGCGGCTCCCAGCGGACCCCCGGGTGCAGCCGGCCCAGCATGCGTTCCGCTCCCCCGTCGAGCAGATCGACGGCGCGGCCCGCCCGTTCGGCGGCGACGACCGCCTGGATGCGGCCCCAGACGGGGGCCAGGACACGCTGGTGGTAGCGGCGCATCGCGCCGCCCACGCGCCGCAGGGCTCCGGTGTCCCCGTCGGCGAGGGGCCGCAGCCAGGCGCCGTCGGCCGCGCGCCGACCGGCGAACAGGGTCAGGTCGGTGCGCAGCCGCTCCCGGCCGGTGCTCTGCACGGCGTCCACCGCCGACTCGACGTCCCCGCCCGAGGGCGTGAGGAAGTCGGGCGAGTAGCCGCGCGGCGGCGCGAGCCGCAGCAGCAGCCGGGCCGACGGGTCCAGGGTGGCGAGCGCCCGCGTCCGCCAGGGCCCGAACACCCCGTGGTCCGCCGGCCCGCGCAGCGCGTGCAGGCTCAGCAGCATCTCCCAGGCCGGGACGGGACCGGCGGCGATCCGGATCCGTCCCACGTCCTCGCTGGTGAAGTGGATCCTCAGCATCTGTACTCCCCCGTGCACGATCCGGACCGGCGCTCCCGGAACGTGCCGTCGGGTGACGGCGGCCGGCCCGTCGGGGATGTGATGCCCCGGACCGCGGTCAACTCACCTTCTGGACGGTACCGGTGGCCGCCGCCCGCTCGACGGCGTCGATGAGCCGGTGCCGCGCGAGGGCGTGCTCGAAGTCGGGCACCGAGCGGGTGCCGCCGGCCAGGTCGGCGGCGTGAGCGGCGTACAGGCGGGCGACGTTGGCGGCGGGGGTGCCGCGCAGTTCCGCGGGGACGTCGTCGGTGTAGGCGGCGGGCACCGCCGGCGGGGCCACGCCCGTGTCGTCCTTCCGGCCGCCCTCGAGGGTGAGCGCGGCGACCTGCATGTTGCCCCAGGCGGCGGTCAGCACCAGGTCGCCCTCCGAACCGTTGATCTCCCAGCGGAAGTTGTCGCCGCGTGAGGTGCCGCCGCGGTAGAACACGGACGCGGCGGCGCCGCCGGCCAGCGTGCCGATGACGGACACCTGGTCGGCCGCGGTGACGGGCACGGTGCTGCCGTCCTCGGCCACCGTCGCCTCCTTGCGGCCGACGACGAGGTTGGCGGCCACGGAGTCGAACTCGCCGAGCACGAAGTGCAGCGGGTCGAGGGCGTGCAGGGTGGGCGAGGTGAGCGGGGTCGCGCCGTTGGCCCGGTCGTACCAGTACGCCTGGCGGGCGGTGTCGACCCGCGGACCCCACACCATCCCGGAGCCGACCATCGTGGTCCCCAGGACCTCACCGACGTAGCCGTCACGGACCAGGTCGCGGGCGAACCGCACCTCCGGGGCGTAGCGGCCCTGGAGCCCGACGATCGTGGGGACCCCGGCCCCGCGGGCCAGGGCGGCGAGCTTCTCGGCCTCGGCCAGGCCGTTGCCGAGGGGCCACTCGCTGTAGACGGCCTTGCCGGCGTCGAGGGCCGCGGAGATCAGGGCGAGGTGTTCGGTGACCTTCACGGACACCACGACGAGGTCGACGTCGGCACGGGCGAGCAGGTCCTCGGGGCGGTGGTGGCCGGGCACGCCGTAGTGCTCGGACGCGGCCCGCGCGGACTCCTCGCGGGTCGTGGCGACGGCCCGCAGGGCGAAGTCCGGGGACGCGGTGAGCGCGGGCATGTGGCCGACGGCCGCCCAGCCGCCGGTGCTGCCGCCGATGACGCCGACTCCGATGGGCTTCATGAGGGGTTCCTCCAGATATTTCTTTAGCGAGTGTTCCATATTCAGGGCACACAGAGGCCATGACCCACCCACGCGGGTCACACCGGGTGTACGACGGGGACGTCCCGCCACGGACTCAGTCCAGGCAGGCCATCGCGACCTCCGCGGAGCGCATCAGGGTGGCGCGGTCGGGGGTGACCGCGCCCATCACCCGCAGCCCCTGGAGGCTCGTCACGAGGAACGCCGCCAGGTCGGCGGCGGCGCGCCCCGACGTGATCTGACCGCGCAACTGCCCCTCGGCGATCACGTCGAACAGCGCGAGCTCCAGGGACCGCGTCGTCGAGCGCAGTCGCGCGGCCACCTGCCCGTCGAGATGGGAGCGCTCCATCGCGGCGGCCACGATCAGACACGCCTTGTGGTCGCCGTCCCGGGCGATCTCGTCGACGGCGCCGACGAAGACCTCCCGGACGACCTCACGGGCGTCGTTCCCCGAGCGCAGCAGCGAGATCAGCGGCAGGGCGTACCGCTGCCGGTACAGGTCGAGGGCCGCGAGGTACAGACCCTCCTTGCTGCCGAAGGCCGCGTAGAGGGAACCGCTGCCCAGCCCGGTGGCCTCGGCCAGGTCGCGCATGGAGGTGCCCTCGTAGCCGGTGTGCCGGAACGCCTCCATGGCGGCGGCGATCACGGCGTCGGTGTCGAACTCCCGGGTGCGTGCCATGCGGCCACCCTACCCCTTTCTGGAACGTCCGCCAAAGTATTGCGGCTCACACCGCGCCCGGGGTCAGCCGGCGGGCAGTACCGCCGTCTGGAGGCGGGCCGCGTCCTGGCCGGGCGGCGCCCCGAACATGCGCCGGTACTCGCGGCTGAACTGGGACGGGCTGTCGTAGCCGACGGCGTGGCCGATCCCGGCGACGTCGTGCGGATGCGCGATGAGCCGGACGCGGGCCTCCTGGAGGCGGAGCCGCTTCTGGTACTGGAGCGGGCTCATCGACGTCACCGCGCGGAAGTGCCGGTTGAAGGAGGAGACGCTGAGCCCGACCTCGGCCGCGAGGTCGTCGATGCGCACGGCCTCGGCGTAGCGGGCCCGCAGCCGGCGGATGGCGTGGGCGATCAGGGTGAGCCTGCTGTCGGCGAGGCCGATCTGGCGCACGACCGCGGCCTGCGGGCCGGTCAGCAGGCGCCAGTGGATCTCCCGGTCGACGGCCGGGCCGAGGACCCGCTGCTCGACCGGGTCGCCGATGAGCCTGAGCCGCCGTACGACGGCGTCCAGCAGGGCGTCGTCGACGTCGCTCGTGGCGATCGCCACGCCCGTCTCGTCCCGTCCCCGTGCGGTGCCGCCGCCCGCGTCGAGCAGCAGCTGTGCGATGACGGCGGGCTTGAGCGGCAGCCCGAGGGCGAGGAACGGCTCGTCCGGTCCCGCGTGGGTGATCTGCGAGGTCAGGGGCAGGTCGAGGGTGACCACCAGGAACTGGCCGGCCCGGTAGTCGAAGATCCGCTCGCCGAGCGCGGACCGCTTGGCGCCCTGGGCGACGACGGCGAGGCAGGGCTCGGCGACCCCGCCCAGCGGCTCCGTCGTCCGTTCCGTGGCGACCACCTGGACCCCGTCGACGACGGCCGGAGGGGCGTTGCGGCGGGCGAGGCGGGTGAGCTGGGCGCGCAGTTCGTCGAGCTTGTCCACGAGCCCATGCAAGCACGCCGCCGGGGCGTCACGGAACACGATCCGGGCCGGTCCGAGCGGATCGTGCAGTGATCTGCGCGCTTCGGCCTAGGACGGCGGTGGACCCGGTGGTCGGATGGAGGACACGGGACGGCGGGGCGCCCTGCCCCGTCGTCCCCCCTCACCTCCCTCTCACCCCCTTCTCACCTCACCTTTCTCGTATTTCTTGTATTTCTCGTATTTTCTCGTATCGGAGCTCGCACCATGGCACTCGACTCGTACGTCACCCTCGGCCGCTCGGGGCTGCGGATCAGCCCCTTCACCCTCGGCACCATGACCTTCGGGGAGGACCACGGCTGGGGCACGGGACCGCGGGAGTCGGCGGACATCCTCGCGGCGTACCTGGACCGCGGCGGCAACTCCGTCGACACGGCGAACATCTACACCAACGGCCACTCGGAGAAGATCATCGGCGACTACTTCGCCGGGAAGGGGTCGCTGCGCGACCGGGTGGTGATCGGCACGAAGTTCTTCGGCAACCTGTACGAGAAGGACCCGAACGGCGGGGGCGCGGGCCGCAAGGGCATCGTGCAGCAGCTGGAGAACTCGCTGCGGCGGCTGCGCACGGACTACGTCGACCTGTACTGGCTGCACAACTTCGATCCGGTGACCCCGGTCGAGGAGACGCTGCGGGCCCTGGACGACCTGGTCGCCGCGGGCAAGGTGCGGTACATCGGCTTCTCGGACGTACCGGCGTGGCGGACGGCGGAGGCGGCGACCGTCGCGGAGTTCCGCGGGTGGGCGCCGATCGTCGGGCTCCAGCTGGAGTACTCGCTGCTGGAGCGCACCTCGGAGGGCGAGCTGATCCCGCTCGCCCAGGCCAAGGGCATGGGCGTGCTGCCGTGGAGCCCGCTGAAGAGCGGTTTCCTGTCGGGCAAGTACGGCGGCTCCCGCACGGGCCCGGTCGACACGGCGCGCGGGGCGCTGGTGGGAGAGCCCAGCGAGAGCGACTACGTCGTGATCGACGCGCTCCAGGAGGTCGCCGCGGAGGTCGGTGCCAGTGCGGCGGCGGTGGCCCTGAAGTGGGTGACCGACCGGCCCGGGATCACCTCGACGCTGGTGGGCGCCCGGCGGATGGCGCAGTGGGAGGCCAACCTGGAGGCGTTCTCGGTCACGCTGACCGACGCCCAGCGCGAGCGGCTCGACCGGGTCTCGGCCCCTGCGCTCGGTTTCCCTGCCGAGAACAACCGCGCCCTGGCCCCGATGCTCGCCTTCGCCGGTGCCACGGTGGACGGCGTCCGGACCCCCGATTCCCACCTCCTGTCGACGAGCCCGACCCGCTACTGACCCGCTACTGACCGGCAAGTGACCGCCCCGCCGGTGTGGAGGGGGCGGTCACTTTCCGGGCTGGATGAGGTGGGGCACCACCCGGGTCAGGCGCAGGACGCTCCAGAGGATCAGCAGGGCGCCGGCCAGTTCGGGGAGGATCCACCAGCCCGTGCGGACCTGCTCGTCGAAGAGGGCCACGCCGAGCAGCAGGCTCACCGTGGCGTCGCCGATGGTCAGCGCGGGCTGGGAGGCGGCGAGGGGCCCGGCCTGGAGGGCGTTCTCCAGGAGGAGGACCGCCGCGATGCCGGCGAGGGCGAACCCGTACGTCTGCCAGGCGGTGAGGAAGGCCGGCAGACCCCCGTCGGCGAGCCGTCCCGTCGCCGACTTCATCAGCGCGGCGGTCAGCGCGTTGCCGATCGCCGCGGCCGTGGCGAGCGCGGCGGCCCGGAACAGCGACGACCGCGAGGCGCGGGCGAGGCACACCGCCACCGTCATCGCCCCGACGGTCAGCACCAGCACCGGCACCCAGCGCTCCATGCTCGCCTGGTTGCGGTCCCCGGACGGCGCCGCCGCGGCCAGCACCAGCGCGAGTCCCAGGACCACTCCCCCGACGGCCCACCAGCCCGGGGTGGGCAGCCGCCGGTGCATCAGCGGGGCGGCGATCAGCAGCGCGAACGGCAGTTCCAGGATGAACAGCGGCTGGACCAGCGCCATGGGCCCGTTGACGAGGGCGAGGGCCTGGAAGAGCGCGGCGCCGGTGACCCCGGCGATGCCCACGAGCCAGGCCGGCTTGCGCACCAGCTGCGCCAGCAGCCGCAGTCCGCCGCCCTGCGGCACCGTGGCGGCGGCCTTGCGCTGGAAGGCCGTGCCCACCGCGTTGCTGGCGGCCCCCAGCACGGCGCAGACGACGGCGAGCACGATCACCCCTCCACCATGCCCCAGGGTCGGCGCCGCCTCACGGCGAAGGCGCCGCCGCACACGCCGACGGCGGCACCGGAAGGGGCGCGGGCCCCTCCGGTGCCGCCGTCGGCGCGGGTGCGGCTATCGCTTGATGCCGACGGCCGTCCAGAGGCTGACCTCGGCGTCCGTGGGCTCCGGCCGGTCCGAATCGCCGGCCGGGGCGGGCCGCCACCGGTGGCCGACGCTGACGCCCGGCTCGATCAGGTCGAGCCCGGTGAAGAAGCGGGCGACGTCGTCCCGCGCGCGGAACTGCACGGGCGTCCCGGAGCCCGTGTAGATCGCGGTGACCTTCTCCCACGTGTCGGGGTCGAAGTCGGGCGTGCAGTGGCTCAGGGCCAGCGCGCTGCCGACGGGCAGGGCCTCGAGGAAGCGGTCGACGATGCCGTACGGGTCCTGGGCGTCGGTGATGAAGTGCATCAGCGCGTTCAGGGACAGGGCGACGGGCCGGTCGAAGTCCAGGACCTCGGCGGCCTCCACGGCCGCGAGCAGCGACTCGGGGTCGTTGACGTCCGCCTCGATGTACGTCGTGCGCCCCTGCGGGGTGCTGCGCATCAGGCGCTCGGCGTACTTGAGGACGAGCGGGTCGTTGTCGGCGTAGACCACCCGGGCGTCCGGGACGACGGACTGCGCGACCTGGTGCAGGTTCGGCTCGGTGGGGATGCCCGTGCCGATGTCCAGCCACTGCCGGATGCCGTACTCCTGCGCGAGGACACGGGTGGCGCGGTGCATGAACGCCCGGTTCTCGCGGGCGCAGGTGAAGATGCCCGGGTAGGCGTCGGCGACGGCCTCCGCGGCCTTCTTGTCGATCTCGAAGTGGTCCTTGCCGCCCAGGTAGTAGTCGTACATACGGGCGGAGTGCGGCCTGCTCGTGTCGAGGTCCCGGCCGGCCTGACTGTTGTTCATCCTGTCCCCTTCAGAGGTGCAATTCACTGTTTCCGCAGGCCGGGAGCGGAACGCACGGTCCCTCCCGCTCGCCGTCGGTTCATCCGGCCGTGAGGTGATCGGCCATGCCCTGTTTGACGCCGCGGACGAACGCTCCGATCTCCTCGGACGTGTAGATCAGCGCGGGTCCGGCCGGGTCCGTCGACTGCCGTACGGCCACCCGGCCGTCGGCGAGCTGCTTCGTCTCCACGCACTGACCGCCGTTGGGGCCGCTCCACGGGCGCTCCCAGCCCTGCTCACCGAGCTCCGAGGCCGGCATCCCGTTGTAGACGCTCATGTCGGTCGTGGTCATGAGTACTCCTTGCGCATGCGGTTCAAGAGCACCTTGCTGTCCTCCGACGACGTCAGCAGCGACATACGGCTGTGCGCCTCCAGGTGGGCGACGACGTCCTCGCGCTCGTCGAGGTAGACGGAGGCGGAGAGGATCTCGCTGTAGACGACGTCGGGCAGCTCCGGCTCCTCGAACCGGAAGTAGGTGAAGGGGGCACAGGCCCCGACATGGGCGCCCGCCGTGAAGGGCACGATGTCGACGCTGACGTGCTCGAGCTCGGACGCCTCCAGGAGCCGGTCGATCTGCTCCCGCATGACCTGGGGACTGCCGACCGCGCGATGCAGCACGGCCTCCTCCATGACCACCCACAGCGTGGGGGCGTCCGCTCTCTCCAACAGGCTCTGCCGACGCAGCCGCAGCTCCACGCGGCGCTCCAGCTCCTCCTCGCTGCCGTTGGGGAAGCCTCCGCGCAGCACTCCGCGCGCGTAGGCGCGTGTCTGGAGGAGGCCCGTCACGTAGTGGGGCTCGTACGTACGCAGGGTCTTGGCGCCGGTCTCCAGGCTCACGTAGGCCGTGAACCAGTTGGGCACCACGTCGCGGTAGGCGTGCCACCAACCGGGCTCGTTCGCCCGCTCGGCCATGGTCACGAACTCGTCGATCTCCTGGCGGTCCGCGCCGTAGGTCTCCAGGAGCTTCTCCACGTAGAGAGGCTTCAGGGCGACCTCGGCCTTCTCCAGCCGCCGGATCGTCAGGCTCGTGACGCGCAGCGCCTTGGCCGCGTCCTCCAGCGAGACTCCGGTGTTCTGGCGCATGTCCTGGAGCCGGCGGCCGAGGATCATGCGCAGGACCGTGGGTGCGCTGGTGCCGGAGCCGGACCCGGAACGGGCTTCACTCACGCCCAACCTCCTGAGGGACTGTCACCACCACGATTCTGACAGCGACTTGCTGAACACGCCAGGCCGATACCGTCTTGCTGAAATTATCAGGGAGTCGGTTGCAGCATGAACACGGCGACGAGCATAGTTGACCCTGTGAGCGATCTCGCCGCTGCCATGACGCAGCTTCAACTCCTCTTGACACGAGCGGAGTTGGCGCTGCCGACGACCTTGAACCACGGGTCATCCCCCGACCGTGCCGCCGTCCCCCACGAGGGAACCTCGTAATCCGCCGCCCCCGTTCACCGCCCGTCCCTGGAAGGCGACCCCCGTGACCCCCCACACGATCTCCTCCGCCCACGTATTAACTGCCGCTCCGCCGCACCGGGAGTACTGGTTCGGCCTTCCGGCCCTGCGCGCCAGCGTGAAGTCGGCCCGGGACACCGTGCGTGACCGGCTGTGCGCCTGGCAGGTGCCGGGCGACCTGTGCTGCGACGCCGTCCTGCTGATCTCCGAACTGACGACGAACGCCGTCGTCCACACGCGCAGCGGCCACGTCCTGTGCGGCCTCAGGCTCTCGCGCGACGAGTCGCTGCGCATCGAGGTGCACGACGACGACCACCGCCCGGTCCGCCCCGCGCAGCGCCGCGCGGCGCCCGGGGACGAGAGCGGGCGGGGGCTGTTCCTCGTCCAGCAGATCGCCGACCGCTGGGGCGCCGACCGCTCCACCCGTGCCGAAGGGAACGTCGTCTGGGCCGAGCTGGGGGGCTCGCCCCTGACGGCCTACGGCATCTGAACCCACGCCACACTCCCGAGCCGGGCCGCGCCGGGGGGACGCGGCGGCGCGGGCAGGGGGTTCGGATGCCACACACGGCGACCCGGCCGTGTCCGTGTGCCGTCCACCGAGGGCGGCACGGCCGAGACCGTCACGACGGCACCCGATGCGTGACCGGGGGGTTCACGCGCGGGGCGCCGGACGTCCGGTGCGGTCCGCTTCGCGGGCCGTACGTCACCGGACGTGTGAGGGGACAGGTGGACACGGCCGGGAAGCCGTCGCGAACACCGGGGGGGGCGGGGGCGGTTTCCGGCCGTTCCCCGGCGCGGGAAGAGGGTCGCCACCGTGGGAAGGGGTCGCCTCCGTCACGGGGAGGGGAGCGTCACTCCGGCCCGGCGGCCTCGCCCAGCCTGTTGATCTCCGCGCTGTGGAGGACGTGGGGGCCGGCGCCGCCCAGCGCGACCGTCGCGAGCATGGCGCGGCCGATGTTCTCCGTGCTGCTCACGTGCGCCGGCAGGACGCGGCGCAACAGGGGGTACGTCCAGGAGGTCAGCGTGTACACCAGCCGGTAACTGCCGGTCCGTGACCGCTCACCGTGGCGCGGGGCGATGTACCCGGGGCGGAAGACGTATGTGTGCAGGTCCGTCGCGAGCAGGTCGTTCTCCGTCTCGCCCCGGACCCTCGCCCACATGGTCCGGCTGGTGCCCGTGGGGTCCGCCCCCTCGCCGGAGACGTACACGAAGGTCGCCCCCGGGCTCACCCGTTCCACCGCGCGGGCGGCGGCGAGCGGGAAGGTGTGGTTCACCCGGCGGTACTCCTCCTCGGAGCGTCCCGCCGACGTGGCGCCCAGGCAGTGGAAGCAGGCGTCGGTCCCCGTCAACTCCCCGGCGATCGCGGTGAGATCGGACAGGTCCGGGTGGACCGTGTGCCGCAGTTTCGGATGCGTGACGTCGAGCGGACGACGCCCCACCGACACGACGGACGTCACCCGCTCGTCCCGCAGGCACTCGCGCAGCACCCCCTGCCCGACCATGCCCGACCCTCCGAACAGCACGACCTTCATGTCCCTCTCCCTCGCACCCGGCACGTCCGGCACCGACGCACCACCTTAGGCGGGCGGCTCCGGGGGTGCCGTCCGGGTCCGGGCGGCTTCCCCTGGTGTGTTGTCGGGGGGACGGTGCGGATTGTGCTTACCGTGCCCTTGCGATGACGGGTGGTCGGGAAGTCGGCGGAGGCATGGTGGGCGGAGCGGGTGGTCGGGGTCGGGGCGGTCGGACCGTGCTGGGGAGTCGGCCGGGGTCGCCCGTGCGGTTGCCGGCACGCCTGCCGGCGCGGCCCCGGCCGAAGACCTCCGCGGAGTGGACCGTGCCGTGGCTGCGGGTGGCCGCCGCCTACGCGTGGCGGCTCGTCCTCGTCGGCATCGTCGTGTACGGCGTGTTCACCGTCCTCGGCCGCTTCCAGCTCGTCGCCGTCGCCCTGTTCCTCGCCCTCGTCGTCACGGCCGTCCTGCATCCGCTCGCCGACCAGCTGAACCGGGTCCTGCCCCGCCCGCTCAGCGTGGCGATCGCCCTCGTCGGCAGCCTGCTCGTCCTGCTGGCGCTGCTGGCCCTCGTGGGCAACGCCGTGGCCGGCGAGTGGGCGAGGCTCACGGGCGAGTTCCGCGGCGGCGTCCACCGGATCGAGGAGTGGCTCCAGCAGCCGCCGTTCCGGCTCGGCCCCGGCCGGCTCGCGGAGCTGCAACGCCAGGTCCTGCACTACGTCGACACCCATCGCGCCCATCTGTTCAGCAGCGCCGTCAGCGGACTCGGCCGGCTGGTCGAGCTGGTGACCGGCGGCGCGCTGGCGCTGTTCTCCTCCGTGTTCTTCATCCACTCCGGTGACCGGATGTGGGCGTGGGCGAGGGAGCAGTTGCTGCCGAGCGGGGCCCGGCAGGGCTGGGACACGGCGGGGCGGGCGGCCTGGCGGGCGTTCGCCGGGTACACCCGCGGCATCATCATCGTGGCCGCCACCAACGCGGTCCTGGTGGGCGTGGCCCTGCTGCTGCTCCAGGTTCCCCTCGCCCTGCCGCTCGCGCTGCTGGAGTTCTTCGCCGCGTTCGTCCCCCTGGTCGGCTCACCCGTCGCGCTCGGGGTGGCGACGGTGGTCGCGCTCGCGGGCCGGGGACCGCTCACGGCGGCGGCGGTGCTGGTGCTGATCGTGGTCATCGGCCAGTTGGAGGGCCATGTCCTGCATCCCCTGGTGATGAGCTGGGCGGTCCGGCTGCACCCCCTGGTCGTCGCCGTGTCGGTCATCGCGGGCAGCATCGTGGCGGGGGTGATCGGTGCCGTGGTGGCCGTGCCGCTCGTCTCCGTGGTGTGGGCGGTGCTGCGCGCGCTGCGGGCCGCACCGCCCTGACGACCGGCGCCCCGTCATTTCCTGTTGTAGAGCCGCATGGTGACCGCGCCGAAGACGAGGACGAACAGGCCGGTCCAGCCGAGGGTCCAGGAGACCTCCGCCACGGGCCGGGCGCCGGCCATCAACTCCCGTACGGCGGCAGAGAGATGGGTGATCGGGTTGTTGTTCACGAACGCCTGGAGCCAGCCTGGCATCGTCCTCGGGTCGACGAAGACGTTGGAGAGGAAGGTGAGCGGGAAGATGACCATCATGCTGACGCCCATCACCGACTTCTCGGTGCGCAGCAGCAGCCCGAACATCGTCCAGATCCACGAGAACCCGAACGAGAACACCAGCAGCAGCGCGATGCCGGCGAGCACGCCCGGCGCGCCGCCGTCCGGCCGGTAGCCCAGGATCAGTCCGACGACGAGCATGACCAGCGAGGCGATCGTGTAGCGCAGGGCGTCGCCGAGGAGGTAGCCGACCATCGTCGAAGGGCGCCAGATCGGTAGGGTGCGGAAGCGGTCGAAGACGCCCTTCTCGATGTCCGTGTTCACCGAGACGCCGGTGTACATCGTGATCATCACGACCGACATCACCATGATGCCCGGCAGCAGGAACTGCACGTACTCCTGTGTCGACCCGGCGAGCGCCCCGCCGAAGAGGTACGTGAACATCAGCAGGTTCATGATGGGGAACGCGGTGACGTCGAACAGCTGCTCGGGCACGTGCTTGATCTTGAGGATCGCGCGGTGGCCGAAGGTCAGCGAGGCCGACAGGGCACTGGGCCGGTGCGGGCGCTCGCCCGCGATCAGCAGCGCGGCCAGCGACTCCGTGCTGACGGGGGCGAGTTCATGGGCGTCGGTCGTCGTCACGGTGCTCACGCCGTCACCTCGTCCTTCGTGTCGCTGACGTCGGCCGTGTCCTTCGCGCCCTTGCCGTCGTGGGTGTCGTGCCCGGTGAGGGCGAGGAACACCTCGTCCAGACTGGGCTGGCCGAGCGAGAAGTTGTCGACGGTGATGCCGGCGCGGGCGAGGGCGTCGAGGGCGCGGGCCGCCTCGCCCGCCGCGGTGTCGCCGACCGTCGTGGTGAGCCGGGCGGTGAGGGCGACCGGGTCGGGGTCGTGCTGCACCCGGGCGTCGAGCACCCGGCCCAGTACGTCCGCCGCGTCGGCGCGTCGTCCGGGGTCGCGCAGCCGGACGTGGACGGTGCCGGCGCCGACGGACGCCTTCAGTTCGCCCTTGGTGCCTTCGGCGATGACCCGGCCATGGTCGATGACGGCGATCCGGGACGCCAACTGGTCGGCCTCGTCGAGGTATTGGGTGGTCAGCAGCACGGTGGTACCCTCGGCGACGACGGCGCGCACGATCTCCCAGACCTGGTTGCGGCTGCGCGGGTCGAGGCCGGTGGTCGGCTCGTCCAGGAAGAGCAGGTCGGGGACGCTGAGCAGGGAGGCGGCGATGTCGAGGCGGCGCCGCATGCCGCCCGAGTAGTGCTTGACCTGCTTCGCCGCGGCCTCCGTGAGCCCGAACGCCGCCAGGAGCCGGGCGGCGCGCTCCCGGGCCGCCTTCCTGCCGTGGCCGAGGAGGCGGCCGAGCAGGAACAGGTTCTCGGTGCCGGTCAGGTCCTCGTCGACGGAGGCGTACTGACCGGTAAGGCTGACGCGGGAGCGGACCAGGTCGGCCTCGCGGACCACGTCGTGGCCGAAGACCCGGGCCCGCCCGCCGTCGGGGCGCAGCAGGGTGGCGAGCATCCGCACCGTGGTGGTCTTGCCCGCGCCGTTGGGGCCGAGGACGCCGTAGACCGTGCCGGCCGGGACGGTGAGGTCCACCCCGTCGACGGCCCTGGTCCCACCGAACGTCTTGACCAGGCCCGCACACTCGATCGCCGGGCCGGACATGTTCTTGATCATGCGCCGGTTCCTTCCGCGTACTTGGGATACGCATGGGGAGACCTTTACCTTCCCAGGAACTCATCGGCCACCGCACACCTTTTTCCGGCGCTCACCGGGCTCCATCCGCACCATCGAGGGGGGAATCCTCATGCGCATACGCATCGCCGTGCCCGTCGCCGTCACCGCCGGGCTCATCGCCGTGGTGACCGCCGTGCCGGCCCAGGCGGCCGAGTACTCGTCCGCGTTGAAGGTCGCCGGCGTGCAGTACGACGCTCCCGGCCGTGACTCCAACAAGTGCTCCGGCGGCAACACCAAGGACGAGTACCTGACGATCAAGAACTACTCGCGGACCTCCACGGTGAACCTCAAGGGGTACGTCGTGAAGGACGCCGCGGGCAACACCTTCACCTTCCGCTCGGGCCACTCGCTCCAGCCCGGCGACTACGTGCGGCTGCGCGGCGGGCGCGGCACCGACTCGGACGCGAAGAACGTCGTGTACCGCCAGAACTGCAACTTCCTCTGGAACAACGACAAGGACACCATCAACCTGTACAAGCCGTCGGGTGCCCGCGCCGACGTGCACGCGTACACCAAGTCCCGCGACGACCGCGACGGCAACGGGTACATCACGTACCACGGCTGACGCCGCGGCGGACGCGGGCGGAGCGTCAGTCGGGGGTGTGGGTCAGGTGGAGGTCGGTGGTGGTGGAGGTGCGGTGGCTCAGGGTGACTCGGGTCGAGGCCGCCGGGTAGCCGCTGGTGACCACCGTGTACGTGCCCGGGAGCAGGTCCGTGAGGGCGTAGGTGCCGTCCGCCGTGGTGAGGGCCGACGCGACGACGGTGCCGTCGGCGTCCAGGACGGTCAGCCGGGCGTCCGGCAGCGGCGCTCCCGTCGTCGCGTGCCGGACCGTGCCGGCGAGGCGTACCGCGGGCGCCAGCGTCACGTCGTGGCGCGCACCGGGACCGGCCACGACCTCCGCCGTACGCGGGCATCGGCCCTCGGCGCCCACCTCGACGGTCACGGTCCCGCTCGGCCCGGGGAGCGCGTACGTGCCGTCCGCGCCGGTCTCGGTACGGGCGACCGTGGCCCCCTGGGCGTCCCTGACCGTCACGGTCGCCCCGGCCAGGGGGCTCCCGTCCGGATCACTCACGGTGCCGCGCAGTCCCCCGGCCCCGGCCGGGAGTTCCACGTCGTGGACGGTCTGCGCGCCGCCCAGCCGGACGTCCACGGCGTGCGGGCCGTGGCCGTCCGCCGCGACCACGAGCAGATGGGCGCCCGGCGCGGCGCCGGTGAGCGTGTAGCCGCCGTCCTCGCGCGAGCGGGCCCGGCCGCGCTGGTGGCCGCCCCGGTCGACGAGCGTGAGCGTCGCGCCCGCGACGGGGGCGCCGTCGCCGTCGTGCACCCGGCCCCGCAGGACGCCCTCGCGTTCGGCGCCGGACGGCCGGACGGCCGTGAGGTCCGGTGCCGCGGCGGGAGCAGGAGCCGCGGCGGGCGCGGCGGTCACCGCGGCGAGGGTGAGCGGCTTGCGGCCGCGGATCAGCGAGGCCGCGGCGGCGGCCAGGGACATGGTGATGGCGAGGGTGAACACCACGACCAGGCCGTCGTGGAAGGGCTGCGTGATCAGGTGCGGGAAGAACTCGCGCCCCGTCAGACGGTCGACGGCGGACCGTGAGAGGTGCCCGAGGATCGACGGGCCGAGCAGGTGCTGGATCGGGTTGTAGCCGAGGAACGCGGCGAACAGCACGCCGACCGGCGGGAGTCCGGACACCGTGTGGGCGGCGTCCGCCGGAACGCCCTGGGCGGTCAGGCCGGAGGCGAGCGTGTGGGGCAGGGTGCCGGAGAGGCCCGCGACCATGAGCGAGAAGAACACGCCCATGGACAGCACCATGCCCGCGTTCTGGAAGGTGGCGCGCATGCCGGAGGCGGCGCCGCGGGCGTCGGCCGGGACGCTCGACATGATGATCGAGGTGTTGGGCGCGGCGAACAGCCCGCCGCCGAGCCCGTTGAGGAAGATCAGCGCGCCGAACACCGGGTAGTCGAAGTCGCCGGGCAGCGCGAGCAGTCCGGCGAACGAGGCGGCCATCACGACGAACCCCGCCGCGGCGAACAGCCGGGCCCCGAACTTGTCGGACAGCACGCCCGAGACGGGTCCCGCGACCAGGAAGCCGATGGTCAGCGGAAGCATGTAGATGCCCGCCCACAGGGGGGTGTCGGCGTAGTCGTAGCCGTGCAGGGGCAGCCAGATGCCCTGGAGCCAGATGATCAGCATGAACTGGAGCCCGCCGCGGGCGACGGCGCCGAGCAGGGTGGCCGCGTTGCCGCCGGCGAAGGCCGCGTCGCGGAACAGGTGCATCGGGAACATGGGCTCGGGGACGCGCAGTTCGACCACGCAGAAGACGGCGAGCATCAGGGCGCCGCCGATCAGCCCGGCCAGCACCCAGGGGTTGGTCCAGCCCATGGTGTGGCCGCCGTACGGCTGGATGCCGTAGGTGATCCCGGCGAGCAGCGCGGTCAGGCCGACGGCGAAGGTGATGTTGCCCCACCAGTCCATGCGGCCCGGCCTGCGCACGCCCGACTCGTGCAGCGACTTGTACGCCCACAGGGTGCCGATGAGGCCGATGGGCACGTTGACCCAGAAGATGGAGCGCCAGTTCCAGGTGACGAGGGCGCCGCCGAGGACCAGTCCGAGGAAGGACCCGGCGATGCCGGCGACCATGTTGACGCCGAGGGCCATGCCGCGCTGGCGGGCCGGGAAGGCGTCGGTGAGGATGGCCGCGGAGTTGGCCATCAGCATGGAGCCGCCGACGGCCTGGGCGATGCGCCAGCCGATCAGCCACAGGGCGCCCCCGCCGCCGTGGAAGGGGTCGAGGGAGAGGACCACGGAGGTCAGCGTGAAGATCAGGAAGCCCGCGTTGTAGATGCGGACGCGGCCCATCATGTCGCCGAGGCGGCCGAGGGCGACCACCAGGACCGCGGTGACGAGCATGTAGCCCATCAGCATCCACAGCAGATAGCTGACGTTGGCGGGTTCGAGCGGGTCGAGGCGGATGCCGGTGAATATCCCCGGCAGGGAGATCAGGACGATGGAGCTGTTGATGGTGGCCAGGAGCATGCCCAGCGTGGTGTTGGTGAGAGCGACCCACTTGTAGCGGGGGTGGTCGGCGCCGATCCACATGCGGCGCCCCGGAGCGGGCCCCTCGGCGGGGCCGGCGGTCGGCTCGGTCGTGCTGCCACTGGTCATCGTGTGCTCCCCGCTGTCCGCTCCACGGTCCGCTCCGCTTCCTCACCGGCCGTCAGCATGCGCCGCACCAGGGGCAGGGCGGTTCCGAGGGCGTCGCCCAGCTCCCGCTGCTCCTCCTCGGAGAGCGCCGCCAGCAGCTCCGTCAGGCGCGCGTCCCTGGCCCGTCGGCGCTCCGCGAGCTCGGCGCGTCCGGTGTCGGTGACGGCGACGAGGGTCACCCGCCCGTCCTCCGGGTCGCCGACGCGCTCCACCAGGCCGCGGCGTTCCAGCCGCTGCACGAGCTGGGTCATCGACGGCTGGGTGACGCTCTCGGCGAGGGCCAGGGCGGTGAGCCGGGACGGCCCTCCGCGCTCCAGCCGCGCGAGTGTCGACGCGGCGGTGAAGCTCAGGCCCTGCCGTCCGGCCAGTGCCCTGACCACGGACGACGCCACGTCCGCCAGCGCCCGGGCGGTGTCCTCCGGGGTCCGGCCGAAGCTCAGTTGATCCACTCCACCTTCGTATCACATGCCTATATAGGGGTCCTATTAAATGCAGGTAAGAAGGGAAGCGCGGGGCCCATGGAGGCGGCGCGCAAGGGTGCGCACAGCACGGCGGGGCGACCGGCGGACCTGGTGGTCGCCCGTCGCCCCGCCGGGACAGCCGTGGATCAGGGGATGCGGGCGACGCCCGCGTAGATGCCGCTGCCCTCCGGGGCGGGGGCCTCGGTCTCCCGGTACCACTCGGGGGCCGTCACCACCCCGGGCTCCACCAGTTCGAGGCCGTCGAAGAAGCGCACCACCTCGGGGCGGGTGCGGAAGCCGAGGCGGATGCCGCCCTTGGCGTACTCCTCGGTGACCTGCCGGGCCAGCTCCGGGTAGAGGTCCGAGGCCGCGTGGGACAGCACGAGGTAGCTGCCCGAGGGCAGCGCCGCGATCAGGTTGCGCACGATGTCGTACGGCCCCTGGTCCTCGGGGACGAAGTGCATCAGCGCGATCAGCGACATGGCGACGGGCCGCTCGAAGTCCAGGACGCCCTGGGCGTGTTCGAGGATCTGATCGGGACGGCGCACGTCCGCCTCGATGTAGTCCGTCGCGCCCTCGGGCCGGCTGACGAGCAGCGCCTCCGCGTGCGCCAGCACGATCGGGTCGTTGTCGGTGTAGACGACCTTGGCGGTCGGCACGACGGCCTGGACGATCTGGTGCAGGTTCGGCTCGGTGGGGATGCCGGTGCCGATGTCCAGGAACTGGTCGATGCCCTGGGTGGCGAGCCACGCGGCGGCACGGTTCATGAACGCGCGGTTCTGCCGCGCCGCGTCCCGCGCCTCGGCCGGCAGCTTCTCGCCCACGGCCTCGTCGACGGGGTAGTTGTCCTTGCCGCCCAGCAACCAGTCGTAGACCCGCGCGGGATGCGCCTTGCTCGTGTCGATCTTCCGGGGGCCGGGGGAAGCAGACGTCATAGCGGACTCCGTCACGCGAGTTGACCGGACAGATCAGTGATCGATGAAGTCTCGCACACCATCTGGGCGGCGGAGACTCCCAGTTGATCATCGCACGAGGTCACCGGGGCCGGGCGATCGGCCGCCGCGCCCGGTGGCGCGGGGCGGCGTACGGTGGTCCTCCGGGACACCGTCCGGTACGGCCGCCCGCCGCCGGCCGACCCCACGGCCGGCGGCGGGCGGCCGGCCCCGACAGATCCGAGGTGACGGTCATGACCACCGACGGCCACGACGGCGACCGCACCGCGCTCCTCGTCGTCGACCCCTACAACGACTTCCTGTCCGAGGGCGGGAAGCTGTGGCCGCGTGCGAAGGAGGTGGCGGAGGGCGTCCATCTGCTCGGCCACATGCGCCAGGTCCTCGCCGCGACCCGCGCGGCGGGCGTGCGCACCTTCTTCGTCCCGCACCGCCGCACCGCACCCGGCGACTACGCGGACTGGGCCCACCTCTCCCTCTCCCAGGCCCGCGCCGCCGAGACGAAGCTGTTCGAACGGGGCTCCTGGGGCGGCACGTTCCACCCCGACTTCCAGCCCCGGGACGGCGAGGTCGTGGTCGGCGAGCACTGGTCCGCGAGCGGCTTCGCCCACACCGACCTCGACCTCCGGCTCAAGCAGCACCGGATCGGGCGCATCGCCCTGATCGGCATGCGGGCCAACACCTGCATCGACACCACGGCCCGCTTCGGCCAGGAGCTCGGCTACCACGTCACCCTCGTCCGGGACGCCGTCGCGGCCTTCCGCCCCGAGGAGATGCACGCGACGTTCGAGATCAACGCCCCCGCCTACGCCCACGCGATCCTCACCGCCGACGAGTTCGTCAAGTCCCTTGCGTAGGGCGCCGTCCGGCCCGCGCGTGCCGCCCTCGCGGCCGGCCGCCCCCGGGACCAGACTGGGGGCAAGCGCCGCCCGCGGACCTCGCGGGCGGCATCGGTCCGGAGGGAAACGCCAGACATGGTGATCGAGCAGGACGAGCACTTCGACGTCGTGGTCCTGGGCGCCGGTCCCGGCGGCTACGTCGCCGCCATCCGCGCCGCCCAGCTGGGGCTGCGCGTCGCCGTCGTCGAGGAGAAGTACTGGGGCGGCGTCTGCCTCAACGTGGGCTGCATCCCGACGAAGGCCCTGCTGCGCAACGCCGAGCTGGCGCACATCTTCACCCGGGAGGCGAAGACCTTCGGCATCAAGGTCGAGGGACAGGTGAGCTTCGACTACGGCGAGGCGTTCCGGCGCAGCCGCCGGGTGGCCGACGGCCGGGTCAAGGGCGTCCACTTCCTGATGAAGAAGAACAAGATCACCGAGATCGACGGCCGCGGCACGTTCCTCGACCCGCACAGCCTCCAGGTCGCGGGGTACGACGGCTCGACCCGGGTCATCGGCTTCGACCACTGCGTCATCGCCACCGGCGCCACCCCGAAGCTGCTGCCCGGGACCCGGCGCACGGCGCGGGTCGTGACGTACGAGGAGCAGATCCTCGCCGACGACCTGCCGGAGTCCATCGTCATCGCGGGCGCCGGCGCCATCGGCATCGAGTTCGCCTACGTACTGCACCACTACGGCGTGAAGGTCACCCTGGTCGAGTTCCTGGACCGCGTCGCGCCGCTGGAGGACGCGGAGGTCTCGGCCGAACTCGCCAAGCAGTACCGCAGGCTGGGCATCGACGTGCTCACCTCCACCCGGGTCGACGCCATCGACGAGTCCGGGCCGCGCGTGCGGGTCACGGTCACCGGCCAGGACGGCGCCCGGCGGACGCTGGAGGCCGACAAGGTCCTCCAGGCGCTGGGCTTCGCGCCGAACGTCGAGGGCTACGGCCTGGAGAACACCGGGGTGCGGCTCACCGAGCGCGGCGCGATCGACGTGGACGGGCGCTGCCGTACGTCCGTGCCGCACCTGTACGCCATCGGCGACGTCACCGCGAAGCTGATGCTCGCGCACGCGGCGGAGGCGATGGGCGTGGTCGCCGCGGAGACCATCGCGGACGCGGAGACGATGGAGCTGGAGTACGTGATGATCCCGCGGGCCACGTACTGCCAGCCGCAGGTGGCCAGCTTCGGCTACACCGAGGCGCAGGCCCGTGAGCTGGGCTACGACGTGAAGGTGGCGAAGTTCCCGTTCACCGCGAACGGCAAGTCGCACGGGCTCGGCGACACCACGGGCTTCGTGAAGCTGATCAGCGACGCGAAGTACGGCGAGCTGATCGGCGGCCATCTCATCGGCCCGGACGTCACCGAGCTGCTGCCCGAGCTGACCCTGGCCCAGCGCTGGGACCTGACCGTGCACGAGGTCGCCCGCAACGTCCACGCCCACCCGACGCTGGGCGAGGCGGTCAAGGAGGCGGTCCACGGCCTCGCGGACCACATGATCAACTTCTGACGACGACAGCCGACCGCCCGGGCCCTAGGGACGCAGGCCGCGCAGTACGACGTCGAGGTAGGTGTCCTCGGAGGCGTTGTGCTGCGCGTGCTTCGGCAGGGCCGAGATCAGGGCGAGGAGCTGGACGGAGGTGAGGTCGGCGCGGACGACCCCCTCGTCCCGGGCCCGGGCGTAGAGGCGCTCGAAGCTCTTCTTCATCGGGGCGCAGGCCGCCGCCATCGGGGAGCCGTCGTCCGTGAGGCCGTCGCCGACGCGGGCGCTCATGCCGCCGTACTCCGTGGCGCTGCGGTCGTACCCGCGCAGCCATTCCACCAGCG
The DNA here is from genome assembly GCF_040638185.1 of Streptomyces sp. NPDC026672. Classification (NCBI taxonomy): domain Bacteria; kingdom Bacillati; phylum Actinomycetota; class Actinomycetes; order Kitasatosporales; family Streptomycetaceae; genus Streptomyces; species Streptomyces sp. NPDC026672. The sequence goes on from NZ_JBEZXS010000003.1 coordinate 324,379, forward strand.
CCTCCCAGACGTCCGGCGCGTCGAGGAGGTCACGGGCGCGCGCGTCGAGGAGGTCGACCCGGTCCCTCATGAGCGCGACGAAGAGGTGCTCCCGGCTGGGGAAGTGCCGGTAGAGGGTGCCCTGTCCGACGCCCGCCTCGCGGGCGACCTCCTCCAGGGGCGCGTCGGTGCCGGCCCGCGCGAAGACGGCGCGGCCGGCGGCGAGCAGCGCCTCGTAGTTGCGGCGGGCGTCCGCGCGCAGCGGGCGGGTGCCGGGGGTGGGGCTGTCCATGGGCCCACCCTATTCAACAACCGGACATGGTGTCCACATCGCCCGCGGGTCCCCCGGCGCGGCGGTCAGGGGCGGTCCGCGCCGATCGCGGGGGACTCGGGCGCCGTCGCGTGCCAGCTCGCGAGGAGCGCGAGGCGTTCGGCGGACTCGGAGCCGGGCTCGACGGTGTAGACGTACAACTGGGCGTCGTTGTCGTCGGCGAGCGTCATCCGGTCGTAGGAGAGTTCGAGCAGACCGACGTCCGGGTGCAGCAGGGTCTTGCGGCCCGCGGTCTTCTGCCGGACCGGGTGCTTGGCCCACAGCTCGCGGAACTCGTCGCTCTTGATGCTGAGTTCGCCGACCAGCGCGGTCAGCCGCGGGTCGTCGGGGCGGCGGCCCGTCTGGAGCCGCAGCTCGGCGACCAGGGTGTGGGCGTCCTCCGCCCAGTTCGGGTAGAAGTCGCGGGCGGCCGGCGCGAGGAAGAAGTGCCGGGCGCGGTCGCGGCTGCGGTCGTCGAAGCCGAACACCGCGCGGGCGAGCTCGTTCGCGGCGAGGACCGTCGTCGTGTAGTCCGAGATCAGCGCGGGGCCCGCCATGCCGTCGAGCATCAGCCGGAGGCTGCGGCGGACCGGGCGGGGGCCGCGCGGCGCCGCCCTGCGCCGGGGCGGCCTGGCCAGGGCGTACAGATGGGCCAGCTCGGTCGGCTCCAGCCGCAGCGCCCGGCCGACGGCGTCGAGGACCTGGTCGGAGACGTGCGGGCCCCGGCCCTGCTCAAGCCGTACGTAGTAGTCGGTGCTGACCCCGGCCAGCTGCGCGACCTCCTCGCGCCGCAGGCCCGCCACGCGCCGCCGGCCGCGCTCGGGCAGGCCGACCTCGCCGGGCGTCAGCCGTGCGCGGCGCGACTGGAGGAAGTCACGCAGTTCCGTGTTCATGCCTGCCACGGTAACCGGGCGCCCCCACCCCGGACAGGGGCGCAGGGCGCGGAAGGGTGGTTCTGTCGGTCCTAGGCAATCCGGACCTCTCGCTGCGGAAGGGCGCCCGGCGAACGCTGGAGCGCGTCCGGAGATCCCGGGCACCGCTCTTCCGTGAGGACCCACTTCCGTGACCACGACCACCACCGCCCCGGGCCGCACCGGCCGGGCGCGGCCCCGCGCGGGGATCAGCACGGCGCTGATCCTGCTCGCGCAGCTGATGCTCATCCTCGACGCGACCGTCGTCCAGGTCGCCCTTCCGCACATCCGCGGCGACCTCGGCTTCGGCGCGGCCGACCTGCTGTGGGTGGTGAACGCCTATGTGCTGCCCTACGGCGGGCTGCTGCTGCTCGGCGGCCGGCTCGGTGACGTCCACGGGCGGTTCCGCTCGTTCCGGATCGGGCTGGCGCTGTTCGTGCTGGCGTCCCTGCTCGGCGGCCTGGCGCCGACCGCCGGGGTGCTGCTCGTGGCGCGCGCGGCGCAGGGCGTCGGCGCCGCCCTGACCGCGCCGAGCGTGCTCGCGCTGCTCACCGTGAACGCGCCCGACGAGTCGGCGCGGCACCGGGCGTTCGCGCTGTTCGCCGCGGTCACCTCCGGCGGCCTGACCCTGGGGCTGGTGCTCGGCGGCGCGATCACCGAGGTCGCGTCCTGGCGCTGGACGCTGCTGATCAACGTGCCCATCGGCGTCGCGGTGCTGCTGCTCGCGCCGCGCTTCGTGGTCGAGACGCAACGGCACGCCGGACGGTTCGACGTCGCCGGTGCGCTCACCGCCACACTCGGCTCGGGAGCTCTGGTGTTCGCCCTGGTCAGCGCGCCGGACCACGGGTGGGGCGATCCGCGTACGGTCGTGGGTCTGATCGCCGGCGCCGTGCTGCTGCTCCTGCTGTGGATCGCGGAACGGCGCTCCCCGCACGCGATGATCGACCTCTCCCTGCTGCGCGGCCCCTCGCGCACGGCCGCGCTGCTGGCCAACACCTTCGTCATCGGCGCGCAGATGTCGACGTTCTACCTGACCGTGCAGTTCCTCCAGTCGCTCGGCCTCGACCCGCTGGAGGCCGGTCTCGGCTTCCTGCCCATGAGCGTCGGCATCTTCGTGATGTCGCGGGTGGCGCCGAAGCTGGTACGGCGGTTCGGCGCGAGCCCGCTGATCCTGGCCGGCACCGCGCTCCAGGCCGTCGCGCTCGTCCTGCTCGCGACCCGGGTGAACGCCTCGGACGACTACCTCGGCACGGCGTTCCTGCCGCTGCTGCTCGACGGCCTGGCGATCGGCTCGGTGATGATGCCGGTGACCGCGCTGGCCATGAAGGACGTACCGGCCGAGCGCGCGGGCTCCGTCTCGGGCATGCTCCAGACGACCCAGCAGCTCGGCGCGGCGACGGGCCTCGCGGTGGTGGTGACGGTGTACGCCAGCCACGCCGTCCCCGGTGTCTTCCTGCCCGGCGCCCGCCCGGCCCTGCTCACGGCGGCCCTCCTGTCGGCGCTCGCCTTCGTGGCGGCCCTGGTGATCGCCGCGGCGACCCGCAGGGCCGCACGGTCCTGAACACCGCCGCGACACCGCCGCGCTCCCGGACGGGCGACGGGCACCGGCCTCGGGGTCAGTCCGTCCGGGGCAGGCGGAGGTGGAAGGCGGCGCCCCCTGGGGGCGTCCGTCAGGGTGAGGGTGCCCGCGTGGTGGTGGGCGATGTCGCGGGCCAGGGCGAGACCGAGGCCCGCGCCGCCGCCGTCGCGGCTGTGGCTCGTCGGTCGCCGGACCGGGGTCGGCCGGTGGCTGCCCCGAGGCCGGACCCTGGCTGGGCCGGACCCTGGCTGGGCCGGGGCCGGGGTCGGCCCGGAGCAAGGCCGGGGTCGGCCCGGAGCAGGGCCGGGACCAGTCCGAGGCCGGATCGGGCTCCCCCGGGTCGAGCTCCCCGGATTGGGCTCCCCCGGTAGGGATCCGGCCCCGGCCCCGGAGCGTCGGGGCCCCCTACGCGTCGTCCTCACGCCGCGGCACGTAGAACGCCGTGGTGGCGGTCACCGTGGCCGTGACCTCGGCGGGCGGTGCGCCCGATGCCGCGTACGCCTCGCCCCATGCCTCGCTGCTGCGGGTCATGCAGGTGCGGGCGTCGCCGGTCCGCTCCCACTCCTCGACGCCGCCGGGGCCGATCTCGCGGCCCTCCAGGTGCAGTCCGAGCCCCAGCAGGGTCATGTCCCAGCCGACGCCGACCGCGCCGGGGCCGTAGGTGTCCCAGAAGTCCGGCGGGACGACCGCGACGTGTTCCAGTTCGAACACGGTGCGTTCGGCGCCCTCCGGGGTGAGCCGGACCTCGACCTCGCTGAATCCGGGCTGCTCACCCATCTCCCAGCTGATCTTGAGCCTCCTGGGCGGCTCGCACTCCAGGACCTCCCCGCCCGCGTTGCCCTCCAACTGGTAACGGCCGCCCAGCACGAGGTCGCCGCTGACCGGCAGGAACCAGCGGCCGATCCGCTCCGGGTCCGTGCATGCGTCCCACACGTCCTCGGCCGGGGCGTCGTACGTGCGGCGCAGCAGGACGGTGCGGGCCTCGCCCTCGGCCACGGCCCGCCGTCCCACCGCCCGGTGGATGTCGTTGATCCGGTCGACCATGTCGCTCATGGGTGCTCTTCCTCGTCGTTCGCTCGGCCGCGGCGCTCGCGTCTGCCGCGGGCCAACTCGGTGTCCAGCGCGTCCAGTCGCTGTTCCCAGAAACCGCGGAACCGGTCGAGCCAGACGTCGACCTCGCGCAGGGGCGCGGACTCCACGGCGTACAGCCGTCTGGTGCCCTCGGCCCGGACGGACGCGAAGCCGGTCTCGCGCAACACCTTGAGGTGCTGCGACACGGCGGGCTGGGAGATCCCGAACTCGGCCCGGATCACGGAGCTGACCTCGCCGGAGGACCGCTCGCCCCCGGCCAGCAGCTCCAGTATCCGGCGCCGCACCGGATCTCCCAGCACATCGAATGCGTGCACACGGCGAGAATGCCAGCCACCGCTTATATAAGTCAACGCTTATGCGATGGCGAGATCGACTTGCCGCGTGCACGTACCTTGTCCAGGCTGCTCGTATTCGGACATTCGGGTCGTCGGTACACCTTGTCACGGCGGTTCCACGCAGTGCGAAGGGTCCGGGTCCCCACCCGGACGGACGACGGCCGCGCGGGAATTCGAGCGACCGAGAATCGAGACGCCATGAAACACGTGGAGACCGCTGCGCCCCCGTCCAGGACCGCGCCGCGGGAAGCCCCCCAGGTCGAGATCACCCTGTACGTGAACGGCACGCCCCACCGACTCCGGATCGACGCGCGGGTGACGCTGCTGGACGCGTTGCGCGACCACGTGGGTCTGACGGGGGCGAAGAAGGGCTGCGACCAGGGTGCGTGCGGAGCGTGCACCGTGCTGGTCGACGGCCGGCGGATCGTGTCCTGCCTGGCCCTGGCCGCCAGTTACGAGGGCCGGGAGATCACCACCGTCGAATCGCTGTCCACCGACGGCGAACTCCACCCGCTCCAGGAGGCGTTCGCCCGCCACGACGCCTTCCAGTGCGGCTACTGCACCCCCGGCCAGATCATGTCCGCCCTCTCCCTCGTCGCCGAGGGCCGGGCCGGCTCCGAGGAGGACGTCCGCGAGTTCATGAGCGGCAACCTCTGCCGCTGCGGCGCCTACGACAACATCCGCGCCGCCATCCGCGACGTCGCCTCGGGAGAGTGAGGGCCGCCGTGCACCCCTTCGCCTACGTCCGCGCCGACGACACCGGCCGGGCCGTCGCCACCGTCACCGCCGACCCGCACGCCTCCTTCCTCGCCGGGGGCACCACCCAGCTCGACCTGATGAAGGACGGCGTCCTCGAACCCGACCGCCTCGTCGACATCACCCGCCTCCCCCTCGGCGGCATCACCGCGAGCGACACCACCCTCCGGGTCGGCGCCCTGACCACCATGGAGGAGCTCGCCGCCCACCCCGCCGTCCGCGACCGCCTCCCCTTCGTCCGCGAGGCCCTGCTGCTCGGCGCCTCCGTCCAACTGCGCAACATGGCCACCGTCGGCGGCAACCTCCTCCAGCGCACCCGCTGCCGCTACTTCCGCGACCCCCAGGTGGCGGCCTGCAACAAACGCGCGCCCGGCAGCGGCTGCGCGGCCGTCACCGGCCTCCAGCGCATGCACGCGATCCTCGGCACCAGCGACCACTGCATCGCCCTCCACGCCTCCGACCTCGCCGTGCCGCTGGTGGCCCTGGACGCCGAGGTCCACGTGCAGGGCACCGAGGGCACGCGGGTGGTCCCGCTGACGCGGTTCTACCTCCCGCCCGGTGACCGGCCCGACGTCGAGAACGTGCTGCGGCACGGGGAGTTGATCACCGCGGTCCAGATCCCCCTGCTGCCCGCGGCGGCCCGCTCGCACTACCTCAAGGTCCGCGACCGGGTCTCCTACGAGTTCGCCCTCACCTCCGCCGGAGCGGCCCTGGTGATCGAGGACGGGACCGTGCGGGAGGCGCACATCGCGCTCGGCGGGGTCGGTACCGTCCCCTGGCGGGCCTGGGACGCGGAGGACGTACTGCGCGGCTCCCGGCCGGGCCCTGAGTCCTTCCGCGCGGCGGCGGAGGCCGCCCTCGCCGGCGCCAGGCCGCTGCCCGGCACCGCGTTCAAGGTCGAACTGGCGAAACGCACCCTCGTCCGCACCCTGGAGACCGTCGCAGGAGCCCCCTCATGACCACCCTGGAGACCCGCGGCGCCGTCGGCGCCGGCATCGACCGTGTGGACGCGCCCCTGAAGGTGACCGGGGCGGCCCCCTACCCGAACGACGTCACCTTCCCGGGCATGGTGCACGCGGCCCTGGTCACGAGCACGGTCGCGGCCGGGCGCATCATCGGCATCGACGTGTCCCGGGCCGTCGCCGCGCCCGGTGTGCTGGACGTCATCACCCATCTGACCGCGCCGAGGCTGGAACGCGGTCCGATGACACTGCTCGGCAGCTCACCGCCGGCCCCGCTCCAGGACGACCGCGTCCTGCACCACGGCCAGCACATCGGCATCGTCGTCGCCGAGACGGCCGAACAGGCCCGTCACGCGGCCCGGTTGGTCCGGGTGCGCTACGAGACGGCCGAACCGGTCCTCGACGTCGCCGATCCACGGGCGCCCGTGGTGGACGACCCCTGGGGCACGGACACCGACCGCGGGGACGTCGACGCGGGCTTCGAACAGGCCGACACGATCGTCGAGGGCGACTACACCACCCCCGACAACACCAACAACCCCCTCGGCCTGATGACCACCGTGGCGGCGTGGCAGGGCGACACCCTCACCGTCCACGACTCCACCCAGTGGCCCCACAACGTCCGGGCGTCCCTGGCCCATGTCTTCGGCATTCCCGAGAGCCGCATCCGTGTCCTCGCGCCCTACGTGGGCGGCGGCTTCGGCGCCGGCCTGCGCGTGTGGTCCCACACGGTGCTCGCCACCCTCGCCGCCCGCCAGATCCGGCGCCCCGTCAAACTCGTCCTGACCCGCCCCGAGATGTTCACCTCGGTCGGCCACCGCCCCTCCAGCGACCAGCACATCAGGATCGGCGCCACCCGGGACGGACGCCTCACGGCCATCGAGCACCACGCCGTCTCCTCGGTCGCCATGGAGGACGACGACTACGAGGCGTGCACCCACGTCTCCGCCGTCACCTACGCCTGCCCCAACCTCCGCACCCGCGACCGGCAGGCCCGCCTCCACATCCCGTGCCCCGGCTCCATGCGCGCCCCCGCCGAGGCGCAGGGCAACTGGGCCCTCGAATCGGCCCTCGACGAACTCGCCCACGCCCTCGGCATCGACCCGCTCGAACTACGGCTGCGCAACTTCGCCGACCGCCATCCCGTCACCGGCCTGCCCTGGACCAGCAACGCCCTGCGCGAGTGCTACCTCCAGGGCGCCCGGCGCTTCGGCTGGAGCGACCGCGATCCCCGGCCCGGGTCGATGCGGGAGGGGAACTGGCTCGTCGGCCAGGGCATGGCCGGCGTCTCCTACCCCTACTACCAGGTCCCCTGCCAGGCCCGCGCCACCCTCCACCACGACGGCTCCGTGCACGTCCGCAGCGCCGCCACCGACATCGGGACCGGCACCTACACCGTCATGACCCAGCTCACCGCCGACCTCCTCGGACTGGACACCGACCAGGTCCGCTTCGACCTCGGCGACTCCGACATGCCCTACGCCCCGCAGGCCGGCGGCTCCGGGCTCACCGGCGCCCTCGGCACGGCCCTGCACGCCACGGCCCGCAACCTGGTGCGGGAGTTCCTCGCCCTCGTCCGCGACGACGTCGAATCCCCCCTGCGCGGGGCAGGACCGGACGACGTCACGGTGGCCGACGGGCGCGTCCACCGCACCGGCCGGCCCGAACAGGGCGAGTCCTACACGGACATGCTCGTCCGCCACGGCCTCGAAGAACTCTCCGCCGACGGCCGCAGCACACCGGCCGCCCCCGACGACCTCGGTCTGCACCCCACCGGAGCCTTCGGCGCCAAGTTCGTGGAGGTCCGCATCGACCCCGACCTCGGCCTGCTGCGCGTCACCCGGGTCGTCTCCGCCGTCGACGGCGGACGGATCCTGAACCACAAGACCGCCCGCAGCCAGATCATCGGCGGCACCGTCGGCGGCATCGGCCAGGCCCTCTTCGAGGACACCCTCACCGACCCCACGACCGGGCGCATCGCCAACGCCACCTTCGGCGACTACCTCGTCCCGGTCAACGCCGACGTCCCCGACCTCGACGTCCTCTTCGTCGGCGCCCCCGACCCCACCACCCCCACCGGCACCAAGGGCGTCGGTGAGGTCGGCATCGTCGGGATCGCCGCCGCCATCGGCAACGCCGTCCACCACGCCACCGGCAAGCGGCTGCGCAGCCTCCCGCTCACCATCGACCGGCTCCTGCTCTGACGTCAGGTCCTGCGGCGGTGACCCGACGCACGCGGCACCGGTTTCTCCCCGCCGGGGCCCGCCGTGACGCGCGCCGGGTCCTCGGCGTCGAGGACGAGGTCGCCGTACAGGTCCTGGAGCCAGTTGGTCTGGTAGATGGTGTCGAGGTAGCGCTCGCCGAGGTCGGGCGCGATGGCCACGGCGGTCAGGTCGCGCGCGTCGTGCTCGGTGAGCCAGCGCATCGCGCCGCTGACCACCGTGCCGGTGGAGCCGCCGAAGAGGAAGCCGCGCCGGGCCAGCCGGTGGCAGGTGCGGATGGTGTCGGCCTCCTCGACGCGGATCACCTCGTCGACGTAGGACTCGTCGAGCAGCGGCGGGCGCATGCTCATGCCGAGGCCGGGGATCATCCGGCGGCCCGGTTCGCCGCCGAAGGCGACGGAGCCCTCGCTGTCCACGGCGACGATGCGCACCGGCCGGTTCCACTGCCGGAAGTAGCGGGCGCAGCCCATCAGGGTGCCGGTGGTGCCGGCCCCGACGAACAGCACGTCGACGTGCGGGAACTGGCGGGCGATCTCCGGCGCCGTCCGATGGTAGTGGGCCCGCCAGTTGCCCGGGTTGGTGTACTGGCCGAGCCAGACGTACCGGTCGTCGGACTCGCACAGCCCGCGCACGTAGTCGAGCCGGGCGCCGAGGAAGCCGGCGTTGGCGTCGAGGTCGGCGACGACGTGCACCTGGCTGCCCAGTGCCTCCATGAGGAGCCGGGTGGACAGGTTGCAGCGGGAGTCCGTGACGCACAGGAACCGGTAGCCCTTGCTGGCCGCGATGATGCTCAGGGCCACGCCGAGGTTGCCGGACGAGGACTCGACGAGGATCGAGTCGGGTCGCAGAATCCCGTCGCGTTCGGCCGACTCCACCATCTCCACGGCGGCCTTCAGCTTGATCGACCCCGCGAAGTTGAAGCCCTCGCACTTGAGATAGAGCGAGCGCCCGAAGATCGGTTCCAGGTCGACGTAGAGCTGACCCTCGTTGAAAGCGTGCGGAGCGGAGATGACGGGCACGGTGGCCTCCTGGGTGCCACAGGGCCGGGGGACGGGCCTCAGCCGTGCCGGCGCAGGTCGTGGAAGAAGTCGTCGATCAGGTGGAGCTGTCCCGCCCGGGCCGTCTCGTCGTAGACGTACTTGCCGACGGCGAGGTCGAGCACACCGAGGCCGAACGGTGAGAAGATCACGGTCCGGTCGGCGGGCGGGGTGAGCCGTCCGGTGAGGACGTCGTCGAGGGTGCCGTCGAGGAAGTCGCGGCCCCCGGTGAGCTGTTCGGCGAGGTGCGGGGAGGTGGCGGCCTTGAGACAGTGGTCGACGTCGTCGACGACATTGGCCGCGCCGAGCAGGATCTCGGGCGCGAGGTCGCGCAGCGAGACGTGCAGGACCAGCGGGTGGTGGTCGAACCAGGCCGGGTCGGTGACATGGGGTTCGCCGGCGACGGTCGCGAAGACCACCAGGTCGCTGGAGCGGATCAGTTCCTCGGCGCCGGCGTGGACGCGCACCCGGCCCGGGACGTCGGCGCGGCGCAGGTAGTCCTGGAAGCCGTCGGCGCCGGCGGCGGACACGTCGTGCACGCCGATCTCGTCGAAGGCCCATCCGGTGCCGGCGAGGAAGGTGTGGATGTAGCGGGCGATGAGTCCGGTGCCGAAGAAGCCGACGCGGGTGGGCCGGGCGCGGGTGCGGCTGAGCCGGTCCGCGGCCAGCGCGGCGGACGCGGCGGTCCGGGTCGCGCTGATGACGGAGCTCTCCAGGCAGGCGAAGGGGTAGCCGGTCTCGTGGTCGTTGAGGATGAGGACCGCCGACGCCCGGGGCAGGCCGTTGTCCACGTTGGCCGGGAAGCTGGAGATCCACTTCAGGCCGTCCACGCCGACCGGGCCACCGAGGGAGGCGGGCAGCGCGATGATGCGGGCCGTGGGCCGGTCGGGGAAGCGCAGGAAGTACGACGGCGGGTTGACCGAGTCGCCCTCGCCGTGCAACCGGTAGGTCGCCTCGACCAGTTCGACGATCTCCTTCTCGCGGCCGTGCAGGGCGCGCTGCACCTGGGCGCCGGAGACGACGGCGAATCCGGGGGCTCGGCCGGTGCGGGTCTGGGGTGTGCTCATCGTCGGCTCGCCTCCGGGGTCGGGAAGGAGTCCTCCAGGCGCCGGGGTTCGGCCATGCCGACCAGCACCCGCCGGTCCCCGGTGAACGGCTCCCTGCTGTGCGCGGTGCGGATGTTGTCGACGAGCAGCAGGTCGCCGGAGTGCCAGGGCTCGCGCCGCGTGTGCTTCTCGTACGTCGTGTTGAGGAGCTGGACGACGTCCTCGCCGATCGGGGTGCCGTCGCCGAAGAAGGTGTTGAAGGGCAGCCCCTCCGGGCCGTAGACGTCGACCAGGTACTCGCGCACCTCGGGGGTGAGCGTCCACTCGTTGAGGAAGGCGATCTGGTTGAACCAGCAGCGCCGTCCGGTGACCGGGTGGCGCACGACGGCGCCGCGGCGCTGGCGGGTGCGCAGCGAGCCGTCGGGCCGCCACTCGGCGTCGATGGCGTGGGCGCGGCAGTAGGCGTCGACGGCGGCCCGGTCGTCGGTGCCGAAGGACTCCTCCAGGGTCGCGCCGATCTCGTCGTTGTACGAGCGGGTCAGCAGCCAGCCCTCCTGCTCGAACCGCTCGGTGAGGGCGGTGGGCAGGGCGGCGAGGACCTGTTCGGCGTCGGCGACGGCGGTCGCGCCGCCCTCGCCGGGCGCGGTGAGGCAGGCGAACAGCATGAGGCCGGGGACGTCCAGCGCGTAGCTCAGCTCGTGGTGCATGCACATGGGCTGGTTGTCCGGCCAGGCCGAGGAGGAGTACACCCCGGGGCCGTGGCTCTCGCGGGTGGCGAACGCCTCGCGTTCGGTCATGAGGCCGTCGGTGAGGGCGGCGAGGACGGCGGCGACCTGGCCGGGGTCGCGCAGGCCGAGACCGCGGACCAGCAGCGCGCCGTGTTCGGCGACCTGGGCGCGCAGGGCCTCGCGGTGCGCGGCGGCCCAGCCGCGGGCGTCGCCGGGGGTCTCGACGCGCAGGATCGGCGGCCGGTCGGGCGGCAGGTCGACCTCCAGGGCCGATGCCAGGGGTGACGACATCTCGGTTCCTTTCCGGGTGCGCGGGCTCGGGGGCTCAGGCGGTGGGCAGGGGGGCGACGGCGCCGAGCACGGCGCGGGCCGCGTCGGCCGGTCGGGTGCGGGTGAAGTGGTGGCCGCCGTCGGGGAGTTCGTGCAGGTCGACGTGGTCGGCGAACAGCCGCCAGTCGCGGTGCCGGTCGTGGTGCCCGGCGGTGTGGGGGTCGTCGGCGGCGACGACCACCGTGACGGGCGCGGCGATCCGCACGGCCGGCGGGCCGTCCAGGGCCTCGGCGAGGTAGTGGTGGGCGGCGACGCAGTCGTGCCGGTGGGCGGCGCCCACGCGGGCGGCGTGGTGTGCGTCGAGTCCGGCGAGTTCGGGCCGCTCGCCGTCCGCGGTGAGCCGGGCGGCGATCTCCGTGTCGTCGAGGGCGGTCAGTTCGGCGGCCGCCGCGCGCCGTTCGGCGGCGGTGCCGGGGAGTTGGGCGGCGAGGAAGACCCGGCGGACGTCCACCCGGCGCTCCTCCAGCGCGCGTGCCGTCGCGAGGGCGGGGGCGGCTCCGGAGGAGTGGCCCCAGAGCATGACGCCGGTGAGGCCGCGTGCGGTGATCTCGGCGACGGTACGTTCCACCAGTTCCGCCAGCGGGACGAACGGTTCGGGTCCGGTGGCCGGGTCGTGGCCGGGCGGCTCCACGGCGAGCACGGCGGTGCCGGTGCCCTCCAACGCGTCCGCCAGGGGGCGGTAGTTGACGGCGTTGCCGCCCGCGCAGGGGAAGCAGACGAGGACGCGGTCGGGGGTGCCCGCGGGTTCGGTGAGCGGCTGGAGCAGTCCGGGGCGCCGGGCGCCGGCGCCGTCGAGCAGGGCGGCGAGGTCGGCGAGGACCGGGTGGCGGGTGATGTCCTTGAGGGAGACCGCGCGGTCCAGGGCGAGGGTGAGCCGGACGGCCGACAGGGAGGTGCCGCCGGAGTCGAAGAAGTGGTCCTCGCGGCCGACGTGTTCCTCGGGGATGCCGAGCAACCCGGCCCAGACGGCGGCGAGTCGGCGCTCGGTCGGGGTGAGGGCCGCGGCCCGGTGCCCGGTCGCGGCCGGCGCGCCCGGCGCGGCCTCCTGTGCGGCCAGGGCGGTGAGGGCCTTGCGGTCGGTCTTGCCGTTGGGGGTGAGCGGCAGTCCGGGCAGCCAGTGGAAGGCCGAGGGGACCATGTAGGCGGGCAGGGCGGCGCCGAGTTCCGCGCGCAGGGTCTCGGCGGGCCGGGGGTCGCCGGTGCAGAAGGCGATCAAGTGGCTGCCGCGGTCCGGGTGTTCGGCGACGACCACGGCGCCGTCGCGGACGCCGGGCTGCTTGAGCAGGGTGTTCTCGATCTCGCCGATCTCGATGCGGAAGCCGCGGATCTTGACCTGGTTGTCGCGCCGGCCGAGGAACTCCAGCTTGCCGCCGGGGTGCCAGCGTCCCCAGTCGCCGCCCAGGTAGAGGCGTTCGCCGGGCCGGTAGGGGTCCTCGCGGTACGCCTCCCGGGTGCGCTCGGGGTCGTTGACGTAGCCGCGTCCGACGCACACGCCGGAGAAGGCGATCAGTCCGGGGGCGCCGAGCGGCACCAGGGAGAGCCGTTCGTCGACGACGTACACGTGCACGTTGTTGACGGCGCGGCCGAGCAGGACGCGGTCGGGGACCGCGTCCATGACCTCGTGGTTGGTGTCGTCCGACGTCTCGGTCAGACCGTAGGCGTTGACCAGCGGCACGCCGGGCCCGACGGCGAACCAGCGCTGGACGAGTTCCCTCTTCAGCGCCTCGCCGGTCACCGACACCCGGCGCAGGTCGGGCAGGTCGCGGGGGCGGCGTTCGAGGCAGGAGACCACGACGTCGAGGTAGGAGGGCACGAGTTGGGCGACGGCGACCCGGCCGCGGGCGAGGGTGTCCACGAACCGCTCGACGTCGGTGATCGCGTCCTGTTCGACGATCAGGGTGCGCCCGCCGACCAGCAGCGCGGACACCAGTTGCCACAGGGAGATGTCGAAGCACTGCGGGGCGGTCTGCGCGACGACGTCCCCCTCGGTGATGCCCAGGTCGTCGATCTTCGCGTAGAGGTGGTTGAGCATGCCGACGTGCTCGCACAGGGCGCCCTTGGGTTCGCCCGTGGAGCCGGACGTGAAGTAGACGTAGGCGAGTTGGTCTGCGGTGACCTCGACGCCGAGCACTCCGTCGGCGTGTCCTTCGGCGTACGCCTCGTCGACCAGGAGCCGTTCGGTGCCGGGCAGGCCGGTCAGTGCCTCGTCGAGGGAGCCGGTTGCGCCGGACTCGGCCAGGACGAACCGGCAGCCCGCACGGGACAACGTTGTCCGGATGCGTGCGGCGGGGAAGCCGGGCTCGATCGGCAGGTACACGCCGCCCGCCTTGAACACGGCGAGCACACAGGCGAGCCAGTCCAGGTCGCGTCCGGTGACGACGGCGACGACGTCCTCGCGGGCCACGCCCCGTGCCACCAGGGCGCGGGCCAGCCGGTTCGCCCGGGAGTCGAGCTGGGCGTACGTCCACTGCCGGTCGCCGTGCACGGCCGCGACGGTGTCGGGGTGCTCGCGCACGCGCTGCTCGAACAGTTCGTGCACCCGGCCCCGGGGCAGGGTGCGTCGGGGACCCGCCAGGCCCTCCAGCTGTTCGCCGACCTCGTCGGCCGACAGCAGGCTCTGTGCGGTGTGCTCGGCGTCGGCGTCCGCGGCCATGAGGCGCAGGGCGGCGAGGTGGTAGCCGCCGACGCGGGCGGCGTACCCGGAGTCGAGCGCCTGTCGGCGGTGGCGCACCCGGATGGCGGGGCGTCCGCCCTTCTCGCTCCAGCCGACGCCCAGGACGGCGTCGTCGGCGAGGCCGCCCGCGGTGTCGGCGGGGTCGAAGACGACCTCGTACGACGGCCCGGTCACGCCCAGTTCGCGGCGCAGCTCGGCCAGCGGGGCGTCCCGGTGCGCCAGCAGTCCGGCCTCGACGCGGCCGACGGCGGTCACGAGCGAGCGCCAGGTGCCGGGGGCGACGGTCAGCGGGCAGGGCAGCGGATCGCCCTTGCCTCCGGCCTCGTACCCGGTGACCACGTCCTGCTCCCCGGAGAGCGCGGCCAGCACCTTGGCGTGCGCGGCCAGCAGGGCCGCGCTCAGGGGCAGGCCCAGTTCCCGGGCCAGGGCGCGCACGGCCCGCAGCACGTCGTCCGGTACGGCCGCCTCGTACTCGGCGACCCCGGGCACCGGCTCCTCGGTCCACCGCGGCACCGCGGTGAACCCTCCGGTGGCCAGGACGCGGCCCCAGAACTCGCGGTCGGCTTCCACGCGTACTCCCATCGACATGGCCTTCCTCAACGCACCCCGGCCGGGGCCCCGTCGACCGGGGACGTGGCCGTCACGGTCGCGGGTCCGGCGCCGGACGGCTGTTCGGTGGCGGGGTTGCCGCCCCAGCGGGCGTGCGCGGGGACTTCCTCGCCCTTCATGAGGAAGGAGTCGGGCGCCAGCACCGCGCCCTCGCCCAGCGTCACGCCGTAGTGCACATGGGCGGAGACGCCCAGCGTGCAGAAGGCACCGAGGGTGGTGCCGTCGGACTTGAAGGTGCCGTCCTCCTGCGAGTGGCACTGGATCGTGCTGCCGGCGTTGAGGACGCACTCGTCGCCGACGGTGGTGAGGGTCCGCTCCGTCATCAGGCAGCCGTCGTCGAAGACCCGGCGGCCGATGCGCACGCCGAGCAGCCGCCAGACGAGGGCCTTGTACGGGGTGCCGTTGAACACGTCGAAGTAGTGGATGGGGATCTTCCACAGCCGTTCCTGCAGCCAGAAGCGCTCGTCGTAGATGGAGCACAGCTGGGGGCGCAGCGGGCGGAAGGCGGTGACGCAGCGTTCCACCAGGATGTAGTAGCCGGTGGAGAAGGCCAGGGTGAGGGGCAGGTAACAGGCGACGACCACGTGTCCGAACGCGCCGTACAGGTCGACGGTCAGGAGGGCGAACAGCGTGAGCGCGAAGGTGAGCAGCCAGCGCACGCCCAGCATCAGGGCCATGCTGCGCAGGTTGTAGCGGTTCTTGGTGCGGAGGCGGCGGCGCAGTTCGTCGCCGGCGCGCAGGTGGTCGAAGCGGGCGTCGCGTTCCACGGAGCGGGGGATCTCGAAGGGCGGGGAGCCCAGCAGTCCGACGCCTTCGCGGACCTCGCCGTCGAGGGGGATCATCACCTTGGTGGCGAGCAGGCAGTTGTCGCCGGTGCGGCCGCCCGCGGGGTAGGCGATGCCGTTGCCGAGGAAGTTGCGGGCGCCGATGGACGTGCGGGTCACACGGAACGAGGTGGCGGAGATCTCCGCGTTGAGCACGGACAGTCCGTCGGCCACCATCGTGCCGGCGCCGACCGACACCAGGGTGGGGCTGGCGTGCTGCACCTCGGTGCCGAAGTTGGAGCCGGTCTGCTCGACCCGGCCCAGGTCGTACCCGATGCCGCGCAGGTACGGCACGATGTACGAGCTGTCGCCGAACAGCCAGGCGAAGAACTTCGCGTTGGTGATGCGGGCCGTGGCCTGGTGCAGCGCGAAGTGGAGGCCGTAGAGGGGGTAGACCCGGTCGGGCCGCACGATGCGGTGCACCACGCGGGGCACGATCAGCAGCAGGGCGAGCCCGGCGGCGAAGAAGCCGGCGAACAGGACGAGGGACAGCAGCAGGGCGTCGCCGAGCAGGGCGGGGGCCGCGAGGCCGGCCTTCTCGGGGTCGAGCCGGTCGCCGAGGGCGGGGACCTCGGTGAACAGCATGTAGGCGCCGCCGAAGGTCAGCGGGATGTAGAGCAGGAACAGCTGGAGCAGCGTGGCGAGGACGAACCGGGCGCGGCGCGCGGTGGTGCACCGGGCGGCGGGGACGCGCACGTGGTCGATGTGGGCGGGCTGGGCCGGGGAGCCGTGCCAGCTCTCGCCGTCGGGGACGCGCTGGCCGGGGTGGAGCGAGGAGGAGTGGCCGAGCTGGGCGCCGTCGCCGATCGCGGTGTTGATGTCGAGGACGGTCTTCTCCCCCACGAACACGTCGCGGCCGAGGGTGACCGGGCCGGTGCGCAGCCGTCCGGCGTGGGCGTGGTAGCCGAGGAAGTAGGAGTCCTTGCGCACGACGGTGCCGGAGCCGATGGTGATCAGGTCCGTGCAGACGGGGACGTGGGGGGAGAGGATCGTGACGCCCTTGCCGATGTGCGCGCCGAGGGCCCGCAGGTAGAGCACGTAGAGCGGATTGCCGACGAAGAGGACCATCGGGTTGGCGTGCAGCAGCGTCCTGACGAGCCAGAAGCGCAGGTAGGCCGGGCCCCACAGGGGGAACTCCCCGGGTTTCCAGCGGCCGACGAGGAGCCACTTGGCGGCCACGGGGAACAGGCACACGGCCACGAAGGCGGTGCCGCCGAAGGCGACCGAGCGCAGGTAGACGTCGACGAGGCCGGTGCCGGCGGCGATCCACTCGTAGCCCTGGGCGCCGAGCACGCCGGCGGCGAAGGAGTAGGCGAGGAACGCCAGCAGCTGGGCGGTGCCGCACAGGGCGTGGTGGAGCCGGTTCACGGGTCGCGGGGGCGGCTCGGGGGTGCGCTCCTCCCGTTCGCGGAGGGCGTCCGGGGCGGGCGCGGTGGGGGCGAGTGCCGCGGCGAGGGTGCGGACGGTGGGGTGCCGGTAGATGTCCTTGATGGACGCGGACGGCAGGTCGTCGCGTTTCCTCAGCCGCGCGCAGAACTGGGCCATGACCATGGAGTTGGCGCCCAGGTCGGTGAAGAAGTGGCTGTCGGGGGAGACGTGTTCGACGCGTGCGACGTCGGCCAGCACCTCGGCGAGTCTCCGCTCCGTGTCCGAGCCGGAGGGACCGGCGCCGCCGGGTGGGGCGACGGCGGTGTCCGGTCCGGACACACGGATCTCGGCGGACCTCTCCACCATGGGACCTCCTGGGAGAACGCTTCTGCGGCCGTCGGCTCGGGGCCCGGGTCATGGCTCCTCGCGCTCCGAGAGCGGCCCGACCGGGCCCTCGGGGGCTACGGGGCCCCGGGCCCGTCGGTGATCACGAGCCGCGGTTCCCAGTCTCGGACCGCCGTCGGGGGCCTGCCACTCCTCGTCGGTCACGCTGCGCAGTCGGTGACCGCCCGTGCCTTGTTCCGCTTGGGCGCCGCGCGGTTAAAAGGAGGGCAAAGGTCACCCGATCGGTCGCCGCATTCGGGCGCCCCGTACGGAGCCCGGACGGAGCCGGGGCGCGAAGTGGCCGGTGCCCGCGCACCGCAAGGGCACCCCGCCGCCCGCCGACGGGAAGCCGGGGCGGCCGGACCGGGTGTCGGGGAGCCGGGGACCGGGGGTGCGTGCCTCCGGGTGACCTGTGCGCGCGGGCCGGGCGGGGTACGGTGCCCTCCGTCCGGACGGCCGGGTAGGGTGCCCCCCCGCCCGGACGGCCTTGCCCGGCGCGCGGGGTGAACACCCCCGCGATCGGCCGACGGCCCGACGAGGAGCGGTGGTCCGGAGTCCGGGGCGGGCGGGGTTCGTTGTACCGTGCGGCCGTGGAGCGGATCCTGGTGGTGGGCGTCACGGGGGCGGGCAAGTCGACGCTGGCCCGTGCGCTGGGCGAGCGGCTGGGGCTGCCGTACCACGAGATGGACGCGCTGTTCTTCTCCGGCCCGGACTGGGCCGTCAACCCGGAGCTGGCGCGGGACGTCGCCCGGGTCACTGCGGGGCCCGGCTGGATCGTCGACTCGCTCGGCCCGGCGGCCGTCCGCGAGCCGCTGTGGGACCGTGCCGACACGGTGGTCTGGCTGGACTACCCCCGGCACGTGGTGATGCCGCGCGTGCTGCGCCGCTCGCTGCGGCGTTCCGCCCGCCGGGAGCTGATCTTCGGCGGCAACCGGGAGACCTGGGCGGGCTGGCTGAGCAGGGAGCACCCGGTGCGGTGGTCCTGGTCCCAGCACGCCGGGCGCCGGCGGGAGATCGGCGGCCTGGTCGGCGATCCCCGTTTCGCGCCCCTGACCGTGCACCGCTTCACCCGCCCGGTAGACACGGCCGCGTGGCTGGTGTCCCTGTGACCCGTGCCCACCGCCGGCGTGCGAGAAGGGGCCCCACCGGGCGGCGCGGCTTCCCTCCGCGCCGCGGGGAGCGTGAACTCCCCTGTCGGCAGGACCCCTTCGCGGACCGGACCGTCGCGGCAGGTCCGGTCCGGCGGGCTACTGGGTGACCTTCTCCCCCGTGGCCCCGACGGCGAACCACTTGCCGTCCACGCCCTGGCCGTTGAGGTCACCGGGCTTGCTGTCGCCGGCGAAGCGGTACACCGGCTGTCCGCCGACGGTGAGCTGCACCTGGCCGTCGGCCCGCTGGATCGCCCCGACGAGCTTCTGGTCGACGCCCGCCAGATAGACGTTGCCGCCCTGCTGGATGGTGACCGGCGGCCACTTGGCGGCGCAGGTGTCGTTGCAGTTGGAGGCGGACGGCTGGGCGGTGTCGTCGTCGAAGCGGTACAGCGCGGCCTGGTTGATGTTGATGAGGTGGGGTCCGGACAGCGGGGCGGAGGTCACCGCCGACAGCTGCACCCACTTCGGCGGCGCTTCCTGCACCGCCGCGCCGACGACCGTGCCGCCGGTGCCGCTGAGGCCGGCCTGCTGGGCCGTGGAGTCGACCAGCTGGAGGGCCGTGTTGCCGGCGCCCTGGGCCGCCGGGGCGGAGGGGGCGGCCGGGGCGGACGCCGAGGCCGGGGCGGAGGAGGCGGGAGCGGGGTTGCTGTCGCCGATCTGGATGGTCTTGCCGCAGGCGGCCAGGCTCGCCACACTGCACAGGGCGAGTGCTGAGGCGAGGGCCGCACGTCGTACGGGCCGGCGTGCGGTGGTGCCGTGGGGCGGCAGGCCGGTGAAGGGGGAGGTCATGACTGCTACACGAGATTCGCGCCCGAAAGGTTCAATGCTGGAGGAGATTCCCCGAACTCGCGTCCGCGGTGAACGATCGGGCCGGTTGTTTTCGTGTTGCACGCAGAAGCGCATCCGTACCGGACTGGAACGAGGGGGGCGAAGTGGCGTCGGACGTCAACATCCCCGGAAGCGAACTGAAGGAGGCCCAGGAGATGCTGGGCTTCGTGCACGACTTCATCGACATCGGACATCACACGTTCGACTTCGAAGCCGCGTTCGGGCCCGAGCTGTCCCGCCACGGCTCCGCCCAGAACTTCGAGAACAAGTGGGAAGACGGCAAGCACCAGTTGCAGAAGCAGGTGGTGGGGATCCGGGACGCCATCGGCAGCATCCTGGACTCCTTCGAGAAGACCGACCAGGACGCCGTGTCGAACCTCGACGACGGAAGCGGCGGATGATTTCGATGAGCGACAAGGCGGCGGTGGACCGATGAGTACTGCACGGCGTTTCCTGCTGGACATCCCGGACCTGTGGCAGCAGGTCGACCTGAGCGGCGAGGAGCTGGCCCGCACCCGCGCCCAGGCCCTGGCCGCCACGGACGACCCGCGCGAGAAGGCGCGGATCAACGACATGTTCCGGCAGGGCCGCGAGCTGACCCGGGCGGCCCGCAAGCACGGGGCGCTGCTGGCGGCGGGCACGGCCACCATGTACACCGAGGGCCTGTTCATGGCGTACGGCATGGTCTTCGCCGTCACCACGCCCGAGGGCGAGGAGCTGACGCTGCCGGTGCTGTCCGCGCGGCTCGGCGTCTCCTCGGCGGACGGCGTGGCCCCCAAGGACCGGGCCATCACGTCGGTGAACGTGCCGCACGTGGGCACGGTGGCCCGGGTCACCGGCACGGAGGTCACCCGGCTGACCGGCGACATCGACGTCAAGCTGCTCACGATGCACACGATGATGCCGGTGCCGGGCAGCACCGAGGACTTCCTCGTGGTGACCCTGGCCAGCCCCAACCTGCCGCTGAAGAACGAGGTGTACGACCTCTTCGACGCGATCACCAGCACGTTCCGCTTCGTGGCGGACGACGGCACGCAGGTCGGCACGAAGGGTGACGCGGGCGTCGCCGCCTGACCCCCCAAAAGAATCGAGTTCGTACGCACCGAAGGGCGGCCGGGACCCCACAGCCCGGCCGCCCTTCGTCTTCCGCGGGGGCCGGCCGCTCACCGGCGCCCGCGGGCGAGGGGGTGCACCCCTAAGGGGGAAGAGGGGCGCACCCCCGGTCTCAGGACTCCGGCTCCGCCTGCGGCACCTGTACGGCGCGCAGCGTGCCGTCGCCCAGGTGCAGCAGGCCCCGGCCCGGGGTCGGCGCCTGGCCGACGAGGCCCCGGGACAGCTTGACGCCGATGACCTCGCCGTCGCTCAGCCCCTGCGGGGACAGCAGCATGCCGGTGCGGTTGCGCTTCACCTGGCCCATCCAGCCGGCCAGGCTCAGCGACAGCGACTCGGCGTTGCCGGCCGCGATGACGCCCCATCCGGCGCCGGCGCCACCGCGGGCGAGCAGCGCGAGGTCGGCGTCGATCTCGGCGCCCATGAACAGCTCGGCGTCGTCGACGACGATCACTCCGCAGTCCTCGGGCACGTTGCCGAGCGCCTGCCGGAACACGTTCACCGGGACCTCGGCGTCGGTGATCATCGCGGCGACGCCGGGCACGCCCTCGAAGGAGCGCAGCGGCGAGCGCCGCGGCGCCAGCACGATGAGACCGGCCCCGGCGGCCAGCACCGAGCGGGCCGCGGTGAGCAGCGCGGTGCTGCGGCCGGTGCGCGGCGGGCCGGCGATGACGAAGGTCGGCACGTCCGAGAGGTCCGGCCCGAGCGACGTCAGCGTGTCGCCCCCGACGGCCACCAGCGGGCGCATCGGGCCGGGCCGGGTGTGCAGGGCGAGCGCGTCGGCGTACGAGATCCGGTCGGGGATCACGTCGAGGCGCAGGGCGCGGCGCTCGGCCGGCACCTCGCTCTCGCGGTCGGTCAGGTCCCGGCCGAGGGTGGTGAGGATCTCGGCCTGGGCGCTGCCGGAGAGGTCCTCGCCGAGCACGGCGATCTGCGCCTCGCTGAGGTCCTGGGTGCGGATGCCGCGGCCCGGTGCCGGGTCGGAGGGCGCCGACTTGCTGGGGATGCCGACGCTGGAGTAGTCCTGCTTGTCGTTCAGCCGCAGGACGATCTTGTCCTCGGTGGTGCCGGAGAACCGGCTGCTGCCGAGGACGCGGTCGCCCGCGAGGACGACGTGGATGCCGGCGCCCGCGCCGTCGCGCAGCAGCCGGATCATGCGCTCCATGTAGCTGCCGTTGTCGTACGAGGAGAACTCGCGCTCGAAGACCTCGAACCGGTCGACCATGAGCACGATGTGCGCCATCCGCTCGCCCGGGGCCTGGCCGCGGCGCAGCTCGGTCAGGTCCGCGGTGCCGCGGGCGCCCAGCAGGCTCTGCCGGGCGGTGAGTTCGGTGTTGAGCCGGTCCAGCAGGCGGCCGAGGCGTTCGACCTGGTTGCGGTCGACGACGGCGCCGCAGTGCGGCAGCGCGGCCAGCGCGTTGAGGGCGCCGTTGCCGCAGTCGATCCCGTAGAGGTGGACGTCGTCGGCGCCGTGCGCCTGGGCGAGCGCGGCGGCCAGGGTGCGCAGGGTCTGCGAGCGTCCGCTGCGGGGCGAGCCGACGATGTGCAGGTGGCCGGCCCGGTCGATGTCGAACATCAGCGGGGCGCGGGTCTGCTGCGCGGGCAGGTCGACCATGCCGTACTCGACGGGCGGCAGCGCGGCGTCGCGTTCGGCGGCGGGCTTGGGCAGGACGGGCGCCGTCCAGGTGAGCAGCGCGGGCAGCGGCGGCAGCCACGGGCTGGGCTGGCGGGGCACGTCGGCGAGGCGGGACGCCTGGGCGATGGCTCCGGTGAGGACGGCGAGGTCGGTGACGGCCTCGCTCTGGGCCAGGCCGCCCGAGCCGCCCCGGGAGCGGCCGCTGGGCAGCGGGCCGCCGAGGTCCTGCCAGGTGACGGGCTGGGCGCGGACGCCGATCTCGGTGCCCGCCGCGACCTGGCCGCCGGGGCGGCGTCCGCCGACGCGGCCGGACTGGAACGGCAGCAGGGCCGAGGGGCCGAGCCGGGCGTAGGCGCGGCCGGGGTTGGCCGGGGAGATCTCGCCGGAGTCGGGCGCGTCGATGATGTCCCGGCTCTCGGTGGTGTCCGTGGTGCGCAGCGCGATACGGAGGTTGGTGTTGGCCCGGATGTCCGGGGTGACGGCGCCGCCGGGGCGCTGGGTCGCGAGCACCATGTGGATGCCGAGGGAACGGCCGCGCTGGGCGATGTTGACCAGACCGGAGATGAAGTCGGGCAGTTCGCGCACCATGGACGCGAACTCGTCGACGACCAGCAGCAGTCGGGGCATCGGGGGCAGTACGTTGCCGCCGCGCGAGCGCTTGTCGAGGTAGTCCTCGATGTCCTTGGCCCCGGCCTGCGCCAACTGGGTCTCGCGGCGGCGCAGTTCGGCGCCGAGGGAGACGAGGGCGCGCTCGACGAGATGGGTGTCGAGGTCGGTGACCAGGCCGACGGTGTGCGGCAGGTCGGCGCACTCGGCGAAGGCGCTGCCGCCCTTGTAGTCGATGAGGACGAAGGTCATCTCGTCGGGCCGGTTGACGACGGCGAGGGTGGCGACCAGGGTCTGGAGCAGTTCGGACTTGCCGGAGCCGGTGGTGCCGGCGATCAGGGCGTGCGGTCCGTCGCGGACGATGTCGACGGCGAAGTCGCCGTCGTAGCCGACGCCGAGGACGGCCTTGGTGCTGCGGCCGCCGAGCGACCAGCCGGCCACGACGGCCTCGGCGGTGGGCGGTTCGATCCGCAGCAGGTCGAGCAGGCGCACGGCGCCGGGCAGGGCGCTCTCGTCGCTGTCGCCGACGCCGCGCAGCGGGGCGAGGGCGCGGGCGAAGGTCTCGTACCAGTCGGGCTCGGGCGAGTCGGTGCGGACGTTCTCCAGGGGGGCGCCCGCGCCGGTGCGGACCCGGGAGGTGGTGGCGCCGGCCTCGGTGACGACGACCGCGCCGCACTCCTCGGGCAGCAGCCGCTCCTCGCGGTCGATGCAGATGGTGTGGACGCCGACGGACGGGCCGTCGCGCAGCAGGGCGATCACGCCGGGCAGGGAGCGGGCACGGCGGGCCTGCTCCAGGACGACGAGGATGTCGGGGTAGCCGTTGACACCGCCCCGGGTGAGGTCGGGTCCCGCGGCGAGGCGGGCGGAGACGATCTGGCCGAGTTCGCCGATGCGCCGGGCCAGGGACTCGGTGGTGCTGCCGACGAGGGCGTAGGCGTCCTCGCCCTGGGCCTGGGTGTGCGGCAGCCAGCGGGTCCAGGACCAGTCGCGTTCGCCGTCGGTACCGGCGAGGACGACGATGCGCAGGTCGGTGGGGCTGTGCAGGGCGGCGGCCTGGGCGGCGACCCAGCCGGCCAGCGCGGTGGCGCCGGGGCCGGCGATGCCGGCGACGCCCGCGCGGCGCAGGGCCACCTTGACGGGTACCTGGTTGAGCCAGGGCACGGTGGTGCGCCGGTGCTCGTCCTGGGTGGGGTCGTCCACGCCGACGGAGGAGGGCAGATCGGTGGTGCCGACGCGCACGGAGAGGAAGTCGGGGTCCTGCCAGCGGCGTTCCCACAGGCGTTCCGAGGGCTGGACCGCCATCTGGACCAGGGCCGCCGGGTCGGGCAGGGAGAGGCGGAGGTTGTGCTGCTCGTCGAGGACGGCGGCGTCGATGTCGGCGCGGACGCGCTCCAGCGACTGCTCGTACTCCTCCTTCTTCTCCAGGTACTTGAGCATGGCCTGCTTGCGGCCGCCGAACTGGGTGACCAGCGCGGCGATCGGCGAGAGCAGGGCGATGAAGACGAAGGACCAGCGCTGGGTGACGAAGATGGCGATGGCGGCGCTGCCCGCGGGCAGCAGCAGGATCGGCAGCAGCGGGATGGGCCGCTTGTCGGGCTTGACCGGCGGGGTCGGCAGCCGGAACTTGGCGCCGGCGGCCGGCGGCAGGAAGCGCGGCGGGCGGTTGAACTCCAGGCCGAGACCGTCCTGGGCGGCGGTCAGCGGGGCCCGCGCGGTCTGCCGGGACGTCAGTTCCAGCAGGATGTCGCCGACGGCGAGCTGGCTGCCCTCCCGCCACGGGGAGTGGTCCTGGGCGCTCTTGCCGTCGAGGAGCGCCATGCCGGTCATGAGGAGCTCGGCGCTTCCGTCGAGCCGGACCCGCACCCGGGCCGCGAGCATCGGCGCACCCTCGGCCAGGCGGATCCGGCTCGCGGGGGCGCTGCCGATGTCGTAGTCGCCCGGGACGAGGCGGAACACCGTCCCCGCGCCCGGTCCCGACACGACACGCACCTCGGTGCGCCCCTCGGGCTCGGGCTCCCGCGGAACGGGAGCGCCGAGTCCGAGCTCCATGCCGTCCCGCACTCCGGCCACCTGGAGGGTGGTCTGCGGGTCGACCGGCGCGGAGCCGATGTAGAGCACCGGCTCCGACGCCTCTGCCCCGTCGGCCCCCGCGTGCCCGACGGCGCGGGCCAGCTCCGCGGCGAACCGGCCCGCCGGTGCGGCGGGTTCGGTCTCCACGGCGACGGTGGTGGACACCCCCTCGATCAGCGGGTCACGAACGCTGACGGTCAATCGCACTGCTCATCGTCCTTCTCGTCTGGAGGTGGGTGTGGCACCGTGCGCCGCGGCGCGAGCCGGGCCGGGGGGTCAGCCGAGGTTGGCGCCGAGCTGGCTGTCGGTCTGGTCGAAGGCCTCGCCGACGGACTTCACGTACTGGCCGATGCCCTGGAGGCCCTGGTTGACCTGGTCGAAGCCCTTGGCGAACTCGTCGAAGAACGGCGAGAACTTCTGCTGGGCGGCCGGCGTGGTGTAGCCGTTGGCGAGCAGGTTCGAGATCTTGCCCTTGACCTCGTTGAGCTTGTCCTGGAGCTGCGAGAAGTCGTTGAGCAGGGCCTGCGACGTGCTGGCGGTCTCGTCGGAGTTGACGCTGTAGTTGGGCATGGGAGTACTCCTTGCTGGTTGTTCGGTGCTGTCCGCCCCTCACGGGGGCGGAGGTCTGTCGGGGGACGCGGGCGGCTACCGCGCGGCGGCGTCGCCGTCTCCGCCGCCGGACTGCGCGTCCTGGGTGCTGACGGGGGCGAGCGGGGAGCGTCCCGCGCCGTTGTCCGAGGCGGTCGGGGACGGCGGCAGCGGAATGTCCGCCGGGTTGGTGGGTGTGCCGAACGAGGGGCCGGTGCCGGTGGTGGGCGAGGGCGGCAGCGGCACGTCGGCGGGGTTGACGGGGTTCGGCGTCGAGGGACGGGAACCGGTGGGCGACTGCGGCAACGGGATGTCGGCCGGGTTCACCGGGTCCGGCGTCGAAGGACGCGAGCCGGTCGGCGACTGCGGCAACGGAATGTCGGCCGGGTTCACCGGGTCCGGCGTCGAAGGACGGGAACCGGTCGGCGACTGCGGCAACGGGATGTCCGCGGGGTCGACGGGCGTCGGGGACCCGGGCCTCGACGGCGGCAGCGGGGTGTTGGCGGGGTCGACGGAGGGGGTGACGTTCGGGGTGGTGTCGGGCCGTGCGCCGCCCTTGATCGGGATGCTGTCGGTGATGCCGTCGATCTTGCGGCCGAAGCCCGCGACACCGACCGGTCCGGCGCCCAGCTTGGGCGCGGAGTTGGCGATCTCGCCGGCCGCGACCTCGTTGGGATCGCCGCCCTGCGCGACTCCGACACCGATCTTGGTGCCGAGGGTGGCGCCCTCCTCGAAGAAGCCGCCGACCTGGTCGGAGGCGCGCTTGCCGATGCTGTCGCCGGCCGCGGGCTCGTTCGTGTCGCCGAAGCGCCCGCCCTGGCCCTCCTGCACCGGCTTGTTGCCGCGGGCCTTGCCGATCTTGCCGACACCGCCCTTGAAGGCGACACCGGCGACGGAGCCGACCGCGGCGCCCGCGAAGATGCCGGCCGCGGTGATCTCGTCGTGGTTGGCCGCCTTGGCCGCGACCTCCACGACCGAGTTGGTGGCGAACTTGCCGGTGACGTCGACGGCGACCTTGCCGACCGGGTTGCCGAGGACCCCGCCGACGATCTTGCTGTTCTTCAGCGACTCGGTGACCTTGGTGATGGTGCCGGTGGTCTTGGTGATCAGGGGCGAGCTCTTGACGGCGGCCACCGCGGCGGGCGCGATCGCCTCGACCGCCCGGCCGCCGAGCTTCAGCAGCGCGCCGCCGGGGACGATGCCGAGCAGGCCGACGACGAAGTCGCCCGCTTTGATACCGCCCGTCTGACTCGCCACGACTTGGTTGAAGACGAACAACGCCCCGCCGAGCAGGGCGCCGACGACCGGGAAGAACACCGCGACGACGGCGATGAGGGCGGCGAGCAGGATCTGGACGAACGGGAAGTCCTTGAAGAAGTCGGCGATCTTCTGGAAGATGTTGCGCTCCGGGATCGCCTCCCCCGCCGCCCGGTCGAGCACGTCGGCGCACTGCCGCTGGGCGCTCTCCCGCATCGACTTGGCCTGCTCGGCGAGGCTGCGGGCCGCGTTCAGCTGCGACTTGCCCTCGTCGATGGCGTCCTGAGTCCTGCGGGCGTCGGCCTTCTGCTCGTCCGTGGGGTTGTCGCCGAGCTCCTTGGGCGCCTGGTTGGCCTGGGCCGCGGCGGACTGCGCCTGGTCGACGGCCCGGTCGAAGGTGTCCTGGGCCTCGCGCAGCTTCGGCATGTAGTCGGTGTACGCCTGCGCGGCGTCGTGATACGACGTCATGGTCTTGCGCAGCTTCTCGGGCAGGTCCTCGCCGACCTTCTGCTTCAGCTGGTCCATCGCGGAGCCGCGGCCCTGGGATATCGTGCCGTCCTTCTTCAGGACGTTGAACGCCTTCTCGGCGGCGTCCCCGATGTCCCGGTACCGTTGCATGACACCCTGGATCAGGTCCGGGTCGCCGGGCGTCGGGTCCGAGTCCATCCCCACGAGCTGGAAGTCCTCGGGCCTCGAGTGCCGACGTGCCATAACGATCCCCCGATGTGCGGTGCCTCAGGTTGCGGTCGCTCGGTACACGGGCGGGGGCCGGGGGATGGTTCAAAGCAACTTGCGAAATCTTCGAACGTTTTCCCCGGGCACTCCCGTGTAGTCGGTACAAGCAAGTCCTGACGACATGGGTGGACACGATGAGCAACGGCACGGGTGCCATGCCCGAGCACAGGCCGAGAACCCCCGCGGCGCGCCGCGTCCCGCGCCTGCTGCACGTCCTCGCGGCGGTGCTGACGGCCTGTCTGGTGGCGCTGGGCACGGCCTCGGCCGCCCAGGCGGCGCCCGGTGACGACGTGGTCAAGGTCTTCGTGGTCCCCGATCCCGCGCAGACCGGCGGGCAGTCCCCCACCCTGGAGTCGGTCGCGGCGTCCACGCTGGGCGACCCGGCGCGCGCGAACGAGATCTTCCAGCTGAACCGGGGTCAGAGGCAGCAGGACGGCACGGCGCTGAACAACCCGGGCGACCAACTGCGGCCGGGCTGGATCCTGCGGCTGCCCGAGGACGCCTCGGGCCCCGACGTCCGTACGGCCGTGGACACCTCGCAGCAGGGCGGTGCCACGGCCCCGCCGGCCGCGGGCACCCAGAGCGCCCCCGCCACGACGGGCGGGCAGACCACCATGTTCACCATTCCGCTGCCCGCGGCGATCGCGGTGCTCGGGGCGGTGCTGCTGGCCCTCGTCACGGCGGGCATCGTCGGCCGCCGCAAGGTGCGGGCCGGTTTCGCGGCGGTGCTGCGGCTGGTGCACCGGCTGGGCGCCCCGGCGCGGCGGCGCCGCAGGCTGATGGCCCGTCGGGCGACGGGCCGCCGGTTCGCCACGGACGCGGACTCCGTGCGCCGCGCCTACGAGGTCCTGGGCGAGTTCGGGCCCACCCGGCAGCGGGCGGAGAAGCCGGTGCACGCGGTGCGGGTGGACGGCACCGGGGTGACGGTGTGGCTGGGCGGCGCCGAGGGCGTCGAGGCGCCGTGGGCGAACGTGGCCGGCGACGACGGCACGGCCGGCCCCCGCTGGCGCCGGCCCGCCGCGGCCGTGGGCTGGCTGGACCGGGGCGAGGAGAACGGCCGTACGTCCCAGGCGCCCGTGCTGTCGGCCTGCCTGGTGCGGGCGGGCACGGACGCCGACGGCGAGCCGGTGTTCGTGGACCTCAGCAGGCTGGACGGCGTCCTGAGCGTCACCGGGGACCGGGCGGTGGCCCGTGACGTGGTGGAGAACCTGCTCGCCGAGGTGGCGCGCAGCCGGCCGAACACTCCGGTGACCGTGCTGCGCGGCGCGGACGACCTGCCGGTCACGCTGCCGTCGGGGCTGAACGAGATGGCGCGGGTCGACGCGTCCGCGCCGGCGGAGCGGCCGGGACGCGGCATCGTGCGGGCGGCCGCCGCGCGCCGGCCGGTCGCGGGTCTGGTCGTGCTGACGAGCCCTCCGACCGAGCGGGAGAGCGCCGAGTTGGCCGCGCTGTGCGGGCCGGGCGGCGCGGGCTGGACCGGCCTGGTGTGCGGCGAGGTCGACGGCGCCCACTGGCGCTGGCGCACGGACGCCGAGGGCCATGTGGACGTGCCGGTGCTGGACCTGCGGCTCACCGTCCCGGCATGAGCGACGCTCCGCGCCCCGTGACGCGCCACGCCGCCGCCCGGAGGTCCGGGACGGCGGCGTGGCGGGGGGTGCGGAGGAGCTCAGCGCACCAGGACACGGTCGCCCTTCGTGGGCCGCTCGCTCCTGGTGGACCTGGCGCGCAGGCTGTTGAGGGCGTAGTGGCGGCGGGACTTGACCGTGCCGACGGGGATGCCGAGTATCTCGGCGGTCTCCTGGAGGGTGCGGCCGCACAGATAGAGGTGGAGGAGGACTTCGCGGTGTTCGTGCGAGAGCTTGCGCAGCAGCGCGGTCGTCTCCACCGAGGTCAGGACGGCCTCGGCGTGGTCGGGCAGGGCCACGTCCCGGTCGTCGGCGCCGACGGCCTCGTGGCGGGAGGCGGCGCTGCGCAGCCGGTCGATGATGAGGTTGCGGGTCACGGTGAGGAGCCATCCCCGCACCGATCCCTGGGTGCTGTAGAGCCGCTCCGTGTGGGGCCAGGCGCGGATGAGGGTCTCCTGCACGATGTCCTCGGCCATGTAATGGTCGTTGAGCAGTTTCTCCGCATAGGCGAGCAGCGCCTTGGAGTGGTCGGACATCAAGGTGTCCAGGGGGTGCGGCCCGGTTGCGTTCGGTGGGGCGGCGGCGACTGTGGGCGTGATCATGGTCCAGTTCCTGACGAGGAAAGCCGTACGCGCCGCTGTCGTTCATGGCTCCTGGTTGACGCCCCCTGGTCTGACGGGGGCGGCCACCGCCGCCGGGGTCTCCGGCGCGGCGGCGCGCGTGGAGGGCGGTCGGGATGCGAGCCCTGGTGACGCGACGCGCCCCGAGCTTAGACAGAGTCCACTTCCGGAACGCTGACGGATTACTGACGCTGTCGAAAGTGGAACGTTTCCGCAGGTGGACGACGTCCTGGTCAGGAACCGGGATCGCTCTCCACGACGGTCTCCACCCCGGTTCCGACCGTGTCCACGCCTGTCTCCGCCACGGTCTTCAGTCGTTCGCGTACGTGCTCCGCCTCCGGATGGCCGATCTCCTCCAGGATGGCGAGGGCCTGGCGCCAGGCGTCGGCGGCCCGTTCCCCGGCGTGGGCCGCGCGGTGGGTGTCGCCGATGTGCACCAGGGTGTCGGACTCCAGATAGCGGTCCCGGATCTCCCGGTACAGCCGCAGGGCGTGTTCGTAGCAGGTCAGCGCCCGGCGATGGTCGTGGAGATGGTGATGGGCGTAGCCGAGGCTGTCCCAGGCCGCGGCCTCGCCGTTGCGGTCGCCGATCTCCTGGTGGACGGCGAGCGAACGGCCGCACTGGTCGAGGGCGTCGTTGTACTTGCCCATCAGGATGTACGTCCAGCCGACCTCGTTGGCGACGCTCGCCTCGCCGCTGCGCCGGCCCGCCGTGCGGTAGAGCGCGTCGGCCTCCGCGTAGTGGGCGAGGGCCCGTTCGTGGCGGCCGCGCCGGTTGGCGAGGAAGGCACTGTAGCGGTGGACCCGGCCCTGGCCGGACGGGTCGCCGATCTCGCCGAACAACTCCAGGGCGCGGGCGAGGTGTTCGTCCGCCTCGTCCCAGCGCAGGAACCGTCCGCCGACGAACCCGAGGGCGCGCTGGGCATGGGCCTGGCCGCGGATGTCGCCGAGCCGCTGGGCCGCCTCGGCCGCGGCCGTCTGCACGGCGAGCTGCTCCTGCCAGCGTCCGTTGCGGTCGAGGTACAGCTCCAGGGTGGCGGCCAACTGCCAGCTGTACTCGCCGTTCCCGTGCCGCGCGTCCTGTTCGGTCGCGGCGAGCAGCACGGAGCGGTTGGCCTCCAGCCAGTCCGCCGCGGCCGACTGGCCGGTGAACCGGGGCAGGGTCACGCCGGGTGTGAGGGTGGCGAGGCCGATGCGTTCCCGGTTGGGCGCGAGGATGCTGTCGACCGTGTGCGCGGTGTGCAGATAGTGGTCGAGCATCCGGCGCCGGGCCGCGTCGAGTTCGCCGGGCGGGTCCTGGGCGCGGGCGAGCTCCGAGCCGTAGGCGCGCAGCAGTTCGTGGCAGCCGAACCGGCCGGGCAGGTTCTCGGAGACCAGGTGTGCGCGCACCAACTCCCCGAGCAGCGGTCTGACTTGACCGGGTTTCAGCCCGGTGAGGCTCGCGGCGGCGTCGAGGGAGCACTCGGGTCCCGGATGGGTGGCGAGCAGCCGGAACACCCGCGCCGCCGCGGGACTCAACAGGTGGTACGACCAGGAGAACGCGCTTCTCGCGTCGGCCGCCGGCGCCTCCCCGGCGAAGGCGTCGAGTCCGTCGGCGCTCTCCCGCAGTTCCTCGGCGATGGAGGCGAGCGGGAAGGTCGGGTTGACGACCGCGCGGGCGCTGACGACGGCCAGGGCGAGGGGGAGCCGTCCGCACGCGGCGACGATCTCCGCGGCGGCGGCGGGTTCCCGGGCGACGCGTTCGGTGCCCAGTCGGCGGGCGAGGAAGTCCCGCGCGTCGCGTTCGCTGAGCACGTCGAGCTTGACGGCGTGGGCGCCCTCGCCCGCGACGAGCCCGTAGAGCTGGTTGCGGCTGGTGACGACGACCAGGCAGCCGGGGGCGCCGGGCAGCAGCGGGCGGACGTGTTCGGTGTCGCGGGCGTTGTCCAGGACGACGAGCACACGCCGGTCGGCGAGCAGGCTGCGGTAGAGCGCGGCCTGGGCGTCGAGTCCGGCGGGGATGCTGTGCGCGGGGACGCCGAACGCGTCGAGGAAGGACCGTATCGCCTCGGCGGGACTCATGGCCGAACCCGTGGGATGGAATCCGCGCAGGTTGACGTAGAGCTGTCCGTCGGGGAACCGGTCGGCGACGCGGTGCGCCCAGTGGACGGCGAGGGTGGTCTTGCCGACGCCGGCCATGCCTCCGATGGCGGTGATGACGACGGTGGACGCGGAGTCGCCGAGGTCGGGCAGCAGTTCGTCGAAGCGGGCGAGTTCACCGCGTCGGCCGGTGAACGAGGCGAGGTCGACGGGGAGCTGGGCCGGCCGGACGGTCACCGTCTCCGGCTGTGCCTCGGCCGGTTCGGCCGGCCGGTCGCCGTCGGCGGCCGGTTCGGTGGCCGTGCGTCCCTCGGGCGTGGGCGGTCCCCACGGGCGGGTCTGTGCGAGCACCCGCTGCTGGGCGGCCTGGAGTTCGGGGCCGGGCTGGACGCCGAGGTCGTCGGCGAGCTGCCCGCGCACGACGCGGTAGACGTCGAGGGCCTCCGCCTGGTGGCCGGTGGCGGCGAGCACCAGGATCAGCCGGGCCTGCAACGCCTCGTCGAGCGGGTGCTGCGCGGCGGCCCGGCGGAGCGTCACCAGGACCCGCGCACCGAGTCCCGGCCCGGCCTCCAGGGCCAGTTCGGCCGCCTGTTTGACGGCGGCGAGGTGTTCGCCGTCGACGGCGGTGAACACGGGGTGGGCGCGCACCTCGGCGGGGATGCCGGAGGCCGCGGGTCCGCGCCACAGGGCGAGGGCCTCGATCAGCAGCTCGGTGGCCGCGGCCGAGTCGCCGCCGTCCGCCGCCCGCTCGGCCCGCTCGCGCAGGTCACGGAAGCGCAGGAGGTCGAGGTCGTCCCGGCCGACGTCCAGGCGGTAGCCGCCCGAACCGCGCACCAGCCACCGTGACTCGCCACGGGCCGGGAGGTCGGGTTCGAGCAGGCGCCGCAACGCCCCGATGTGCCGCTGGACGACGTTGACGGCGCTGTCGGGCGGTTCCTGTCCCCACAGCGCGTCGACGATCTCGTCCACGGCGAACGGGTGCCCCGCCTGGGTCAGAAGCAGGGCGAGCAGCCCTCGCTGCTTGGGTGGCCCCAGTGCCAGTTCCGTGTCGCCGCGCCATGCCCGGACCGGTCCCAGCACGGCGAAACGCGTACGCACAAAATCCCCTGTACTGCCAACACGTCGGCAAAAGCCGACAAGCGCCGACAAGCGCAACCGTCACGCCCCCGGTCTCAAGGGCGTGAGACCGAAGCATAGTTCCGTACGGGCACGGCCTTGCCGCACTTCCGGCCACCGGGCGTCCGAAAATCTTGACGCGCCCTTTGCCCTCCCCTACCTTCGACCATACTCCAATGTTCATGTCAACAGACATCGTCCATGGATACGAACGTCGTACGTCCGTATCGCACACCCGTCCAGCACCCCGAGACACAGGAGGGCACCCCCCATGCGCACGCGCTCCCGCACGTTGCTGACCTCCCTGCTCACCGTGGTCGGCGTCACCGGCCCCCTGGCGCTCCCGGCCGTCGCGGCACCGGCCGCCGGCCGCGCCGCGACGATCGAGGTGGCCACGTCCGCCCAGCTCAAGTCGGCCCTGACCGCGGCCGCGCCGGGCGACACGATCCATCTCGCCGACGGCACCTACACCGGCAACTTCAAGGCCACGCGGGCGGCTTCGTCCGGGGCCCGCATCACCCTCACCGGCTCCTCCCGCGCGGTGCTCACGGCGGGCGGCGGCTACGGCCTCCATCTGAACGGGGCGTCGTACTGGACGGTCAGCGGGCTGACCGTGACCGGGGGTCAGAAGGGCATCATGGTCGACGCGGCCAAGGGGGTCGTGATCGAGCGGGTGACCGTCCACGATCTGGACATGGAGGGCGTCCACTTCCGCAACTCCAGCACGGACGGCGTCATCCGGAACTCCACGATCCGCGACACGGGCCACGACGGCCGGGGCATGGGCGAGGGCGTCTACGTCGGAACCGCCAACACGCTCTCGGACCGGAGCGACAACATCCAGATCCTGGACAACACGATCGGGCCGGGCGTCGGCGGCGAGAACGTCGACATCAAGGAGGGCACCACCGGCGCGCGGATCGTCGGCAACACCTTCGACGGCGGCGGGCTGACCGGCGCCAACTTCGACGACTCCTGGGTGGACGTGAAGGGCAACGACGTCCTGGTGGCGGACAACACCGGCACGCGCACCACCAACGACGGCTACCAGACCCACACCCAGCAGCCCGGCTGGGGCTGTGGGACCGTCTTCCGGGACAACAGGTCCACGCTCACCGGCGCGAGCGGCGCGACCCGGCTGGCCGTGGACGTCACCAACCTGGGCGCCGACTGCCCGACCACGGTCCACGCGAGCAACACGGTCACCGGCGGCCGGGGCCTGACGAACATCACGGTCACTCCGTAGGACCGGCCCGCCCGCGCCCAGGGCCCGCCCCCCGGATCAAGGGGGGGCGGGCCACCGCGGCGGGGTCAGCCGATGTGGTAACTGTCGCCGTAGACCTGCCAGTCGAGCGGCGGGTTCAGGTCGAGGTTGCCATTGCGCAGGAACACCCGCTGCGCGGTGTCGACCCGGCTGGTGTCGCTGTGCGCCTCCTCCTGCTTCATGGCCCACACCCGCGCGTCGAGGAAGGCGTTGAGGTACGTCGTCTCGTTGCCGCCCTGCGCCGGCGGCTTGGCCGAGCGCAGGGCGCGCTGGCGGATGCTGACGAAGCCGGTGGGGTCGCTGCCGCCGCCGTGCATGACGATGGCGTCGTAGTAGGCGAACTGGCCCAGCGCGCGCAGCCCGTCGGCCTTGCCCTGCTGGACGGCGGGGTTGAAGTAGACCCGGTCGCGCTCGTCGTTCTGTGCCTGCTGGAACGCGCTGTCCTGGGCCGCCTTGCGCCAGTCCGCCGGGAAGTTCGGGTCGAGCCCGTCGTGCGAATCGGTGCCGTCGACCCGGCGCAGCGCCGGCAGGTACTTGGCGAGGACGTTGCCGGGCTTGCGGTCGGCGTAGAGCTGGACGAGGTCGAGCATGTCGCCGGTGCCGGAGCAGAAGCCGATGATGCCGGCGGTGTAGCCGCGGCCATCGCCGATGTCCTCGATGTACTTGTACTGCGCCTTCCAGTCGAGCGAGGAGTTCTCCGCGCTCGACACCAGCTTCATGGCGATCTCCTTCTTCGCCGGGTCGTCGAGGCCGGGCCCGGCCGCCGGGGCGGCGGCAGCCCGCCCGGCGCCGAGCAGGGCGGCGGAGGCCACGCCGCCGAGGAGGGCGAGGACGCCGCGGCGGGAGGCGAGGGTGGGGACGGAGCGGTCGTGCGTGGGGTGGGGAGACACGTCGGGACACTCCAATGAGAGGTGGGGGTTGGAGAGCTGGTCCGGACCTGAACCGTTAGGAAAGTTTCCTATCAGCTTCGGGCGGCCACCGGAACACGGCCTGCGGGAAGTTCGTAGGATCCGCTGAACGCGCCGCCAGGCAAGGGGTGTCACTCGTGGAGCGGACCCGAACCACCGACGTCCTCGTCGCGGGCGCGGGCCCGGTCGGCCTCAGCGCCGCCGCCGTGCTGCGCGGGCACGACGTGCGCTGCCGGCTCGTCGACCGGCGCCCAGGGCATGAACACCGGCATCCAGGACGCCTGCAACCTGGCCTGGAAACTGGCCGCGGTGCTGCGCCACGAGGCCGGTCCGCCCCTGCTCGGCACGTACAACGCGGAGCGCCGGCCGGTCGGCGAGGAGGTCGTCGGCCGGACCGTGCGGCACGCCACGCAGGGCATCGACTCCGATCCCGACGATCCGCTCACCGTGCTGCTGCGCGAGGCGCAGCTGCTCGTCGGCCACCGGGACGGACCGCTCGCGGCCGACCCGTACGGTCCGGCCGGCGGACCGCGGCCCGGCGAGCGGGCGCCGGACTGCTCGGGGCTGACGACGCCCGTCGCCGCGTACCCGCTGCGCCTGCTCGACGTGCTGCGCGGACGCCCGGGACACGTGCTGCTGGTGTACGCGACCGACCCGGCCGAGCTGGACGGGCCGGCCGGGACTCCGGCGGCGGGCACCGGCGTGCGGACCGTCGTGATCCTCGCCCGGAAGACCTCGCTCGGCGCGCGCGACGGACTGCGGGTGCCCGGATACCGGGACGCGGCCGGGGAGTTCGCCCGGCTCTACCGCCCCGACGGACCGACGGGATTCCTGGTGCGTCCCGACGGCTGCCTCGGCGCCCGCTTCCCCCTCGCCGCCACCGCACCGGCACTGGCCGGCTACCGCGAGGCCCTGTCGGCCCCGGCGGACGCACCGCTCGGGTGAGGAGCGGGCGGCTCAGGCGGTGTCCTCCGGCCGGGGGGCGTCGGCCACGGCGTCCAGGGCCGTGTGCAGCAAGGGGATCAGACGCTCGGTGTCGGGGCCGTTGAGCGCGGTGTGGCCGAGCAGCATGCGGTTGAGGAGCACACCGGCGCAGATGGCGATGAGCAGCGCGGAGCGGCCGGTGGTGTCGGTGCCGGGCAGCGCGTCGGCGAGCCTGCGCTGGTAGTTGCGCTCGATGCTGTCGCGCATGATGGCCGCCGCGCGCGGGTTGGCGGCGGAGCGCAGGGTGAGCAGCATGCCGTCGGCCGCGTGCCGGTCCATGCCGGTCAGCAGGGCCCGCGCGGCGTGGGCGTTGTTGTCCGGCGTCATCATCATCGACTTCTCGAAGGCGATGTCCACGACCTCGGCGAACAGCCCCTCCTTGGAGCCGAAGTACCGGCTGATGAGCCGGGTGTCCACCTCCGCGGCACGGGCGATCTCGCGCACGCCGGCGCCGTCGTACCCGTGCTCCGTGAAGACCGTGCGGGCCGCGCGCAGGATGGCCGCCCGGGTCGCCGCGGCGTCCCGGCGGCGGACCGGGGCCGGGGAAGGTGTGTCCTGACTCATGGGGACCAGGTTACGAGGTCGGCGGCCCGCCCCGGCCGGGCGGGAGCACGACCCCGCGGTCCGGCGGGGACGGAGCGCGCGCTACGGCAGGGCCACCGCCGCCGTGCGCACCGAGTCGCGCAGCCGGGCCGCGTCCTCGCTGGGCGGGGCACCGAACTGGCGGCGGTACTCGCGGCTGAACTGCGAGGCGCTGTCGTACCCGACCCGGTGGCCGACGCCCGTGACGTCGTTCGGGTGGGTGGTCAGCAGCAGCCGCGCCTCCTGGAGGCGGATCTGCTTCTGGAACTGGATGGGGCTCATCGCGGTCACCGCCTGGAAGTTGCGGTAGAACGCGGACACGCTCATCCCGGACAGCTGCGCCACGTCCTCCACCTTGAACGCCTGCGCGTAGTGCTCCCGGATCCAGCGCACCGCGCGGGCGACATGGCTCAGGTTGCTGTCGGCGAGCCCGAGCTGGCGCACGGTGCCACCCTGTTCTCCGGTGATCAGCCGCCACAGGATCTCGCGCTTGACCAGCGGGACGAGCACCGCGCGGTCGCGGGGTTCGTCGAGCAGGCGCAGCAGCCGGAGCACGGCGTCGAGCAGGGCCGCGGGCGCGTCGCTGACGACGATGCCGGGCAGCGCCCCGCCGCCGGCGTGCGGCAGGTCCCCGGGGCCGGCGTGCAGCAGCACCTCGGCCACCGCGGACGGTTCGAGGGTGAGCCCGAACCCCAGGGCGGGCTCTTCGGGGCTCGCGCCGACGAAGTGCCCGGTGACCGGCAGGTCGACCGACGCGACGAGGTACTGCCCGGCGCGGTACTCGTGGACCCGGTCGCCGTGCGCGAGGCGTTTGGTGCCCTGGGCGATCACCGCGAGCACGGTGCCGGACATCGACGGCTCGGGCGGGTCGGACCGGTCCACGCGGGAGATCAGCACCCCGTCGAGGGGGGTGGTCCAGTCGGGCCGCACATGCCGGTTCAGCAGCGTGCGCAGCTCGTCGAGGAGGTCGTGAGGCATGTCCGCATTGGACCACGGAAAGGGGCTGTCGTTCCCGCCGGCGGGAGGATCGTGCACGTACGGTCCCGTATCGTGCCGGTGTCAGGTCCGTGGCTCGGCGACGGCCGCGCGGGCCGCGCGTTCCACCAGGGCGACGCCGTCCGCCATCGTCGGGCTGCCGTCGGAGAGGACCGCCACCAGGCAGCGGTGCCCGCCGACCGTGATCCGTCCGACGCTGTTGACGTCCCACAGACCGGTGGTGTTCCGCTGCAGCCAGCCGTTCTTCAGGGCCGCCCCGGAGCCGCCGGCGGCCGGGACACCCCAGCTTTGCGCACCGTCGACACGGGACATCAGGGTGCGGACGTAGGCCCGCGACGCCGCGTCCAGCGCGCCGGGTGCGGCGGGGTCCGGGGCGAAGACCGCGCGCAGGAGCCGGACCTGGTCGCTCGCCGTGGTCCGGGTCAGGCCCCACTTGCCGCCGGGGCCGCCCCGGGTCGCGCCGAGCCCCAGCCGCTCGTTGGCCGCCGCCAGGCCGGGCGCGAGCCCGATCTCGCGCCACAGTCCGCCCGCCGCCGCGTTGTCGCTGCGCTCGATCATGACCTCGGCCTGCTGCCGCTGCCCGGCGGTGAGGCCGTGCCCGGCGTCCTGCGCCCGGAGCAGGGCGGCGGCGAGGATGTCGACCTTGACGATGCTGGCGGTGTCGTACGGCAGGTCGTCGCCGTACACGGTGGTGCGGGGGTGTGTCGCGTCGAGGTCGAGCACCGCCGCCGTGACGCGCTGCGCGCCGTGCGGCGCGGCCCGGGTGAGGAAGTCGGCCGTGACGCCGGACGACGCGCCGCCGGACATCGCGCCGCCCGACGAGGGGGCGCCGGGGGCGGTGCTCGCGCGGGCGAGCCCGCCGGTGGAGACGGCCAGCGCGGCCGCGGCGGCGAGCACGCTCGCGCGGGCCGCGGCACGCCCGGCCGGGGAGGTCCGGGGACGTGACGGGGGAAGACGGCGGTGGGGCATGGGGCGGCCTCGTCGGTTCGCGGGTGCACAGGGTCACGGGGTCGTGGGGTCCCGGGATGAGCACGTGCGAACGTAGGCCAAAAGGCCTGTACCGTGACGTGACGGCCGCCACGAAAGTCCCTGTTCGGCAGGGATTGTGGGGAGAACCACAGTGCATCGGTGTCCGTCACGTGGGTTGCAACTCCCGCTCCGGGAGAGTTCCCTGGAAGTGACCAGTGGTGGAGCAGGAGCGCCTGGGCTACGACACGGGCCGACGGGTCGCGTCGCGACGTGTGCCCGCCCTGTCAGAGGTCCGTGCTCGTCGCCGTGCGGCGTTCGACGCGGAGGTGATCCAGGTGAAGGCCGTCGTCTACGAGAAGCCGTTCAGCGTGTCCGTGCGCGACGTCGACGATCCGCAGATCCAGCATCCGAACGATGTGCTGGTACGGGTCACGTCGACCGCGATCTGCGGGTCCGACCTGCACATGTACGAGGGCCGCACGGCGGCGGAGGCGGGCATCGTCTTCGGGCACGAGAACCTCGGCATCGTCGAGCGGGTCGGGGACGGGGTCGCCACCTTGTCCGAGGGCGACCGGGTCGTCATGCCGTTCAACGTCGCGTGCGGGTTCTGCAAGAACTGTCTGGCCGGGAAGACCGGCTTCTGTCTGACCGTCAACCCGGGCTTCGCGGGCGGCGCCTACGGTTACGTGGCGATGGGCCCCTACAAGGGCGGCCAGGCGGAGTTGCTGCGGGTGCCGTTCGCCGACTTCAACTGCCTCAAGCTGCCGCCGGGCGAGCAGTTCGAGACCGACTTCGTGCTGCTGGCGGACATCTTCCCGACCGGCTACCACGGCTGTGAACTCGCCCAGGTCTCCCCCGGCGAGAGCGTGGCCGTCTTCGGCGCGGGCCCGGTGGGTCTGATGGCCGCCTACTCGGCGCTGCTGCGCGGCGCCTCGAAGGTGTTCTCGGTCGACCGGGTGCCCGAGCGGCTCGCCAAGGCGGAGGAGATCGGCGCCATCCCCATCGACTTCACCCGGGGCGACCCGGCGGAGCAGATCAAGGAGCAGACGCGCGGCGAGGGCACCGACAAGGGCGTGGACGCCGTCGGCTACCAGGCGCAGGCGCACGACGCCAGCCACGAGGAGCCGGCCGTGGTCCTCAACACGCTCGTCGAGACGGTGCGGGCCACCGGCAGGCTGGGCGTGCCGGGCCTGTACGTGCCGTCCGACCCGGGCGGACCCGACGAGAACGCCAAGCACGGTCAACTCCTCGTCTCCATCGGCCGGATGTTCGAGAAGGGCCAGCAGATGGGGACTGGTCAGACCAACGTCAAGCAGTACAACCGCCAGTTGCGCGACATGATCATCGCCGAGCGGGCCAAGCCCAGCTTCGTGGTCTCCCACGAACTCCCGCTGGACGAGGCCCCGTCGGCGTACGAGAAGTTCGACCAGCGCATCGAGGGCTACACCAAGGTGGTCCTGCATCCGGGCCACGCCCTGGCCGCGTAGGAGGCAGCGGCGGGGCAGGGACGCCGCGGGGCCGGAGCCGGTCCCGCGGCGTCACACGTCCTCGGGGACCGGCGGCAGCGCGAGGTGCGCGAGGTCCCCGGGCGGCGGGGTACTCACCGGCCACAGCGGGGCCGCGTCGCCGTCGGCGAGGGCGGCCGGGGCGTCGGTGAGGTTCATGCGGTCGCGCAGCCGGCCGTAGAAGTCCATCGGGCCGAGCCGTACGGCCCGCAGCCTGCGGGGTGCCGCGTACACGCCGATCCAGTCGCCCGGGTCGAGCACGCCGCGCACCTGGCCGTCGATGCTGACGGCGGCCTGCCCCGAGCGTTCGAGGACGCGCAGGGCGATGGGTTCGTCGGGGGCGGCGACGACGGACCGGTTGAACGCCATGTGCGGGGCGACGGGCGTGAAGATCAGGGCGTCCGCGCGGGGCGAGACGACGGGCCCGCCGGCGGCGAAGCTGTACGCGGTGGAGCCGGTCGGGGTGGCCACCAGCAGCGCGTCGGCGGAGTACGAGGCCAGGAGCCGGCCGGCGAGGTAGACACCCACGGAGACCTGACGGTCGCGGGACAGCTTCTCCAGGACGACGTCGTTGAGCGCGGTCACGTTCAGGGCGACGCCCCAGTCGTCGCCGGTCTCGCACTCGACGCGCACCCGGGGCGGCGGCAGCAGCGGTCCGCGGCCGAAGCGCAGCAGCGACTCGGCGCCGGTGGGTACCCGCAGCCGGCAGGAGGCGCGCAGGGTGAGCAGCATCCGGCTCTCCACGGTGAGCCGCTCGTCGCGCACGGCGTCCAGGGCGGTGCGCACGGCCGGTGCGGGGACCTCGGTGAGGAAGCCGACGCGGCCGAGGTCGACGCCGAGGACGAGGGCGTCGTGCTCCGCGGCCAGCCGGGCGCCGCGCAGGAAGGTGCCGTCGCCGCCGAGCGTGACGATGAGGTCCGGGTCGCCCGCGGACTCGACCTCCTCACGGGCGCTGTGCCGGCTGCCCTCGCGCCACACGTCGATGTCGGCGCAGTGGACGTCGTTCTCGGCGCACCACTCGCGCACGGCCGCCGCGGCCTTCTCGGCCTCGGGCCGTCCACCGTGCACGACCATGCCGATCCGTTTCACCGTCATGCCGGCCTCCAAGCGCCGTCGCGGACCGGGCGGGGCGACCCCACCCCTCACCCCGAAGCGTTCCACGCCGCCGCCCACCGTGCCCCCCGAAAACCCCACCGCCCCGGGGACAGGTCCCCGGGGCGGTGGTTCGGTAGCACCCCTAAGTGCAGCGCCCGAAGGGGCGCGGGGCTGTATCGATGTGCGACTCCGTCGCGTGGGCGCGACCAGCCACAACGCACGCCGCAGCCGACGATCGACGAACAACGAACCGCGGCGCTTCAGCGAAGCAGGAGCACTCAGCAGGTCACGGCGTCAGCTGCCACTGCTGGATGTAGCCGACGTCGATCGAGGCCCGGTCCTGCACGCGCAGCTTCCACGTACCGTTGACGGGCTGCGCCGACGCATCGACCGTGAAGGTCTGGTCGACGTCGTCGGCGGCGCCGCCACTGCGGTTGAGCAGCGAGTACACGGTGCCGTTGGGGCCGACCAGATCCACGGTCAGGTCACCGCGGAAGGTGTGCACGATCTTGACGTAGACCCGGGTGGTCGCGGAGGCGTTGCCCGAGCGGCCGGTGACGGTGATCGGGGACTCCACGGCCGCGCCGGCGTCCGGGATGTCGACGCGGGTGCTGCTTGCGTAGATGTTGGCGATCCGCCAGGTGAAGTTCACGGAGGCGGACGCGCCGGTCGCGTCGGTGATCGTCAGCGTGACGTCGTTGTCCCCGAGCGTGGTGGGCGTGCCGGAGATCAGGCCGGAGTCGCTGAGCGTCAGGCCGGCGGGCAGGCCGGTGGCCGCGTAGGTCAGGGCCGCGCCCGAGTTGGTGGTGAAGGCGCTCGTCTGGAGGGAGACCGCCTGGCCCACACCGCTGGTCTGGTCGGCGACGGGGGCGATGTTGACACCGAGGGCGATCCGGTCGCCGACGTTGATCGCGGCCCACGCGGCGGCCACCTGGAGGTAGGTGGGGCTGTAGGCGCCGAACAGGTCGGCGGCGGCCTGGAGGGTCGCGGTGCGGGCGCCCGCGTAGTTGGTGTTCGACGTCATGTACGTGCTCAGCGCGCGGTACCAGATGCGCTGGGCGTTGCCGATGCCGATGCCGGTGACCGGCTGCCCGTCGGAGGTGGGGCTGTCGTACGCCACCCCGTTGACGGTCTTCGCGCCGCTGCCCTCGGACAGCAGGTAGAAGAAGTGGTTCGCCGGGCCCGAGGAGAAGTGGACGTCGATGCTGCCGAGCGTCGAGCTCCAGTAGTCGCGGGAGGCGC
Source organism: Streptomyces sp. NPDC026672 (assembly GCF_040638185.1). Taxonomy (NCBI): domain Bacteria; kingdom Bacillati; phylum Actinomycetota; class Actinomycetes; order Kitasatosporales; family Streptomycetaceae; genus Streptomyces; species Streptomyces sp. NPDC026672. The sequence goes on from NZ_JBEZXS010000003.1 coordinate 366,490, forward strand.
CGTCCTTGGAGGGCTCGTCCATGTAGCGCAGCGGGGTGCCGTCGCCGTTGATGTCGATCTTCTCGCCGACCATGTAGTCCGGGACGTCGGCGGGGAGGTCGGAGTGGAACTCGACCGCGGCGGCGAAGATGTCCGAGGTGGCCTCGTTGAGGCCGCCGGACTCACCGGAGTAGATCAGGCCGGCGGTGGCGGCGGTGACGCCGTGGCTCATCTCGTGGGCGGCCACGTCGAGGGCGGTCAGCGGGTTGGCGTTGCCCGAGCCGTCGCCGTACGTCATGCAGAAGCAGGCGTCCTGCCAGAAGGCGTTGACGTAGTTGTTGCCGTAGTGGGCGCGGCTGTAGGCGGCGACGCCGTCGTTGCGGATGCCGTTGCGGCCGAAGACGTCCTTGTAGTAGTCCCAGGTGGCCGCGGCGCCGTAGGCGACGTCCACGCCCGCGGTCTGCCGGTTGGCCTGGGTGCCGTCGCCCCACACGTCGTCGGCGTCCGTGAACAGGGTCCCGGTGCCCGAGGTGCCCTGGTTCAGGTCGTAGGTGCGGTGCCCGGCGCGGTCGCCGTCCACGAGCTGGTACGTCGAGCCGGAGCGGGTGGTGCCCAGCGACACCGTGCCGTTGAACTGGCCGGTCCCGGTGCCGGTGCGGACGCCCTGGAACTGGAAGAGCTGCTTGCCGGAGGCGGCGTCGCTGACGACGTGGAGTTCGCTCGGGGTGCCGTCGTCCTGGAACCCGCCGACGACCGACTCCCAGGCGAGGACGGGCTCGGCGCCCGCGGCCCAGACGACGAGCCGGGGCGCGCCGGTGAGCTTCGGCTTCTCCGCGTTCGCCTTCTCGGCGACGGAGAGCGCCTTGGACTTCACGGTGGCCGCGGAGACCTTGGGCGTGGTGGTGGCGGGGGTGATGCCGGCCCGGGCCGCCTTGGTGACGGTGAAGCTGCCGCCCTTGTCGTGGACGACGAGGTCGCCGCCGAGGACGGGCAGACCTGCGTAGGTCCGCTCGTAGCGGGTGTGGGTGGTGCCGTCGGCGTCCTGGGCGACGTCCTTGACGACGAGCTTCTCCTCGGCGCCGAGGCGCAGGCTCCGCGCGGTGTCCTTGACGGCCGCGGTGGCCTCCTCGACCAGCGCCTTGTGCCGGGCCGCCGAGAGCGGGGCGGGGGCCGCGGCGGCGCGGGGGGTGGCCAGGATCTTCGCGGAGCCGCGGCCCTCGGGGGCGGCGGAGGCGGGTCCCGCCTGGACTCCGGCGGCGAACAGGGTGCCCACGGCGGTGAGTACGAGGGCCGCGGTGTATCTGGGGCGGTGGGGGTGGCGACGGTCCTGCCGCAACAAGGCGTTCTCCTTCTGTGGGGTTCGGACTCGGGGTGGAGTCCGGGAGAGCGGAACGGCCGGGGTCGGCCGTCCGGCGACGCGTGCGGGTACGGGTGGTACGGGGCACCGCATGGGTGGTGGGGGTGAGGTGTGGTGCCCGTGAATGCGAAGTGAACGTGCGCACAGCAGAGTGACATCCCTCACCCAGGATTGTCATGACTACACCAAAGCAACGTCTCAAATTGGCGCTTCCACAAGGGAGTTGAGAGGCCAAGGGCACCGCATTTCGGCCTGCGTAACGTGCCCGACACGAAGGTCGGGGCCGCCGGGCGGGGCCCGCCGGAGTCGCGCGCGACATGTCGGCGCGTGTGGACCGCGCCGTCGCCGCCCCGGCAGGCCGGCGCACGCACCTCGCCGCGCGTGGTCGTCAGCGGGGCGTTCCTGGCCGTCGTGGTGGTGGCGCGGACCTGGCTGGGGCGCCGGGGCCGGACATGCCGCCGACCGGAGCAATGCCGGGGTGGGGCGGGCCGCGGCGACAGGCTGGACGTCTTGTCCGGGATCGGGTCGGGTGCGGGGAGTTCGGTGTGTTCAGGCTGGGTCGGTCGGACCGTCGGGCACCGCGGGAGGCACAGGACGGCGACGGACCGCACACCCGGCCGCCCGCCACCCCGGCGTGGATGCGCTGGCTCCCGGTCCTGTACGTCGCCGGTCTGCTCGTCCTCGAACCCGTCACGCCCGTGCAGTGGCCGCTGAGCTTCGTGCTGATCGCGCTGCCGCTGGTGGCGGCCTTCGCGCACGGGCCCGTCGTGGTCGCCGGGGTGACGGTCTTCGCCCTCGTGTTCGAGGGGGTCCTCGCCGGCACCCCGTGCTGCGCCGGACGGTCGGTGGGCCATCTGTGGGAGCGGCACTACGTGGCGGCCTATCTGTGCACCGCCCTGGTGGGCACCCTCGGCACGATCCTGGCCGCCCACCGCATCCGGCGGGAGCGCATGCTCGCGGACGTGCGCTTCGTGGCGGACATCGCGCAGCGCGTCCTGCTGCGCCCGGTGCCGTACCGGATCGGGGACCTGCGGCTGGAGAGCTTCTACGTGTCGGCGGACGCGGAGGCGAGGATCGGCGGCGACCTCTTCGAGGCCGTGCCCACGGCGCACGGGGTGCGGCTGCTCATCGGCGACGTGCGCGGCAAGGGGCTGCGCGCCGTGGAGACCGCGGGCACGCTGCTCGGGGCGTTCCGGGAGGCCGCGTACGACGAGCCCGATCTGCCGTCGCTCGCGGGCCGGGTGGAGGTCAGCGTGTCGCGGCGGGCCGAGGAGATGGCCGGCGGGGAGGCGGCCGAGCGGTTCGCGACCGCCGTCTTCGCGGAGATCGTGGCCGACGGGCAGGTGGTGCGGGTCGTCAACTGCGGCCATCCGCCGCCGCTGCTGGTGCGGCCCGGCGCGGTGGAGGAGCTGGACCGGGGGCGGCCGGCGCCGCCGCTGAACCTGGGGATGCTGATGCGGGAGCCGTACCACGTGGACGCCTATCCGTTCCGGCCCGGCGACCAGTTGCTGCTCTACACGGACGGCATCACGGAGACCCGTGATCCGGACGGCGCGTTCTACCCGCTGATCGAGCGGGTGCGCGCCTGGGGCCCGCTGCCGCCGCGGGAGCTACTGGACCGGCTCCACCGCGATCTGCTGGAGTTCAGCCACGACCAGCTGCACGACGACATGGCCGCGCTGACCGTCCGGCTGCTGCCGCACCGGGGGGCGGTGGGTACGCCGCCGGAGCCCGCGGCATAGCGTGGGGGCATGCGTGTCGACCACTCGCCGGACGCCCTCGGTCCTGGCGCCTTCTACCGTCTGCTGACCTCCGTGATCGTGCCCCGGCCCATCGCCTGGGTCTCGACCCTCGCCGCGGACGGCACGGCCAATCTGGCCCCGCACTCCTTCTTCACGGTCGCCTCGACCGATCCGCCGATCGTCCAGTTCACGTCCGTGGGCCGCAAGGACTCGCTGCGCAACGTCGAGGAGACGCGCGAGTTCGTCGTGAACTTCGCCCCGGAGCCACTGTTCGAGCAGATCAACGCGACCGCGACCGACTTCCCGCGCGAGGAGGGCGAGTTCGACGCGGTCGGTGTCGGGCGGGAGCCGTCGCTGCGGGTGGAGCCGCCCCGGGTGGCCGCCTCCCCCGTGGCGCTGGAGTGCACGCTGCACTCGACGCTGGGTCTTGGCGACTCGACGGTGGTGTTCGGGCGGGTCGTGCACGCGGTCGTCGCCGAGGAGGTGCTGGTGGACGGACGTCCGGACATCCACCGGCTGCGTCCGCTGTCCCGGCTCGGCGGGAACGAGTGGGGCACGACCGGTGAGGTCCGGGAGATCGGCAGGATCGCGTACCGGGACCGGCCGCGCGGCTGACCCGGTCGGGTGTGCCGCGGTGGCGCACGGACGCCACCGCGGCGGCCTTCGCCGGGGTCAGCCGTCGATGCGGTGCTGGGTCCAGAACGAGGTGAGGTCCGTGCTCGTGGCGGCCTGCGCGGCGGCCTTGAACTCGGCGGTGGTCGAGACCCCGTACCAGTGCGCGGCGGCGTAGTCCTTCAGGAGCTTGGCCATGGCGGTGTCGCCGAGGACGCGGCGCAGGTCGTGCAGGGCGCACTTGCCGTAGCCGTAGACCACGGTGGAGTACCGGGAGGAGTGGGTGTCCCAGTAGGCCATCGAGTTGGTGATCTTCTCGGCGGACGACGCCCAGGAGACGCTGTTCCAGCAGCCCGTGCCGGTCTTGTTCTGCGCGAGGTCGGTGGCGTAGTCGGTGAACGACTCGTCGAGCCAGGGGGAGTTGTACTCGTCGTCGCCGACGATGCCGTACCACCACTGGTGGGCGATCTCGTGGGTGAGGGCGGTGGTGCTGACCAGGTCGAGCACGAAGCCCGGGTACTCCATGCCGCCGAACCAGAAGTTGTTGTCGATGACCGCGTCCAGCTCGCCGTACGGGTAGGCGCCGAAGCGCGCGGAGTGGGCGTCCACGGCGGACCTGGCGGTGCTGAGCATCGACTGCGCGCTGGCGGAGCTGATGTTCGACACGGAGTAGACGTTGACCGGGACTCCGGTGGCCGAGGTGCCGGAGATTTTACTGAAGGGGCCGGCGGCCCAGGCGAAGTCGCGGACGCGGGCGGCGGTCGCGGTGGTGACGGTACGGCCGCCGGTGCCGGGGGTGTCGACGGAGGTGCCGGTGGCCGGGACCAGCAGGGTGCTGGGGTGGTCGAGGGTCACCTTGAAGTCGGCGGCCAGTGAGTAGAAGGCCTCGCCGTTGTTGGTGTACGGGTCCAGGTGCCAGCCCGCGGCGTCCTTGACGGCCAGCACGGGCAGGGCGTTGCCGATGAAGCTGAACGCGCCGTCGTGGCCGAAGCGGTCGGCGCCGCTGGGCACGGTGATGCCCAGGTCGAAGCCGATCGTGGCGCTCTGTCCCTGGGCCAGCGGCGACGGCAGGTCGATCCGCAGGGCGGTGCAGGCCACGGAGAGGGCGCCCGCGGTGCCGCCGGTGACGTTGGTCACCGTGATCGGCGGGGCGGAGCAGCTGCCGTGGTAGTTGTCCCACAGCCGCAGGTAGACCTCGCCGAGCGGGGTCGGGGAGGCGTTGGTGAAGGTGGCGCTCTCGTGGCCGGTCCACACCGTGCCGGCGGTGTTGCTGCTCAGGCTGACGGTGTACGCGGGGGCCGCCGGGGTGCGGACGGTGTCGGCGCTGGGGGCGGCGGCGGTCCGGGCGGCGGCCGGCGCGTCGGTCGCGGTGGCGGCGGGCGCCGCGACGGCCGGGCCGGCGGGGAGGGCGAAGAGGGCCAGCGCGGCGGCGACGAGAGTGCCGACGAGGGCCTTGTGGGGGGTGGTTCTCACACGAAACTCCTTTGCGGCGGCCGGATTCCGGCCTGCTCGGTGGCCGCACGGCCGGCTTGGGTGCGCCGGGGGGCGGCCGCGGGTCACGCGTTCGGTTGTCCGTTCACCGAGGTGACGGGTCCGCCGGGCCCCGGTGATCAGGGCACGGCTGGCGAAAGCCTCGCAGATTTGACCGGAGCATGCCATGGAGTTGCGGAAAGTCGCCCCGAGCGACCGAAAGGGCGCCGTGCGACGCCCCGCGGAGCGGGGACGTGTCACGGCGCCCTCCCGGAGGGGTCCGTCCTACGCGGCGACGCGCTCGGCGAGGGCCTTGGCCCGGGCGGTCGCGTCCGCCAGGGCGCGGTCGCGGGAGGACTCGAACAGCGGCACCAGCTCGGCCATGGCCGGGACGTGCGGGGCCATCGTCAGCTCGGGGACGATGAACTCCAGGTCCAGGGCGAGGGTGTCGGCGAGGACCGCCTTCAGGTAGTTCTGCACGTACTCGAAGTCCTCGCGCGGGGTGCCCGGCGCGTAGGAGCCGCCGCGGCTCGCCACGACGACGACCGGGGTGCCCTTGATCGAGGACGTCTCCCCCGCGGTGCGGCCCATGAGGAGCACGTTGTCCAGCCACGCCTTGAGGGTCGAGGGGATCGAGAAGTTGTACATCGGGGCGCCGATGAGCACGACGTCGGCCTGCTCCAGCTCCTCGATGAGGGGCAGGCGCGCGGCGAACGCGGCGGCCTGGGCCGGGGTGTGGCCGGCCGGGTCCGAGAGACCGGCGGTGTGGGCGTCGGCGGTCAGGTGGGGCACGGGGTTCGCGGACAGGTCGCGGTGGATGACCGTGCCCTCCGGGTGCTGCTCCTCCCAGGTCTTGCGGAAGGCGTCCGCCACGGCGCGGGACGCGGACGCCTCGCTCGGGAACACGGACGAGTCGATGTGCAGCAGGGTGGCCATGGGTGTCTCCAGGGGACGTGCCGGGGGGCGAACCCCGGACTGAGATTTGGTACTCGGCTATATCTAACACATGGACTTACTTTTTTTCATCCCCATACGGCGGGGTAGTACCATGAGCCCATGGCGGCGGAGCAGACCCACGACGTGTCGGCGTGCAAGCAGGTCGACGGCGGCATCACCCGCGTCTTCCAGCTGCTCGGGAAGCGGTGGAGCGGCCTGATCGTGGCCGTGCTCCTGGAACAGCCGACGCACTTCGCCGATCTGCGCCGCGCGGTGCCGGGCATCAGCGAGCGCATGCTCTCGGACCGGCTCGCCGAACTGGGCGCGGCCGGGCTCGTGGTCCGCGAGGTCGACGAAGGACCGCCGCTGCGGGTCTCCTACCGGCTGACCGAGACGGGCGCCGCGCTGGAGCCGGCGCTCAAGGAACTCGGCGCATGGGCGCAGGAGCACCTGCCGGAGAGCGCCGACCCGTGCAGCGGAGGCACCCCCGACTGCTGACCGCCCGCGGCCACCACCGGGGACACCGCCGAAGCCCCCGTGTCCTACGCCCTGTTCAGCACAGCACCGCGAGGTCGGCGGGGCGCACCCGGGCGGTGACGGGCAGGGTCGCCTCGACCTCGCCGTCGGCGCCGTAGGGCACCGGACGGTCGGACTCGACGTGTATCTCACGCCCGCGCAGCACCCGTACCTCGGGGCGGTGGACGTGGGCTCCGGTGCGCAGTTCGTGCATCAGGGCGAAGAACACGCGGCGCGGTGTCCTGCCGATGAGCACGACGTCGAGCAGTCCGTCGTCCACGCGGGCGTCCGGGGCGATGGCCCGGCCGGAGCCGTAGTAGGGGGAGTTGGCGGCCACGACGGTGAAGCCGCTGTGCTCGTGCGCGCGTCCGTCGACGGTCACCCGGTAGGTGGCCGGGCGCCAGCCGGCCACCGCGCGCAGCCCGCCCGCGTAGTAGGACGCGGCGCCGTGCAGCAGCCGGGCGTGGTTGGCGTACCGGTTGGCGAGCGCGTCCACGCCCGCGTACACGCTGCCCAGCACCACCGTGCGCGGGTGGACCGCCGACTCCACCTCGACGGTGTCGACGCGCCGGGGCTCGTGGCGCAGCAGGATCCGGGCCAGCGCGGCCGGGTCGCGGGGCAGTCCGAGCGCCCGCGCGAAGTCGTTGCCGCGCCCGGCCGGGACCAGCCCGAGGACCGTGCCGGTGCCGCTGAGGGCGCCGCCGATCCCGCCGGCCATGCCGTCGCCGCCGACGGCGAGGACCACCCGGCCCCGCTCCCCCGCCGCGCGGGCGATGTCCTGGGCGTGGGCGAGGCTGCGGCTGTACTCGGTCTCCAGTTCCGCCCCGGCCTCCCGCAGCAGCCGTCCGACGTGCAGCAGCGCCGACGCCCCGTCGGAGCCGCCCGCGGTGGGGTTGACGACGGCGGTGAACTGGCGCATCGGTGGGCCTCCGGACGGTGACGGGTGGTGCGGGTCGGGCGGGATACCGGGCCGGGTGGCGGGCCGGAGGGTCAGACGGCGGGTCGGTCGGCGGGCAGCAGGACGCCCGGGTTGAGGATGCCGTCCGGGTCGAGGCGGTCCTTGACCGCCCGCAGCGCCTCGACGCCCAGCGCGCCCGCCTCCCTGACGTACCAGTCGCGGTGGTCCGTGCCCACCCCGTGGTGGTGGCTGATCGTGCCGCCCGCCGCGAGGACCGCCTCGTTGGCGGCGTGCTTGGCGGGCGTCCAGTGGGCCACCGGGTCCTCGCCCTGGGCGCCGACGACCGTGAAGTACAGGGAGGCGCCGTTCTCGTACACGTGGGAGACGTGGCACATCACCAGGGGCGGGGTGCCCGCCCGGGTGAGGGTGTCGGTGAGTGCCGTGCGGACGGCCCGGTGGAGGCCGGGGAGCCGGGACCAGAAGGCGGCGGTCTCCAGGGTCTCGGCGAAGGCCCCGGCGTCGAGCAGGGCGTCGCGCAGATAGGGGGCCGAGAAGCGTCCGCGGGCCCAGCTCTCGCCGGGTCCGGTCCCCAGGCAAGTGCCGCCGGCGGCGCGCAGCACGGCGGCGGCGCCCGTACGGCGCCGGGCGGTGTCCTCTTCGGTGCCCTCGTACCCGACGATGGCCCGGCACCCTCCGTCCGCCCGCGCGTCAGCGGAGCCGATGGCGTCGGGCCGGGCGAGTCCGACCAGGGTCTCCGTCTCGTCGGACAGGCGCAGCACGGTGGGGCGCGGCCCGTCCTGTGCGAGGTGGCGCAGGGCGGCGGTGCCCTCCTCGAACGAGGCGAAGTGCCAGCCCTCGTGGATCCGGACCCGTGGGACGGGCCTGATCCTCACGGTGACGGAGGTGATGACGCCGAACGCGCCCTCCGAGCCGAGGACCAGCTGGCGCAGATCGGGTCCCGCGGCCGAGCGCGGGGCGCGGCCGGTCTCCAGGGTGCCGCGCGGGGTGGCGAGGGTGAGGCCGAGGACCATGTCGTCGAAGCGGCCGTATCCGGCGGACGCCTGGCCGCTGGAGCGGGCGGCGGCGAATCCGCCGATGGTGGCCCACTCGTAGGACTGGGGGAAGTGGCCGAGCGTGAAGCCGTGTTCGGCGAGCAGCGCCTCGGCGCGCGGGGCGCGCAGGCCGGGGCCGAGGGTGGCGGTGCGGGAGACGGGGTCGAGGGCGAGCAGTCCGGGCATGCGGCGCAGGTCGAGGGCGACGGCGTCCCGGCGCCCGGGGCCGCGGAGTTCGGGCGCGAGGCCGCCGACGACGGAGGTGCCGCCGCCGAACGGCACGACGGCGAGGCCGAGCCGGCCGCAGGTCCGCAGGACGGCGAGGACCTCGTCGTGGGTGGCGGGCAGTACGACGGCGGCGGGTGCGTCCGTGAGGTCGCCTGCGCGGATGCGCAGCAGGTCCGGGGTGGACTTGCCGCGGGTGTGCCGGACGCGGCTCCCGGCGTCGGTGCGGACGTGGGCCGGGCCGCCGACGACCTCCGCGAGGGCCGCGAGCGCGGCGGCGTCGAGCGGGCAGGCGGGCACGTCGAGGGCGTCGAGGGCCGGCGGGGCGGTGTCGCGGGGCGTGACGCCGAGCAGGTCGCGCAGCAGTCCGGTCACGGTGTCGGGCAGCGGCGCCGCCTCGGCCGGGTCGCCCCAGCCGCTCCACAGCATGTCCATCAAGGGCCGTCCCTCGTCGGTCGGTTGTCCGGCACCATCACCCCGGCCGCCCACCGGGGCGTTACACTGTGACACATGACGCCTATTCGTCACAAGGATGCGGACAAGGACGGGGCCGACAAGGGCGGGGGCGGGGACGCCGCCGGTGACCGGGTACTCGACGCCGTGCGCGACTGCGTGCTCGCCGTCGGCGTACGGCGCACCACCCTGACGGACGTGGCCCGCCGCGCCGGTGTCTCACGGATGACGCTCTACCGTCGCCGGCCCGATGTGCGCTCCCTGGTGGGCGACCTGATGACCCGTGAGTGGGTCGGTGTGGCCACCGCGGCGATGCCTCCGCACCGCCCGGCGGGACGGGCGCGCGAACCGCTCGTGGACGGGCTGGTCGCGGGGGTGGCCGCGTTCCGGGCGCATCCGCTCTTCGTCAAGATCGTCGACGTCGATCCCGAACTGCTGCTCCCCTACGTCCTCGACCGGCGCGGAGCCAGCCAGGAGGCCCTCCTGGAGCTGCTGTCCGGACGTCTGCGCGAAGGGCACGCCGATGGGTCGGTGCGCCCCGCTCCCGTCGAACTCCAGGCCCGTTCCCTGCTGTTGGTCGTCCAGTCCTTCACCCTGTCGCTGCGCACCATGACCGAAGAGGACCGGCCCGACCTGACCTCCGAGGCGTTCCTCGGCGAACTGCGCACCCTCCTGGAGAGGACCCTGACGCCATGAGCCGCACCGGCCGCACGACCGCGCCCCTCCCGGGCTCCTCGCTCTCCGCCGCGCGCCGCGCGCGTGAACTCACCGAGGCCGTCGGGGGGTTCACGGCGGACGTCCTGGTGGTGGGGCTCGGCGCGACCGGGGCCGGCGTCGCGCTGGACGCGGCGGCCCGCGGTCTGGGCGTGGTCGCCGTGGACGCCCACGACCTGGCCTTCGGCACGTCCCGCTGGAGCTCCAAGCTGATCCACGGCGGGCTGCGCTACCTGGCGTCGGGGCAGTGGGGCGTCGCCCGGGAGAGCGCGGTCGAGCGCGGGGTGCTGATGGAACGCACCGCTCCCCATCTGGTGCGCGCCCAGCCCTTCGTCCTGCCCCTGACCCCGCTGGTGTCGCGTGCGCAGGCGTCCCTGACCTGGGCCGGACTGCGCGCCGGTGACACACTGCGGCTGGCCGCGCGCACGGCGCGGACCACCCTGCCCGCGCCGCGCCGGCTCTCGGCGGTGGAGGCCCGGCACCTGGCGCCCGCCGTGCGCGCCGACGGGCTGCGCGGGGGCCTGCTCTCCTGGGACGGCCGGGTGAGCGACGACGCCCGGCTGGTCACCGCCCTCGCCCGTACGGCGGCCGCGCACGGGGCGCGGGTCCTCACCCGGGTGCGGGTGCTGGAGCTGACCGGGAGGGGCGCCCGGGTCCGCGACGAACTCACCGGCGAGGAGGGCGAGATCGCGGCCCGCGCGGTGGTCAACGCCACCGGGGTGTGGGCGGGCGGCCTGGTCGACGGCATCCGGATCCGTCCCTCGCGCGGCACGCATCTGGTGCTGCGCGCCGGGCTGTTCGGCTCCCTGCCCGCGGGCCTGCACGTCCCGGTGCCCGGCGAGACGGACCGCTTCGTGCTGGTCCTCCCCCAGGGCGACGGCCGCGTGTACGTCGGACTCACCGACGAGCCCGTGGAGGGCGACGTCCCCGACGTGCCGGAGGTGCCCGAGACCGACGTCGGGTTCCTGCTCGACGTCCTCGGCGGCGCGCTGGACGTGCCGGTGCGGCGCGCGGACGTCGTGGGCGCCTTCGCCGGGCTGCGTCCGCTGCTCGACACGGCGGGCGAGGGCTCCGGGGCGCCCGCCCGCACCTCCGACGTCTCCCGCCGGCACGCCGTGCTGACCTCGCCCGACGGTGTGGTCACCGTGGTCGGCGGCAAGCTCACCACGTACCGGCGGATGGCCGAGGACGCGGTCGACGCGGTGGTCGCCGCGCGCCGGCTGCCCGCGGGGCCGTCCGTCACCGCGGCCCTGCCGCTCGTCGGGGCGGCGTCCCCGGCCCGGCTAGGCCGTGTCCCCGCGCCCGACCGCCTGGTACGGCGCCACGGCACGGAGGCCCCGGCCGTCCTGGCGCTCGCCGACGCCGACCCGCGCCTGGCCGGCCCCGTGCTGCCCGGCCACCCCGTGACCCGTGCCGAACTGCGCTGGGCCGCGCTGCACGAGGGCGCCCTCGACACGGCCGACCTCCTCGACCGCCGTACCCGCATCGGCCTCGTACCGGAGGACCGGGCCGCGGCCGAGGAGGCGGCGCGGGAGGCACTGGAGGGGATCACCGCCACACCGGGGTGAGATCCCGGGCGGCCGGGGGGCGGGAGCGCGCGGGGAGCGGTTCCCGGCTGCCCGCGCGGTGGAGGACGAGCGGTCGGGCAGGTGGGGACGGGTCCGGGCGGGTGCGTGGTAGCTTCCGTATACAGGGTGTATGCGACCTCAGGGGGTAGCGGTGGTCTCCGGTCGGGAGAAGGCGTACGCGTATCTCAGGGACACGGTCCTCACGGACCCGGAGATGCAGGGCGCGTTCCTGTCCGAGCAGGAGGTCGCGGACCGCATCGGGGTCTCGCGCACACCCGTCCGCGAGGCGCTGCTGCTGCTCGCCGCCGAGGACCTGGTCGAGCTGGTGCCCAAGCGGGGCGCCCGGGTGGCCGCGCTCACCGGCCGTGAGATCACCGAGCTGATGGAGCTGCGCGGCGTCGTGGAGCGGTACGCCGCCGAGCGGCTGGTGACCCGTGACCGGGTGCCGCTGGCCGAGCTGCGGGCGCTGCTCGACCGGCAGGGCGGGCTCACCGGGCCCGAGCAGGCCCGGGAGTTCATCGACGTGGACCACCTCTTCCACGCCACGCTGGTCTCGGCCGTCGGCAACACCCTGCTCGACCGGCACTACGACGGGCTGCGCAGCCGCCAGGTCCGCGCGGGCGTGGTCGCGCTGTTCCACCGGCGCGGACGCCAGGAGGCGGTGCTCGACGAACACCGGGCCATCCTGGACGCCCTGGCGGCGGCCGACGCGCCGGCCGCGTGCGCGGCGATCGACGACCACCTGGACTCGACCCTGAAGATCCTGCTCGCGGGCTAGGACCGCCTGCCCACGGCCGCGGGGCGCCCGCCGTCGGGCGCCTGCCAAGGGCCCGCGCCCGACGGGAGCCACCCGCCGGACCAGGGGCCGCCCGCCCGGTCCCGGGCGGGCGGCCCCGAGTCTGCGCCGCGCGGGGTGGTCCACAACACCTGGCCACCGCACCCCGCCCGGCCGCCGGCCACGACCGACGCGTGGGCACCCCCGCCGGCAGCGCACGGCCACTGCCGGTGGAACACCGGGGTCCGGGCGGGAGCCTTCGTCGGACCCCCGGGCGCGGGCGAACGGCCCTGCGCCCCGACAGACGACGTTCGCCCCGTCGCGACGCCCGGCACGCCGAGAGCACGCACCGGACGCCGCTCCTCGACGGGCGGACGTCGCCTGCCGGGGCCCTAGGGTGTGTTTCGAAAGTCCCGCCTGGCCCGCGACGCCTGGCACGCACACTCGCTGCGTTGTCGGAACGCCCAAGTACATCCAGTACGAGGGCGATCCTC